>NZ_JACVAE010000004.1:0-300000 GCF_014851675.1 Rhizobium sp. ARZ01
TGCCGTCGCATGCCCGCCGCAGCTTCACCTTCGACCGCGGTACGGAGTTCATGGGCTATCGGGCTCTGGAAGATAGCATCGGTGCGAGAAGCTGGTTCTGCGATCCCAATTCGCCGTGGCAGAAAGGCGCCGTCGAGAACGCCAACAAGCGCATCCGCCGCTTCATGCCTGGCGACACGGATCTGGCCACGGTGGGGTCAGTCCCAACTCGTCGCCCTCGCCCATCACCTCAATTCACTGCCACGCAAGTGCCTTGGCTTCAGAACACCTGCCGAGATGTTCATGGCGCATTCGCGCGAAGGCGGGTGATCCCCCTATCCTGCACACGCCCATATTGCACTTGGAGTCGATTCTCCAAAAAAGATGGATGGCGTAGACCCCGATGATGAGGTCTACGTCAGATTAAGCTGCCACGAAGTTGTGCATCGTCTGCACGATCAGCAGGCCCACGGTGGCGCCGGCATCCTGCAGGCCGCGGGACTTTTCCTGGAACGCGGCTGCCTTGCCGTGCTGAGCAACCATGGTCTTGGTGTTTTCCAGGGCTTCTGCAGCCGCACGGGTCGCCGCCGATAGTCCGCTCGCGAGGGAGGCGCCGTCTGCGGCCGAAGCTTCCATCGAACGGGCGATTGGATCGAGGACGTCGAGCAGCGTCTTGTCGCCGACCTTGGCCTTGCCGCGTTCGGCAACGCCGTCCGCGAAGGCGCGCCAGAAGGCGGCGAGTTCGGCGGTGCCGATCGCGGTAGCCTCGTCGAGCGCCTTGCCGCCGCGCAGGAAGCCGGTCGCCGTCAGCGTGCCCATGGTCGAGGGAGCGGTCTTCGCCATGATGACGCCGGCCGACTTCAGGAGCTTGGCGATCGAAGCCCCCTCGCCTTCGGCGACGACCGTGTCATAGGCCGCCGCAAAGGACTTGCTCATCGTGATGCCGAGATCGCTGTCGCCGACCTTGCCGTCGAGCGCAATCAGGAACTCGCGCTGCTCGGCGAAGGTTGCCTTCAGCGCTTCGAACAGCTTGATCAGCCCGGCTGCATTGATTGCATCCATCGGACGGTCTCCTCAGATCTTGTAATGATTGAAGAACGGCGTGCTGGCCGGAGCGCCGATCAGGCGATCGAGTTCCTCGTCGAGGTGCAGCACCGAAACCGAAGCGCCAGCCATCTCCATCGAAGTGGCGAACTCGCCGACCCAGACATGCTTGGTCTTGACGCCGCGCGCTTCGAAAAGCTGCGAGACACGGCGGAACATGACGTAGAGCTCTTCCTGCGGCGTGCCGCCGAGGCCGTTCATCAAAACGGCCACTTCATCGCCCTTCTTGTAGTCCTGCTCGGCGAAGATCCGCTCCATCATCTCGTCGATGACGGCATCGGCGGGAGCGAGCTTCTTGCGGCTGATGCCCGGCTCGCCATGGATGCCCATGCCGATTTCCATTTCGTCGTCACCGATGGTGAAGGTGGCATGGCCGACTTCCGGGACGACGCAGCTCGACAGTGCGACGCCCATCGTGCGGGTGCGCAGGCGCGCCTTGTCAGCAAGACGCGTCACTTCATCAAGCGACAGGCCTTCGGCGGCAGCCGCACCGGCCGCCTTGTAGACGAAGAAGATGCCGGCGACGCCGCGGCGCTTGTGCTCTTCACCGACGATCGAGGACGCGGCGTCGTCGTTGCCGACGACCTGCTTGACCTTGATGTCGTCGACATCGGCAAGCTCGGCCGCCATGTCGAAGTTGATGATGTCGCCCGTGTAGTTGCCGTAGATGTAGAGAACGCCGGCGCCCTGGTCGATCGCCTTGGTCACTTCATACATCTGCTCGGCACTCGGCGACTGGAACACGCCGCCGACGGCAGCGCCATCGAGCATGCCGTCACCGACATAGCCGAGGAACAACGGCAGATGGCCGGAACCACCGCCGGTGGCGATGCCGACCTTGCCCTTCTTCGGACGCGCAGTGACCATGCAGCGCTTGTCGTCAGCCACATAGGTCAGTTGATTGGGATGGGCGCGATAGATGCCGTCGAGCATTTCATCAACGAAATCGACGGGATTGTTCAGGAACTTCTTCATATTTCCCTCTTGGCTGGAAAGCTTATTTCTTGTGTTGGCTGGTGACGAAGAATGCGGCGGCGAGCAGGATAAAGCTGCCGACCACGACACGCTGCCAGGTGCTGGGAATGCCGACCATCACGAGCACGCTGTTGACGACAACGACGAGAAGGACGCCGAGGATCGTACCGAGCACGGTGCCGGTGCCGCCGGTGATGCGCGCGCCACCGAGGACCACGGCGGCGATGACGTTGATCTCCGTGCCGACGAGGTCGAAGGGGTTCGCCTGCCGGTTAGCGCAGACGTGGATGATGCCGGCGAGACCGGCGAGCGCGCCGGCATAGGCGAACATGAACACATGGACCTTGCGCAAGTTATAGCCGAGGCGGCCGGCGACATTCGCATTGCCGCCGACGGCGAAGATCGCGCGGCCCATCAGCGTCCGGTTCAGGATCCACCAGGTTGCGAGCGCCGCGATCGGCAGGATCAGGAAGTAGACAGGCAGCGTGATCATCGCGCCGTTAGCGCTCTCGAACTGCAGCAGCGGCATCCGGCCGAAGGCGCCCATCTGCGGCGGCAGCGACATGATCCAGGTCGTGCCGATGAACGACAGCAATGCCCCACGGAACAGGTACTGCGTGCCGATCGTGACGATCAGCGAGGGAACCTTCAGCGTGTGCACCAAAAGGCCGTTGATCACGCCGAGCAAGGCGCCGCCGACCGTCGCGATCAGCAGGATTACCGGCAGCGGCAGGTCCGGCGCCACTTTCAGCACGAACAGCGTCAGCGAATACATGGTGAAGGCCGCGATCGCCGTGAAGGAGACGTCGATGCCACCCGCCGCCAGGATCACGAAGACGCCGAGCGCGAACAGTCCCATCACCACGCTCGCACGGCCGATATCAATCAACGACGAGGGCTGCAGGAACGCGGGATTGGCGATCGAGACGATGACGCAGATCGCGACGAGCAGAATGAGCGTGATCGTCTCGGGCCGGCGACGCACGAGTTCACTGAGGCTGAACGAACGGGTCTGTTCCGGAGCGGCCCGAAGTTCTTCGAGATGTGACGCACTCATGCGGCATTCTCCGTCTTGGAAGTAAGCATTGCTTTGTAGAGCTGGTCCTCGTCGGCCTTCTCGGCGTCGAATTCGGCGACGACGCGGCCGCCATTCATGACGAGAATGCGGTCGGCGTTCTGCAGGAGTTCCGGCAGGTCGTCGCTGACGATGATCAGCCCCATACCGGCCTCTGCGAGCCTCTGGATCACGCGGTAGATCGTGTCCTTCGAGCCAATGTCGACCCCCACCGTCGGGCCGTGCAGCACCAGAAGCTTCGGCAGGATGCTCAACCAGCGGCCGATCAGCACGCGCTGCTGGTTGCCGCCGGAAAGCGCGCCGACCGGCAGATCGAGATCGCGCGTGTTGAGGCGCATCTCCTCGGAGAGCTTGGCGGCGAGCGCGCGGCCCTTCTCCCTGTCGACGACGCCGAAACCGTTTGCGAGCTTCTTCACGACCAGCGCGATTTCGTTTTCGAAGATCGACTTGTCAAGGAACAGACCCTCGGCAAGCCGGTCTTCCGGGACGTAGCCGATGCCGTGTTCGATCGCATCGGAGGGGTTGCGGACCTTCACAGCCGCGCCTTCGAGACGCATACCGCCCCGGCTCGCGGGCTCGACGCCGGCGATCGCCATGGCGAGTTCGTTGCGACCGGAATCGGCAAGGCCGGTAATACCGAGGATCTCGCCCTTCTTCAGGGTAAGGTTGACGTCCTCGAAACCGCTCGATGTGCCGAAGCTCTGGGTGCTGAAAAGCTCCACATCATCTGGCTTGCCAGTGCGATAACGCTCGGCGGCGATCAGCCGGCCGGTCATCAGCTCGGCGATCTGGGCCTTGGTGTACTGCTCGATCGGTCCCTGCGCGACGCATTCACCGTCGCGGAAGACGACCGCATGCCCGCCGATGCGGTAGCATTCTTCGAGTTTGTGGGTGACGAACAGAACCGCGACGTTTTCCGAACACAGGCGTTCGACGACCTGAATGAGATTGTCCACTTCGCGGCGGGTGAGCGAGGTCGTCGGCTCATCCATGATGACCAGCTTCGCCTTGGTCGCGATGGCGCGCGCAATGGCGACGAGCTGGCGGGACGCCAATGGCAATTCTGAAACGATGGTATCGAGGAAGGCGCGGTCCGTCGGCAATCCAACGGTCTCCAGCGCACCGGCCGCCGTCTCCATCAGGCGCTTGCGGTCGAACAGGCGCGCAAGCCGGCCCCCGCCGCGCACGAGCTGCTCGTTGAGCGCCACGTTTTCCGCGACCGTCAGGTTCGGCAGCAGCGAAAGATCCTGGTAGACGGTCTCGATGCCGGCTTCGAGCGACTGGATCGGCGATAGCGAGCGGAAGCTCTTTCCGTCGAGGACGATCTCGCCCTCGTCGGGCGCGTGCGCACCGGACATCACCTTGATGACCGTGCTCTTGCCGCAGCCGTTTTCACCGAGCAGATGATAGGCCTCACCACGCTCCAGCGTCAGATCAACACCACGCAACGCATGCACACCGCCAAACCGCTTGTGGATCTGCCGCAGCTCGAGAAAGCGGCCGCCGCGGCCCTCGCCGTTCGAGTTCTCTAGCACCCGCGAATTCCTTTATGTGATGATGGTTGGTCCGCGGTCGAAAGCACCGCCGCCGGGGGGCGGCGAGCCGACCCCCGGGGCAAGCATTCACGACCGGCTTTAGAACAGGCGTTCCTTGTAGGTCGCCTTGTCGGCCAGAACCATGCCATTGCCGATGATCAGCAGGCCTTCGCCGGCACCCTTCTTGACGGAAACCTTGTTGTAGCCTTCGACGCCGAGGTCCATGCCGTCGGTGACCTCCTGCTTGTTGACGAGCAGTTTGGCAACCGCATTCATCGCCATGCCGGCGTTCTTCGGGTCCCAGAAGCCGATCGCGGTGATGGCGCCCGACTCGAGCAGGTCTGCGGACGGGTTCGGAAGGCCGGTACCGACCAGGCACACCTTGCCGGAAAGACCGGCTTCGTCGATCGCGCGGCCAACGCCAAGCACGTCGTTGCCAGCCGAGGTCTGGAAGCCCTTCAGGTCCGGATGCTTGCGCAGGATCTCCTTGGCCTTCTCGTAAGTGCCGTTGGCATCATCGAACGACTCATTGTTCGGGTCGACGAGTTGCATGTCGGGGTACTTCTTGGCGTTCTCTTCAGCGGCGCCGACCCACTGCAGGTGCGTGCGGCTGCCGAGCGAGCCGACAAAGGTCGTCCACTTACCGGTCTGGCCCATGCACTCGGCCAGACGCTCGTTAAGCGCGGCTCCGTACTCGCTGTTGTCGAAAGCTTCAACGTCGGCGTGGGTGTTGATCTGGTTGTCAGCCTCATGGGTGACGACGATCGTGCCGCGCTCCATGGCGCGCTTGAGCGTGCCTTCGAGAACCGCCGGATCCATCGGCACGACAGCGAGAGCGTTGACGCCCTTGGCGACGAGGTCCTGCACGATCTGGAGCTGCTGGGCGGCGTCAGCCGTGGCCGGGCCGCTCTGGCTCGCGTCGACGTCCGTGTTCGCTTCTGCGAACGCCTTGACGCCCGTATCCATCCGGTCAAACCACGGAATGCCGCTGATCTTCACGACGGTCGCGATAACCGGCTTGTCCTGCGCCATCAGCGTCCCGACGGAACCAGCCAGAAGGGCTGCGGCCATGACGGAACCGGCCAGAATCTTCTTCGAATTTACTCGCATAGTTTCCTCCACTAATACGCAGTATTTCCCTCAGGTGTCGCGCTTCGATGCGTGAGGGACGCGCATCGAACCGGTCCGCTGGCGATTGCCGGGGAACAGGTGGCCGACGAGGTCGAAGCGACCGACGGCAAGAAAGGCGAGCAGCAATGCACCCCATGCGAAATCACGCACGAAGTTGGAGAGGCCGCCGAAGTTGAGCATGCTTGACATCAGCTGAAGCGCGATCGCCGACAGGACGACGCAGACGACGCGCCCGTAGCCGCCCTCCGGCTTCACGCCCGCCATGACGGCGATGAGGATGGCGATCAGCAGGTAGGATGTACCGTAGTCCCACTTCACGTTGACATTGCGCGCGGCGATGATGATGCCGGCAAGGCTCGAAAGCACGCCGCTCAGCGCATAGGTCGCGACGATCACCCGATTCTTCGGAAAGCCGGCATAGGTAGCGGCTTTGGGATTGGAACCCATCAGCATCAGCCAGAGACCGTAAGGCGTGAACTTCAGGACCGCGGCGATCAGCGCGGCAACACCCGCAAAGATCAGGAAACTGATCGGAACTTCGAGGAACATGCTGTTGCCGATGCTCGACAGCGGCTCGGGGCTGCCAACCGTCACGGCCTTGCCGTTGGAAACGACGACCGCGACGCCGGTGAAAGCCATCTGCGTGCCGAGGGTGCAGAGGATCGGCGTGATGTTGAGGCGCGAGATGAGCAGGCCGTTTATGAGGCCACCGGCAAGGCCGATCACCAGTGCGCAGGCGATGAAGGCGAAGGTGAAGACCGCGCCGTTTTCTGAGCCTGAGACGAAGGAGGTGACGATAACTGCCGCAAGTACGCCGGAGAGATTGGCGAGCGCTATGCCGGAAAGGTCGATGCCGCCATTGCCAGCACACATCGCCAGCATGACGCCGATCGCAAGCAGGCCGATTTCGGGAACCTGGCTGGCCATGGACTGTAGATTGAACAGCGAGAGGAACGATCCGCCAGAAATGGCGGCACCCAGCACAAGCAGAAGGCAATTGATGGCGACGAGAACCACGAGCTGTCTGTTGGACTGGTGCATACTCTCCTCCGTTGTTTAGTAAATTTCATATCACTTCACTAAAGCGATTACCAAAGCTGATGGCCCCGCGCAAGGCGGTTTTTTGTGCAGATTGCATTTGCACAGGGCGGCGTTTTGCCTTAACGCTCGGCAAAATTGGCGTAATAATTTACTAAACAGAATTACGATTGCGGCCCTCTTTCAGCCGATAAGAACAAGCGCGGGAACCGATGAAGACTAAGAAATCCTTAACAATTCGAGACATTGCGGGCGCCGCCGGGGTGTCGCCAGCAACGGTTTCGCTGGTGCTGAACGGAAAAGGGGACATTTCTGAGGAAACGCGCGCACGCGTCCTGGAGGCGGTCGCCAGCCTCAACTATGTGCCGCGCGCGGCCAAGGGTCGCGTCGAGGCCACCGACACACTGCGCTTCCTCAAGATCGCCAAGCACGGGCATACCGTGAACCGCGACCACAACGTCTTCATCTCCGACTATATCGACGGCATGTCGAACGAGGCGACCCGACGCGGCTACACGCTGCAGGTGGTGACCTATGAGAGCCAGTCGATCGGCGCCATCGCCGAAACGCTTGCTGGCGCGCCGGTCCGCGGCGTCATCGCGCTCGGGACGGAGCTTTCCGAATCCGACATCCGGGTGATCCAGGGCCTCGGTTTACCAACCGTTTTCATCGACACGTTCTACGACGTGGTCGACGCGAACTTCGTCAACATGAACAATGAGGACGCCGTCCATAAGGTGCTCTCGCGCCTGAAGGGCCAGGGTTTTGAGCGCATCGGCTTCGTCGCCAGCCACGTCGACACGACCAATTTCCGCCTCCGGCAGGAGGCCTTTTTCAAGAACATGGCAAGGCTCGGCCTGAAGGTAAACGAGGCGGACATCCTTTCGGTCGAGTCGACCTATGAGGACGCCTATGCCGATACGCTCGCCCTGCTGAAGAATGGCATCGAGCTCGCCGAATGCTACTTCTGCACCAACGACGTCATCGCCTACGGCTTCATCAAGGCCCTGAAGGAATTCGGCATCCGCATTCCCGACGATGTCGCGATCATCGGCTTCGACAACCTGCCGCTGAGTTCCACCATGGATCCTTCGCTGACGACGATCGACGTGTCGAAGCGCAAGATCGGCTATCTCGCGGTCACGGTGCTGGACGAACTGATCAACGCCTCGGAGGCGCAGCCACCCGTCAAGATCCTGGTCGGCGCCGAACTGATCACGCGCGACAGCGACATGCGCAGCCCGACACCGCCCCAGTCGTCAAAGGCGAAGGAAAAGCTCGCCCGCACCTGAGGACACCGAACAGAGCCCCCCTGCCGGGCATCGGCCCGTCGCGACGCCTTCAACCACCTGCGCCGGAGCCCGCCCGGCCCGGCGCTCAATCGTCTTTCGGGAGTGAAAAAATGGAATACAGGACCCTCGGCCGCTCCGGCCTCAAAGTTTCCGCCCTCAGTATGGGCACCTTCTCATTCGGTGGCGAAGGTGATTTCGCCATGGTCGCCAGACAGGGGGTGAAGGAAGCCCGTCGGCTTGTCGATGCCTGTATCGACGGCGGCATCAACCTCTTCGACACGGCCAACATGTATTCGCTCGGCCGCTCCGAGGAGATCCTCGGCGAGGTGCTCGAAGGCAAGCGCGACGAGGTGCTGATCTCCTCGAAAGCGCGCATGCGCATCGGCAACGGCCCCAACGACGAGGGCGTTTCCCGCTATCACCTGATCCGTGAATGCGAACGCAGCCTCAAGCGCCTGCGCACCGACCGCATCGACATCTATTTCATGCACGAATGGGACGGGCTGACACCGCTCGAGGAGATGCTGTCGGCGCTCGATACACTCGTCCAGCAGGGCAAGATTCGCTACATCGGCTGCTCCAATTATTCGGGCTGGCACATTATGAAGGCGCTCGGCGTGTCGGACCTCCGCAACCTCCCGCGCTTCATCACCCAACAGATCCACTACACGCTGGAAGCGCGTGAGGCGGAATACGAACTCCTGCCGATATCGGTCGACCAGGGGCTCGGCGTCATGGTCTGGAGCCCGCTCGCTGCCGGCCTGCTTTCGGGCGCCTTCGGCCGCGACAGGTCGCCCGCATCCTCGCGCCAGGCGGCCGGCTGGAGCGAACCGCCGATCCGCGACAAGGAGCGGCTGTGGGCCATCGTCGACACGCTGACCGACATTGCCGCCGCGCGCGACGTTTCCGCCGCACAGATCGCCCTCGCCTGGACGCTGACACGACCAGCCGTCAGTTCGCTTGTCGTCGGCGGCCTGTCGGTCGAGCAGTTCCAGGACAACATCGCCGCGGTCGACCTCAAGCTGACCAGCGAGGAACTGGAAAGGCTCAATTTGGTGAGCCGCCTGCCCTACCTCTATCCCTACTGGCATCAGCACAACTTCGCCAAGGACCGATTCTGTGCGGGCGACTGGGCCCTGCATACCTTCTATGAGGATGTGGGGAAGGTCTAGGCGCAAACGTCGACGTTGATCATGCCCTATATTCAGGGATATGGCCCACTTTCAGATAATCTCATGGCTTGAGCCGTGTTGAGCCATGCAGGCGAGGTTGCAATGCGCCGCGGTTAGGCGCGTTGCGGCATCCTTGGCGTGCTGGCGAGCAGCCTTTGCGTATAGGGATGCGCCGGGCGGGCGAGGATTTCGCGCGTTGCGCCCTCTTCCACGACCCTGCCCTTTTCAAGAACCACCAACCTTTCGCACAACAACGCCACCAGCGCGATGTCGTGCGAGACAACGACGAAGGTCATGCGGGACGAGAGGTCGCGCATGAGATCGATGATGCGGGTGCGGGTGGAAAGGTCGAGCGCGCTCACCACCTCGTCGGCGATGATGAGGTCGGGTTTGGCGACGATCGCCCGCGCAATGGCGATGCGCTGGCGCTGGCCGCCGGAAAACTCGTGCGGATAGCGCCGCGCCGCATCCGCTGGTAGGTCGACATCCTGCAAGGCCTGCGCCACCGCCTCAGTGAGGTTCGTCTGGATTTTCAGCGAGCGCAGCGGCTCGGCGATAATGTCGAACACCTTCTGACGCGGATCGAGCGAGGAATAGGGATCCTGGAAGACCGCCTGGACGCTGCGGCGAAAGCCGCGCATGAAGCCGCCATCACGGGTATCAAGGCGCTCGCCACGGAAGGATACGGTGCCGGCGGAGGTGTGCTCCAGCCCGAGCAGCAGTTTCAGAAGCGTCGTCTTGCCAGAGCCAGACTCTCCGACAATGCCTAGATTGCTGCCGGCCTCAACGGTCAGATCGATGCCGTGCAGCACTGGGGTCCCCCGCGCATAGGCGAAGGACACCGCGGAAAGGTTGAAAAGAGTCATGGCGTCATCTCCAGCGCGGCATCAAAGGCGCGCGCGGCGGCGACCAGGCCCTCGGTATAGGGATGGGTCGGCCGGTCGAAAAGCGTTGCGACCCGGCCTTCCTCGATCAGATTGCCGTGGCGCATCACCAGGGCGCGCTCTGCGATGGTCGCCACCACCGGCAGGTCGTGGCTGATGAAGAGCAGACCCATGGCCTCGTCCCGCACCAGCGTCTCGAGCAGTTTCAGGATTTCGGCCTGCGTGGTGACGTCGAGCGCGGTGGTCGGCTCGTCTGCGATCAAGAGTTTCGGCCGGCAAGCGATCGCCATGGCGATCGCTGCGCGCTGGCGTTGGCCGCCGGAAATCTCGTGCGGATAGGCGCGTGCGATGCGCTCCGGCTCCGGCAGGGCGACACGTTCTAGCAAGGCCAGAACACGCGCCTGCACCTCGGTGTTGCCGGGCTTCTCGCCGTCCCGAAGAGTTCGGCGGCGCACCACCTCCCCCACCTGATCGCCGATCCGCATCAGCGGGTCCAGCGCCGTCATCGGCTCTTGGAACACGGCGGCGATGCTGACGCCGCGCAATGGCACCAGGTCCCGGTCGTGCGCACCGATCACCTGACGGCCGTCAAGTCGGATCGAACCACCGGCGCGCATGGTCTCCGGCAGGAGGCCGAGCACGGCCAGCGCCGTCAGCGACTTGCCGGAGCCGGATTCGCCGATAAGTCCGACCCGTTCCCCGGCGGCGATAGAGAAGGAGACGCCGGAGACGAGCGTGCGCCCGACGGTGCGGATGTCGAGATTGTCGACAGACAGCAAAGCGCTCACCGGCTTCTCCTCCGGGTTGGATCGGCGACCTCGCGGAGGCCATCGGCGAAGAGATTGAGGCCGATGACCAGCGAGACCAGTGCAAGGCCGGGCGCGATAGCGCCGAAGGGCGCGGTGTAGACGGAGGCCTGTGCCTCCTGCAGCAGTCGCCCCCAGGAGGCGTTCGGCGGCGGGGCGCCGAGGCCGAGATAGGAGAGCGAGGCCTCGGCGATGACCGCCAGTCCGAATTGCAGGGCAAAGTTGACGATCAGCGTAGGCCAGATGTTCGGCAGCACATGGAGGCGCACGATGCCCGGCCAAGCGGTGCCGGAAATGCGCGCCGCCGTGATGTAGTCCATCGCAAGGATTCGCTTGGCGAGGATGCGCGTCAGCCGCGCGACGATGGCGGAGCCCGCGATGCCGATGGCGAGGATCGCAGTTCCAAGGCTCGCGCCATCGCTGGAGGCGACGATCAGCATGGCGAGCAGCAGCGTCGGGAAGGCGATGAGGATATCGAGTGCTGCGGCCAGCACGTCGTCGAGCGTTCGCGTGGCGAAAGCCGCCAGCACGCCAATCGTAACGCCGATCAGCGCACCGAGCGCCACCGCTCCGCAGCCGACGAACAGCGCGATGCGCGAGCCGATCATGATCTGGGTCATCAGATCGCGGCCGAGCCGATCCGTGCCCGCCCAATGCGACAGCGACGGCCCTTCAAGGCGTCCGCCGACCATGTCGCCGACTCCATAGGGTGTCCAGACCAGCGAGAGCAGCGCAACGATGATATGCAAGCCGATTAGCAGGCCGCCGACGGCGAGTGGCCATGGAAGGGAGGACTTTTGCGGCACGCTCGTGCCGAGTGTTTCCGGCGCGCTCATGCGGTGCCTCCCGCCATGCGGCCGCGCAGGCGCGGATCGACGAGGCGCTGGATGAGATCGGCGGCAAAGCCGACCAACAACACCATCAGCGTCGAGACGAAGAGCACACCCTGCACATTGGGATAATCGCGCTGCTCGATGCCGAGCAGCAGCATGGAACCAAGGCCCGGCAGCGCAAACACCCGTTCTACAACCACCGCGCCGAGCAGCGTGGAGGCAAGCTCCATGCCGAGCACGGAAATGACCGGGACGGCGCCATTTCGGATGCCGTGGCGGAACAGCGCCTCGGAAAAGGTGGCTCCGAGCGCGCGGGCGGTACGCAGGTAGTCGCTGCCGAGCACATCCTGCGTCGCCGAGCGCACATAGCGGATCAGCGAGGCGGACATGACGATGGCGATGGTCGCCACCGGCAGGGTGAGCGCCTGGAAAGCCGCCCCGGCCGATTGCCATCCGCGCGAGGGGAAGCCGCCGGAGGGGAAAAGCCTGAGATTCACCGCAAAGACCGTGACCAAGAGGATGCCGATCCAGAATACCGGCACGGCGATGCCGAGTTGCGAGACGACCGAGATCAGCCCGCCATACCAGCGGTTCTGGCGCACGACCGAGAGGATGCCGAGCGGCACGGCGATGGCGATGGCGACCACGAAGGCGAGCAGCGTCAGCGGCACGGTGACGATGAGACGCTTGCCGATCTCGGTGAGCACGGGCGCGCCGGAAACAAAGGACGTGCCGAGATCGAAGCGCGCCAGGCTGCCGGCAAAACGCAGGAATTGTTCATAGAGCGGCAGGTCGGAGCCCACCTGCTTACGCGCCGCCTCGATCTGCGCCGCATCGGCTCCGACGGAGACTAGCGCGTTGGCGGGATCGCCCGGCAGAAGACGCAGCAGCACGAACAGGATGACGGCGGCAATGACGACCGACAGCGCCAGAATGGCGGAGCGGCGGATAATGTAAGAAAATATGGTGGTTACCTCTCACGCGCGGACGCCGCCCGAACATAGAGCAATTCCGGCAAAAGTGCGAAGCGGTTTTGCATCTGGAATGCGCCAAACAGGAAACCGGAACGTTTTCGCGAATGGCGACAACGCTCCGGTTCCAGACGACTTATCGTGTCGAGCTTACCGTTACTCGGCCTTGGCAATGCCGTAGGCGAAGAACTGCGAGTTGAGGCCGTTCACCGGATAACCGCTAACCGATGCCGTCGATACGACGATCTGCGGATAGAGGTAGAACCAGTTGCTGGCCGCATCCTCCGCGACGATCGTGTTGGCTTCTTTCAGCTTTTCGGTCTGCTCGGCTTCGGTGGCGCTGGCTTCGGCCTGCTTGATCAGGTCGACGACCTTGGGGTTGTTGTAGCCCCAATAGAAGTCCGGGTTGCCGTAAAAGACGATGTCGCGGTGGTTGACGTGCTCCTGCAGGGTCGCCTGGAAGTCATGCGCCTTGTAGATCTTCGTGTACCACTCGTTGGCGGTGATGACGTTGATCTCCACCTTCACACCGATCTTGGCGAGTTCACTCTGGATGAACTGGGCGGCAATCGGGTGCGGATCGTAGTTCGGCGTGTCGATGGTGAAGGTGAAACCGTCGGGGTAGCCGGCTTCCTTCAGCAGCGCCTTGGCGCTTTCCGGGTCGTACGCATCGGTCTTCGTCAGATCGACATACCAGGTATCCGTCGGCGGTACGAAGGAGCCGATGAGCGTGCCGTAATCGCCCCAGACGGCATTCAAGAGTTTCTCGTCGTCAATGGCGCGGGCAAGTGCCTTGCGGACCTTCACATTGTCGAAGGGCGCGACGCGGTCGTTATAGGCCAGCAGCAGCTTGGTGGTGGATTGGCCCTCGCTGACGGTGAAGTCCGGATTGTCCTTGAACTGCGCCAGCGAATCCGGGCTCTGCACGGAGGTGATGATATCGACCGAGCCGGTCAGCAGCGCATTGTTCAGCGCCGTCGCCTCGGTGAAATACTGGAAGACCACTTCGCCGTTCTTCGGCTTGTCGCCCCAATACTTGTCGAAGCGGGCAAGCGCCAGCGACGAGCCGCGGCGCCATTCCTGCAGCGCATAGGGCCCAGTGCCGTCCTCCTTCGCCTGAAAATCCGTCGCCTCGTCATTGGCGATCCAGACATAGCTGAGGTTATAGGGCAGCGAGATGGAGCGGGAGGCGAGTTTCACGACGACGGTCGCATCATCGGGCGTCTCGATGCCAGCGATGGACTTCAGGCTGCTCTTGCGCGAGCTCTTCGAGGCTTCGGTCGTCACGCGCTCGATAGAGAATTTCACGTCCTTGGAGGTGAGCGGCGCGCCGGAATGGAAGGTGACGCCCGGCTGCAGCGTGAACGTATAGGTAAGGCCGTCCTCGCTGACCTTGGTGTCTTTGGCGAGCACCGGCTCGACCGTGCCCGCATCCGTCAGGCGGAACAGCGCTTCGTAGACGTTGCCGTTGAAGGCTTCGTTGATGCCCTGCCCGGCGCCGGCGGTATTGTCGAGGTTCTGTGGCTCATAGAGCGAACCGATGTTGATCGTCGCGTCTGGATCGCTCTCTGCGGCAAGCGCCTGGCCGAAGGTGCCCAAAGCGAGCACGGTGGCAAGCGCCGTCGTTGCTGCCCGGTTGTTGCGTCCTGCCCTGTTGCCGGTTTCAAAACCGCTCATCTCATTCTCCTGTTTGCATAGGTCGTTGGCAGAGGCCCGACATGGGCGGGGATTGTATGCATCCCCATAGGCCGGCGATATCCGGTTCCACTCCAATTTGCGGAAATTAAAGGGAATTGTCTTTCAACGATAGCCAAATCCATAGATAGTTTTCGCGGCTACGGCCGGTCGACAGTCCCGGCAACAGCGCGCGGGCACAGCAGATCGATCGCGACGATCTAGCCGTCCTGCGACGGAGTTACCTTGCGTAAGCTGGTCCGAACTTCTGACCTCTATTCCGGAACGTTTCATGCGAAAGATTGGCGGTCATAGTCGATCGGAAGGCGCAGGTGGCGGCGTTCGAGCGGACGCTTGCCATCCCTCCCCAACGGGAACCAACGACGGCACTTAGTATCAAGGATTCCGAGACAGTGCGCTTGGCAAGGCGCTGGCCGAGAAGACGGGCTAGACCATCACGATGGCCAACCGCCGCGCACTCGAAGAGCGACTGCGGCACCTCGTCAATGCGGGAAATCGTACCGTGGTGGACGATTCAACCTAGCTGCCACATCGTTGTAGCCGCGGTACGTAGGGTTTGCCATTTCTCGGCGCCAGATCTGAAACCCCGGACGGAAACGGCAGAAGCTGGCGATAAAGGTGCAGTCCCCTGAGGAAGCGGCCTTCTCTCCATTCCCGAAGAGAAGGCCGAACACTGACGGGACGCCGGCCGGAGCGCCGGCCGGCTCGCCGCCTCTACTGCGCTGGTGCGGGTTGCACGGGCGCCGGTTGCGCCGTCGCGGATCCAGCCGGCAAGGGCTGCGCCGGCGGCACGATCATCTCGATCGTCCCCGCAGCGTCCGGCGGCGTCAGCGACCGCGAGCGCAAGTTGAGGTCGCGATACTGTCCGACCGACAGCCAGAACATCACAACGAGCGCTGCGATCGTCACACCGAGGGCGAGGTAGCGCACCCAGACGGGCGCGCGTCCGCCCGGATGGAGGTGCTTTTCCTCGATGTCGCGCTTGCGCGTGATCGACGACGAGTAGAACACCATGGTTGCGATCACGAAGATCAGCGACCAGCGCGTCTGTTGGCCGTCCGAGCCGACCAGGGCGGTCATGCAGTAGACCGCGCCGACCAGTCCGGCCACCACGAAGAACGTGTACTGGCTGTTGGGCATCTTGCGATAGCCCAGCACCTTTATGGCGATCGTCGAATAGATGTATGGCAGCAGCGTCATGATCACCGCGATCGAGGCGATCTTGCCGAACTGTTCGCTGGCCGTTGGCGACATGGTGGCCAGAACTTGCAGGCTCATCAGGCCCGCGACGATCACCAGGCCGAGCGAGGGCACGCCGCGCCGGTTGACCTTGGCGAAGATCCCGGGGAAGAGCCCGTCGTCGGCCGCAGCCTTTGCTGACTGGCCGACGAGCAGCGTCCAGCCGGCAAGCGAGCCGAGGCAACCAACCGCCGCGAATAGCGCCACTGCGCCGCCGGCGACATCGCCGAGCGCGATCCGGGCGGCGTCGGCGAAGGGAGCCGACGAAGCGACGAGATCTTCGTTCGGGATCATGCCCATGATGACCGACGAGCTCAGCACATAGGCGACCGAGGCGAGGATCACACCGGCCACGGTGGCGATCGGCACGTTGCGCGACGGATTATCCACCACTCCGGCCGAGACCGAGGCGCTTTCCACCCCGATGAAGGCCCATAGGGTGAAGGTGAGCGTTGCCATCACAGCGCTTGTGTCGCTTTTGCCCGAAACGTTCCAGGCTGCTGCATAGGTCTCGCCGCTAAACCAGAACCAACCGAACAACGCCGTCCCGAAAATCGGGATCAGTGCGATGATCGTGGTGAAGGACTGCAGGCGCCCGACGAGCTTGGGACCCAGTATGTTCGCGTAGGCGAAGAACCAGATCACCGCGATCGAGCCCATGGCCAGGATGAGCGGTTCCTTGAGCGCGGGGAAGAAGTGCGAGAGATACCCCAATCCCGCGATCGCCAGCGCAACGTTGCCGACGACGTTGGCGAGCCAATAGACCAAGTTGGTCTGGTAGCCCATGTAGTCGCCGAAGGCCTTGCGGGTATAGGCGTAAGGGCCGCCCGCGGCAGGGTCGATCGCCGCGAGCTTGGCGAAGACGAGGGCGAGCGCAACTGCGCCCACCACCGTCAGGAGCCAGCCAATCAACGCGATGCTGCCGATCGCGGAAAGATTGGCCGGGAGCATGAACACGCCCGAGCCCATCATGTTACCCGCGACCATCAAGGTCGCGGGCAACAGGCCCATCTTGTGTGTGCCGGATATGGCTTTTTCGTTTGACATGGCCGTCTCTCCCGTCAGCGCTTGACCGCAAGGACGTGGTAGACGCCGTCCTCGACCTCGACGCCGTGCGTGTCGTGGCCAAAGCCGGGGAAACGCCGGTCGTAGGATTCGAGCGCCTTGAGATAGCCGATGAGCGCGCCATCGGCGGGACCGGCATTCTCGCCAGGCATCATCAGCGGGATGCCCGGCGGATAGGGCACGACGCCCGTCGCCAGCGTGCGGTTCGCAAGCTCGTCGAGCGTCACCTTCTCGACATTGCCACGCACGAGCTCCTCATAGGCCATGACCGGGCTCATGTCGGGCTTCGGCAGGATTTCGAAGGCTTCAGACATCGTCTTCGTGGTCTTGAGCTTGCCCATCGCCTCGAACATCAGGTCGGCGAGATCGCGCAGACCCATGCCGTCGTAACGATCCCCGTGTTCTGCCACGAGGCGCGGAATGGCACGTTCGAGCGGCGTGTTGGCGTCATAGTCCTTGCGGAAGTCGAGCAGCGCGTTGACCAGCGTGCCCCACTTGCCCTTCGTGACACCAAGAGAGAAGAGCACGAGGATGGTGAAATCCGTGGTCTTCTCGACGACGATGCCGCGGGCGCCGAGATAGGCGGTGACGACGCTGGCCGGAATGCCGACGGCCTTCATGTCGCCTTGGGCATCCATGCCAGGTGTCAACATCGAGACCTTGATCGGATCGAGCATGCAATAGTCCGGCTCAATGTTGCCGAAACCATGCCATGCCGCGTTGGGGGCAAGATGCCAGCAGGACGGCTCGCTTTCGAGGTGGGCCGGATCGCATTCGTGGAAGGGCACCTTACGGCCCCGCGCATCGATCACTTCCGGCGGCTGCCAGACGTCGAAGAACCAGCCGCCTTCGTCAGCGATCTCCGCGTTCAACCGTGCGATCATCTGCCGGAAGGCGATCGCTTCGCGGATCGAAGCGCCGGTGAGCTTTTCGCCCGACCCCTCCATCATCGCGGCCGAGGCGTCGTTCGAGGCGATGATCGGATAGAATGGCGACGTCGAGGCGTGCATCATGAAGGCTTCGTTGAAGCGCGCATGGTCGATTGGGTTGCGCCCGTCGCGCACATGGATCATCGATGCCTGTGAGAGCGCCGCGAGCAGCTTGTGCGTCGAATGGGTGGTGAAGACGGTCGGCTTGGTCCGGTCGCGCACGGCGGCCTCGCCATGCATGCCATAGCGCTCGCGGTAGATCGGGTTGAACCGCGCATAAGCGTACCAGGCTTCGTCGAAATGCAGCCGGTCGACGCTTTCGCCCATCAGCTCCTCGATGCGGGCGACGTTGTAGCATAGCCCGTCATAGGTGGAGTTTGTGATAACCGCATGAACAGGCTTGGCATCAGGCCCCTCCTTCACCAGCGGGTTTTCGTTGACGAGGCGGCGCAGTGCGGCCGGCGTCAGGCGCTCGGGGGGAATCGGCCCGATCAGGCCGAGCGCATTGCGGGTCGGCATGAGGTAGGCGGGAATCGCACCCGATAGCGTCATCGCATGCTCGACCGACTTGTGGCAGTTGCGGTCGCACAGCGCCACCTGGTCCCGCGTCACGCTCGCCATCAGGATGACGCGGTTCGACGTCGACGAGCCGTTGGTGACATAGTAGCTGCGGTCCGAGCCGAACACCTTCGCGGCGAAACGTTCGCCGGCTCCGATGGCGCCGCTGTGATCGAGCAGCGAGCCGAGTTCGCCGACCGAGATCGACAGGTCGGATCGGAAGAGGCTTTCACCGAAGAACTCGAAGAAGGCGCGGCCGACGGGTGAGGTCAGGAAGGCGGTACCGCCGGTATGTCCCGGCGTGTGCCAGGAATATTCGTGCGTTCTGGCGAATTCGACCAGCGCCGCGAACATCGGCGGCAGGACGGTTGAGCGATAGCGCTGAAGGGCTGCCAAGATGCGGCCACTAATGAAATCGGCCGTGTCCTCCAGCAGCCAGATGAAGTCGTCGGCCTTGGTCATGACCTCGGCCGAGAGGGTTGAGGCAGCGCTCCGATTGGCCAGCAAGAAAATCGGCACGTCGGCATTAAATTCGCGCATCGCGTCGAGTACGGCGCGGGCCGATTGGTGTTGGCCGCCATCCCTAAGATCCCAGTCCAGCAGCAGGCACTGGATGGTCGGATCGGAGCTGACAATGGCGACGGCGTCGTCGACATTGGTGGAGCGGACCACCTCGATCTCACGTCTTTCGAGTTCATCGATCAGGTCTGCAACCGCGCGACCGGCAGCAGACTCTCGAGTGAAACACTCTCGGACCAGAAGCGCTCGCATAGCGAAGCGGAGGCTTGAGCGTGACGTCATGGGCGTTCTCCTTTGAAGAGATACAGTTGCCCTCCCGCCGTCGCCTCTACGCCTCTCGGGCAGTGCTCCGGTTGATGCAAATCAAATTGATGAGGGCCATCAATATATGCGTTACCGTGTTCTCGGCCTTGTCGCAAAGTTCCGAATGGACGACCGTCAGCGAGATCGCGCGCGCCGTGAAACTATGTTAAGTTATTGAAATCTCGCGAGACGCGCCGGGATCATTCCGGTTGATAACACTCCAGTCACCGGAACAGCCAAAGCGAGGATTGGAAGCCACCGATCTTCGGCATGCTTCACCCGAATGTGATCGCGCCGATCACCGAACGACATCTCGAGGATCATGTTGGATGTCCTTCCGCGATCATGATGGACGGAGCATTCCTGTCCCCGAGGGTATCTGCACATGACCGATGCGTCAGCGATCCGGAGCCCGGCGATGCCATGAACGCGGCGGCGCAGGCTCACGCTCACCCTCACCCTCACCCTTCGAGCAGTTTGCTCACCGCTCGATAACGTGACAACTCCCCCGAGCGTTCTTCGTCAGGGTTTCTTCGAGAAATCGCTTCGAACAATACCGTGGCGCTGCAACTTGTCGTAGAAGGTCTTGCGCGGAATGCCAAGGGCGGCAACAGTCCGTTGCACGTCACCATCGAAAGATGTGAGCGTCGCGCGAATGATCGCGGCCTCTTGCTGTTCAAGTCGCTCAGGAAGAGAGGCAAGCGCGCCGTCCGCGATCGGATCAGAACGTGGCTCTGCCGGCTCAAGCCCCAGTACCACACGCTCGGCGAAATGCGACAGCTCGCGGACGTTGCCAGGCCAGGCGTGCTCCTTCAGATGCCGGGCGACCGCGGGCGTCGGCGACGGCACCTCCCGTCCGAACCGTCGAGCCGCCCTTTCGGCAAAATAGCTGAACAACAGGGGCACGTCCTCGCGGCGTTCCCGCAAGGGTGGGATCGAGACAGCCACCACGTTGAGGCGATAGTAGAGGTCTTCGCGAAAACTCTTTCGCTGCACCGGATCACCGAGGTCGACTTTGGCCGCCGCAACAATGCGAAGATCCACCGGCCGGACCTCATTGGTGCCGAGCGGCGTGACCTCACGCATTTCGAGGACACGCAGCATCTGCACCTGTGCCGATAGCGGCATGCTTTCGATCTCGTCGAGAAAGAGCGTGCCGCCGCTCGAGTGCTCGATACGACCGATGCGTTTTTTCTGCGCGCCGGTGAAGGCACCCGGCTCGTGGCCGAAGAGTTCGCTCTCGATAATCTGTTCGGGCAGCGCGCCGCAATTGAGAGCGACGAAGTTTCCCCGGGCCCGCCGGCTCCAATCGTGGAGCAGCCGCGCGACAACCTCCTTGCCGCTCCCCGTTTCGCCGGTCACCAGCACGTCGACATCCGTTTCGGCGATCTGGCGAAGTGTCTGGCGCAAACGCTCCATTGCCGGTGTTTGGCCGATCAGCGGCAGATCATCCTCAATCTTGGTCGCCGCTTCCCTCAGGCGCCGGTTCTCGATGACAAGCCTCCGCATTTCCGCCGCGCGACGAACCGCCTGGACCAACGTTTCGGCCGGGAATGGCTTGGCGATGAAGTCATAGACGCCGTCCTGAATGGCTTTGACTGCCATCGGTATGTCCCCGTGGCCGGTGATCAGGATGACAGGCATCTCGTCATCGATCTCGCGGATGCGTCCAAACAATTGCAGACCATCGATACCCGGCATGCGAATGTCCGAAATCACAACGCCCTCGAAACCCGCATCAAGCACGGCAAGCGCGCCGGCGGCAGACTGTAGAGGCGATACCTCGAAACCGGCGAGTTCCAGGGTCTGCGCCGTTGCGCGAAGCAAGGCGTGGTCGTCGTCGATCAGAAGCACGGGAACTGCGCTGATCATCTATCAGCCTTTCGCAGGTTAACGAGGAACCGGGCGCCCTTTTCGCTGCTTTCCACCTCGAGGCGACCGCCGTAGTCGCTGGCGATATCCCGTGAGATGACGAGGCCGAGGCCGAGGCCTTTTTCCTTGGATGTGTTGAAGGGCTCAAACAGCGATCCGAGAACGGACGGCGAGATGCCGGGACCATTGTCAGCAACGACAACAGCAACCAAGTCGCCGCTGTCATGGAAAGAGACATTGACCCGACCTTCAGCGCGATCTTCAACGGCTTCAAGGGCGTTCTGGAAGAGGTTTATGAAAATCTGCTCCAACCGCAGGCGATTTCCCAGTACACGCAATCTGGCCGGCGGTGGTTCGATCACCAGGCGCTCCATGCGCCCCGTGAAGCGACTACGCAGCAGAAGGACGGCTCCATCGATCACATCCGCAAGTCCCACGGGCTCCGGTTCGGTGCGGCCCTTGCGTGCCAAGGCCTTCAGATCTGCAGTGATAATGCCGATCCGCTCCGTGAGACCGGCGATGAGGTCGAGGTTTTCGAAGACCGGCTTTGTCTGTTGCCGCTCGAGAAAGACCTTGGAATTGTCCGCGTAGGCCCGGATCGTCGCAACCGGCTGATTGATCTCGTGCGCGACCCCTGCAGCCACTTGGCCGAGGATTGCCAGTCGATTTGCATGGACAAGATCTTCCTGCACTGCTTGCAATTGCGCTTCCGTCGCCCGGTGATCCGAGATTTCCGCCTGCAACCGGTCGCGCGCGCGGCTGAGGTCGATCGTACGCTCGCTCACCCGGCGCTCGAGGTCCTCGCGCGCCATCTGTTCTCTTGCTTTTGCGGCCAAGGCACCTTCGCGCCGACGCAACCATATCGCTATTGCGAGCAGGAGCGCGGCCGCGCCGAGGATTGCAGCGAGCCTGGCCTCGCGGATCGCCATCGCGACGGCTGCATCTATGGGCACGAGATATTCAAATTGCCAGGGCGTTGACGCGACCGGGGCGGAGATACGTAAGTAGTCCGTCGCCACGCCACCGGGCGGGACAGTACGGATGAGGCTTGCGCCCTGTCTCTGTCGTTCGATTTCAGTGAACGGCAGGGGAGCCAGTGATGCCTCGCCAAACTGGAGGCTGTCGCGGATATCAACCAGCTTGTCCGATGCAAGGGGCACCGTCGTCATGAAACGCCATGACGGGATGCTGGTGATCAAGACAACGCCATTTACGTCGGTGACGTAGGCGGGGCGTTGTGCGTCGCGCCAATCACTCTCGAGCCGGTCAAACTCCATCTTGACGACGACAACGCCGCTTGTCGCGATGGCAGGTCCCACGCGATGTGAAATGTAGAGCCCGGGGCGATTGCTACTGGTGCCGAGTGCGAATTGCTCGGCCGTACCATCCTTCATTGCCCGGGAAAAATACTCTCGAAACGCGTAGTCATTGCCAACGAAGCTCGTTGGCTCCCGCCAGTTGCTGGCGGCAATCGCAACGCCCGTTTTGTCCAGCACATAAAGTACCGAGGCGCTTGTGCCTGCGACGAGGTCCTCCAACTTGCGGCTAAGCGCCTGCCGTTTCGCCGGATCCTGCGCTTCCAGTGCCTCCTCAACGTCCCTGTCACGCGACAGCAAAAACGGAAGGGCACGCGGCCGCTCCAAGACGGCACGCAGCAGCGAAATCTTCAAGTTGGCGTCGATCCGTCCCTGAACTTCGAGATCAGACAACGAGGATGACCGTCCATAGGCTCCAGCCAGATAAAGCGCGAGGAAAGTTACTGCCAAGGCGGCGAGACTGAATAGGAGCCACACCCGGCTTGCCCGGCGGCGCAGTGCCAGATCGTCGGACATAGGCAGGGCGTAGCTCATTGGTAAGCTTGAGCATAATTTCGCACATCACTCAACAGAATAGTGCGAATTATCGCACATCGCCAAATTTCGACGCGCACCCCTTGCTCAAATAAACAATTCAATATCAGCCACTTAAGAATGGGCAAGCGCAATTGGCATGCCGCTTGCGAGCCTCGGTAGCAATACCAGCAATCCGCCCCGGGAAGAGCCAGTTTTCGGTGAGGGCGAGAAGGAGGACATCATGCACATTTCTTCTACAGTCGCAGACAAACCCGGCCCCCTGCCGTTCTACCGCCACCTCTATTTCCAGGTGATCCTGGCAATCGTCGCCGGTATGCTCGTCGGTCACTACTATCCGGACTTCGGCGCCAGTCTGAAGCCGCTCGGCGATGCCTTCATCAAGCTCGTGAAGATGATCATTGCCCCGGTGATCTTTTTGACGGTCGCGACCGGCATTGCCGGCATGTCTGACCTGAAGAAGGTCGGGCGCGTCGCTGGCAAGGCGATGCTCTACTTCCTGACCTTCTCGACGCTCGCGCTTGCGGTTGGCATGGTGGTCGCCAATGTCATACAGCCGGGTGCCGGCATGCACATTGATCCGGCATCCCTCGATGCCGATGCGGTGTCCAGCTACGCAGCCAAGGCGCACGAGTCGACCATCACCGGCTTCCTCATGAACATCATTCCGCAGACGATCGTCGGCGCTTTTGCAGACGGCGACATCTTGCAGGTGCTGTTCATCTCGGTGCTCTTCGGCATCGCCCTCGGCATGGTCGGCGACCACGGCAAGCCCGTCGTCGATTTCCTGCATGCGCTCACCGCCCCCATCTTCCGGCTTGTAGCAATCCTGATGAAGGCGGCCCCGATCGGCGCATTCGGCGCGATGGCGTTCACCATCGGCAAGTACGGTATCGGCTCGGTCACCAACCTCGCCTTCCTCATCGCCACATTCTACCTGACCTCGTTGCTGTTCGTATTTGTCGTTCTCGGCGCGGTGGCCCGGTACAATGGCTTTTCGATCCTGGCACTCATCCGTTACATCAAGGAAGAATTGTTGCTCGTCCTTGGTACTTCCTCTTCAGAGGCCGCGCTGCCCGGGCTGATGCAGAAGATGGAGCGCGCTGGATGCAAGCGCTCGGTCGTCGGCCTCGTGATCCCGACTGGGTACTCGTTCAACCTTGACGGTACCAACATCTACATGACACTTGCGGCACTCTTCATCGCACAGGCGGTCGATATCCAGCTCTCGTGGGGAGACCAGATCCTGCTGCTGCTGGTGGCGATGCTGAGCTCGAAAGGTGCAGCGGGCATCACGGGCGCCGGTTTCATCACGCTCGCGGCAACGCTTTCGGTGGTTCCGTCCGTTCCCGTCGCCGGCATGGCGCTCATCCTCGGCATCGACCGTTTCATGTCGGAATGCCGCGCGCTGACCAACTTTGTCGGCAACGCCGTCGCCACCATCGTCGTCGCACGCTGGGAGAACGAACTTGATGTCGCGATGCTTGATGCCGCGTTGAGTGGAACCGTAGTCGAAGATGAAGTCTTGACGCCGGCACTTCAACCTGCCGAATGATTTCCTCCCAAGGAAGAGAGGCCCGATCAGGTCTCCCGAAAAGCCCGCTCGCAGAGCGGGCTTTTTGCATTTTGCACGCATCCAACAGCAAGCGGCTCCAGAAACGACGACTAAGCGATGCCCGCGAAATACCTTGGTCAGGCGGGCTGGCGCCATTTCCAGGATAACGGTCTATCGGGCGTTGGTCAGCGTTGACCAGCACCGTATTCTGACTCCGTTCTTCAGTCGGCCAAAGTCGCAGCTTCGGGCCGACTGGGGCCAACAAAGTGCAGATTTCGCTGATGAACGGCTCGTTGCGGCCCCCCCCCCGCCGACCTGAGCCTTACCCCCGGAAAATCCAGCTCCCGGTGGCCCAATATCGGGGAGCACGTCACCTCGATTTCTCGAGCTGCCCGATTGTTTCCTAGGGAACATCGGTCGCGGAATTTCTGAACAATATGGCGGACATGAACGAAGACCGCCCAGAACTAAAAAAAGCAAATCTGCATAGACGCCGCACCTTTGAGTGCCGGCGAGTGAATATCCCATGCCGCAAAATATTCAGGAGACAGGAATGACAAGCTCACATGGTTCGGATGACGCCGATACGCTGACCGGCGGCTTCGGCGACGATCAGATATTCGGTATCGGCGGAAACGATACGCTCAGCGGCGCGCTCCAGGGCGACTTCCTCTTCGGCGACACGGGTGAAGACACGCTGAATGGTAACAGCGGCAATGACATTCTCGATGGCGGCGTGGGAAGAGACCGACTTGATGGCGGCTCGGGGCGGGATACGATCATGGCGGAGGTGCCGCCAGTCGCGCATCCGCTGCTGGAGTTCGGTGCCGGCGACATTGTCGACGGCGGCTCGGGCACGGATCGCCTCATGGTCGACTATGCCGAACTCAGCGAGGGCGTGACAATCACCATCCAGGACTGGGTCGCGCCGCAGACTCTGATCGGCAACATCCAGGCGACCAATGTCGAAGCTTTCAACATCACCGGTACGAGCTTTGCCGATACGATCACCGGCGGCAACTATGGCGACAGCCTGATGGGTGGTGCCGGCGAGGACAGGCTGACGGGCGGTCGTGGTGACGACAGCCTGATGGGCGACCTCGGCAACGACACGCTGAAAGGCGGATACGGGCTGGACAGCCTGACCGGTGGCGACGGCAATGACGTGCTTGCCGGCGATGCAGGAAACGACATTCTTTCGGGCGGGAACGGCAACGACGAAGCGCGCGGCGGCACGGGATCGGATTCCGTTTTCGGGGGGCTTGGCGATGACCGTCTGTTCGGCGACGACGGTGACGACAACCTCTTTGGTGGCGATGAAGCCGATACCTTGAGCGGGGGCAATGGCAACGACGTGCTCGAGGGCGGTATCGGCGATGACGTGATCGAGGGCGGGGTCGGCAACGACACGATCACCTATCGCTACGGCGAAGGCAAGGACAAGATCACCGATGCCGGCGGCAGCGATCGGCTGATCCTTCAGGGCTTCACCGGCGATTTTACCGCGAAGCTCGCGACGCAAGTGAACACGCTGGTTGGCGGCACGACCTTCGCCGGCATGGAACACTACAGCATCTATGCCAAGGGGACCGGCATCAACAAAATCGTGACCGGCGCCGGCGCCGACGTCGTGTACGCCGGCGCCGGCAACGACACGATCACGGGTGGCGACGGCAATGACAAACTCGATGCGGGCATCGGCAAGGACGTCGTGTCGGCCGGCAGCGGAAACGATATCGTCAGTCTCGGCGACGGCGGATCCGACAATGGCGATGGCGGCGCCGGTATGGATACCGTGTATGTTGATCGGCGTTCGGTGACGGCGGGCCTGAATTTTTCGGCGACGAGTGCCGCGGCAACGCTTTCAGACGGCAGCAGCATCAAGAACTTCGAGCACTACCGCGTTTCCTTCGGATCGGGCAGCGACGTCGTCAAGTCTGTCGGAAATGCGCAAAGCGTCAGCCTCTACGGCTTTGCCGGCAATGACACGCTGATCGGCACCGCAGGGTCGGACATGCTCGACGGCGGCACCGGCAACGACAAGCTGTCCTCCGGCGCCGGCAACGATTCCCTTGTCGATTTCGGTGGCACCAACGTCATCAAGGCCGGCGATGGCAACGACAGCGTGTCGGTCGGTGACAGCGGCGTGGCTGCCCAAAACACGGTCGATCTCGGCGCCGGCAACGATACCTTCAAGCGGAGCGCCTCCACCGGCAAACTCTCGCTTGATGGCGGCGCCGGCTCGGATTTCGCGACAATCGACTTCAGCAAGTACACCGCTGGCATAACCTTCAAGCTGTCGTCCTCGGTCACTGCCACCAATGCGCCGGTGACGGTCAAGAATGTAGAGCGCGTGGCGCTCTACGGCGGCGGCGGTAATGACATCTTCGTCGGCGGCGGATTGAGCGACGAACTGCGCGGCGGGCGTGGCAATGACAGCCTGACCGGCGGTGCTGGCAACGACGTGCTCGTCGGCAACCTCGGCAATGACACGGTGAAGGGCGGTCTCGACAACGACACGCTCTATGGCGATAGTTCCAACGAGTATGGCGGTCGGGACAAGATCTACGGTGAAGACGGCAACGACCGCGTCTATGCCGGGATCGGCGATACCGCCGATGGCGGTCCCGGCACCGACACCCTGGACCTGAATGTCAGCGAGCAGACCAAAAACATCGCCTTCAGTTTTGCCACCGGCACGGCCACGGTAGACACGACGACCTCCTTCAAGGGCTTCGAAATGCTGAACTATTTCGGCAGCGCGGGCAAGGATACGGTCACCGGCGGCAACCTTGCCGACCGGCTGGAGGGCAACAGCGGCAACGACACGCTTCGCGGCGGAAACGGTGATGACGTCCTGCGCGACGGTGCGGGCAACGACAGCCTCTCAGGCGACGCCGGAAACGACACGTTGACGCGAACCGCATTCACCGGAACCGATGTGTTCGATGGCGGTGCCGGCACCGACACGCTCTCCTTCGCAAGCGCCAGCGGCACATCGGTTGTGCTCGATCTTGAGAACCAGGCGCTGAACAGAGGCATGTCGCATGGCCTGACGGTCACGGGTTTCGAGATCATCAACGGCAGTGGCAGTGACGATGTCATTCGCGGCGACGGCGCCGCCAATACATTGAATGGCGGCGGGGCTGACGACGTCCTCGACGGCCGCGGCGGCGCGGATCGGCTGAACGGCGGCGCCGGCGACGACTGGCTGACCGGCGGCGCCGGCAACGACGTCTTCGTCTTCGACCGCTCCGGCCGGGACGGTGAGGGCGACGTGATCACCGACTTCACCCGCGGCCAGGACAAGCTTCTGATCGACAGGAGCGATTACGGCATTGCCGCGACCGACGCGACGGTGACGCTCGTCGTCGGCGCCGATCCGGTGGCAAGCGGCAGCAAGGGCACGTTCCTGTTCGAAACCGACAACGGCCGACTGTGGTTTGATGCCGACGGCAAGGGCACCGAGGCGGACATGGAACTGGTGGCGATCGTCAAGAACGTCGCCGCGCTGTCGGCCAGCGATTTCCTCCTTGCCTGACGAGGTTGCGCGAATGATCCGCGACGAGCCCGTCCCGCATCGGCGGGGCGGGACCTCCCAAAAGACCGCAAGATCATACCGGACACCGACAGCGACCCGTTGTCGATTTCGGCCGCAACAGGAACGGCTCCAGCAGAATGGCTCCAGTACGCCGCCAACGCTTGCTCGACGCCTTCCCGAACACGCCGTTGCGATGCAGCCGGTCATGCGATCGTGAAACTGCGCGTCCCAATACAATCACTAGGAGACGGAAATGGGAAATATCACGGGTACGGCCGGCAATGATATTCTGATCGGCAGCGATATCGAGGGCGATCTCATCGAGGGCCTTGCGGGAGCCGACATCATCGATGGCGGCATGGATAACGACGAGATCTCCGGCGGGGCGGGCAACGACAGCATCAGCGGTTCGTTCCAGGATGACGACCTGATCGGCGGCGATGGAGACGATACGTTGAACGGCGGCAGCGGCGGTGACAGGCTGATGGGCAATGCCGGCAAGGACCGGCTCAATGGCGGCAGCGGCCAAGATGTCATTGTGGCGGAAGCAATCGATGAGCTTGTCGATGACATCGTCGACGGCGGTTCCGGCGTCGACATGCTAGCGCTCGACTACTCGGCCCACGGCGTAGGACTGAACATTACCATCGGTGACTGGATTACGCCGCAGGTGCTCGCCGGCGGCATCCGGGTGACGAACGTCGAAACTTTCAATATCACCGGGACCAGCTATGACGATGTAGTCGTCGGCGGCAACTATTCCGATGTTCTGGTTGGTGGGCTCGGCAATGACATGCTTTCAGGCGGCCGCGGCTACGACAACCTGTACGGTGGCGAGGGCGCCGACGTGCTCGCGGGCGGCGCTGGTTATGACTATCTGCAGGGTGATGCCGGGGATGATGTGCTCCTGGGTGATGCCGGAGGCGATTATCTCTATGGCGGCGTCGGCGACGACGAAGTTCATGGCGGCGACGGCGACGACAATCTCAACGGCGACGCCGGCAACGACCTTCTTTCGGGCGGCGCGGGTAATGACCATCTGTCCGGCAGCGATGGCGCGGACATGCTCCACGGCGGCGCGGGTACCGACTATCTCAATGGCAGCACGGGCGACGACAGGTTGGAGGGTGGCGCGGGCGACGATACGTTTCAATACACCTACGGCCAGGGACAGGACCGGATAACCGACTCGAGTGGCAGCGACCGTCTCGTTATCGAGTGGTTTACCGGCGACTTCACCGCAAAGGCGGCGACCGAGGTCAATACACTCGCTGGCGGAACGACTTTTATCGGTATCGAGCACTACTCGATCACCGCCACCGGGTCCGATGCCAACAACATAACAACCGGCGCGGGCAACGACTATGTCGATGCTGCGGGGGGCGATGACACGATCGACCTCGGGGCCGGCAACGATGTTTTCTATGAGGGCCTTGGCCAGGACAGTGTCTTCGGCGGCGCGGGCGATGACGTCATTCGTCTTGGCGCCGGCGGCGCGGACCAGGCCGATGGCGGCACGGGAACAGATCGAGCAACCGTCAACCGTCGCTCGTTGACGGTTGGCCAGACCTTCTCGGCTATCGACAGTTCCGCCACCCTTTCCGACGGCACTGTCCTCACCAATTTCGAGCACTATCGTGTCGAGTTCGGGTCCGGTGACGACGTGGTCGCATCCATCGGCTCAGCCGAGACCGTCGCGTTCTACGGCTACAGCGGCAAGGACACGCTGATCGGCGGCAACGGGGCGGACGTCCTCGATGGTGGCAATGGTGACGATACGCTAACCTCCGGCGCCGGCGACGACATGATCATCGATCTCGATGGCAGGAACACGATCAATGCCGGCGATGGTAATGATCGGGTCACGGTCGGCGACGGGTCGAGCGGGGCCAGCAACAACACCGTGGATCTCGGCGCCGGAGACGACGTCTTCTGGCGCGGGGGGTCGACGGGCACGCTCGTGCTCGATGGCGGCGCCGGGATCGATTACGCATCTATCGACTTCAGCAGATATGCGGCGGACATCACCTTCAAGCTTTCGCCGGATACGACAGTGACCGGCGCACCGGTTACCATCAGAAACTTCGAGCGCGTCAGCCTCTTTGGCGGCAGCGGCCACGATGTCTTCGCGGGCGGTAGTCTCAATGACGAGTTGAGCGGCGGTGCGGGCCATGATTCGCTGAACGGTGGAGCGGGCGACGACGTGATATCCGGCGGTGCCGGCAACGATTCGCTGCGAGGCGGCGCGGGCAACGACATCATTCGCGGCGCAAATTACTCCGCCACCGACGGCAAGGACATCATCTATGCCGAGGACGGTAACGATACGGTCTATGCCGGTATCGGCGACAAGGCCGATGGCGGTGCAGGAATCGATCAACTCATTCTCGATCTGTCGCAGTTGAGGCAGGACATAAGCTTCAAGTTTTCGCCGGCGGCGGTCATCGTCGACACGGCGACCTGGTTCAGTGATTTCGAAGCGCTTGAATATTGGGGCAGCGAAGGGAAGGACACGATAGCGGGCGGTGATCGCGACGACACGCTCTACGGCAATGACGGTGACGACGTTCTTTCGGGCGGCGGGGGCAACGACACGCTGTGCGACGGTGACGGCGACGATCGGCTCTTCGGCGATGCCGGGAATGACATCCTGGTCCGTAAAGATTGGTCCAGTCGTGACGTGTTCGACGGTGGAACCGGCGTCGATACGCTTTCGTTCGAAGAGGGGCCGACGTCCGTCGTTCTCGATCTGGAGAACCAGGTCAACAACAAGGGGCTGGCGCTCGGCCTGACCATCCGCAACGTCGAGATCATCGAAGGCAGCTACCGCGATGACGAAATTCGCGGCGATGCGAACGGCAACAATCTCAGTGGCCTCGAATCCGACGATGTCCTCGACGGTCGTGCTGGCGCGGACCGGCTGAACGGCGGTGCGGGCGACGACTGGCTGACCGGCGGTGCCGGCAATGATGTCTTCGTCTTTGACGAAGACGGGCTCGATGGCGAGGGCGATGTCATCACCGATTTCGTGCGCGGCCAGGACAAGCTTGCCATTGAGCGCGCCGGTTTCGAGATCGCGACCCGAGACACCAAGGTGACGCTGGTGACCGGGACGGACCCTGTCGCCTCGAGCGGGAAGGGCACATTCCTGTTCGAAACGGACAATGGTCGCCTTTGGTTCGACGCCGACGGATCAGGTGACAACGCCGACATTCAACTGGTCGCAATCCTGGAGAACGTCCGGACGCTCTCGACCAACGACTTCATGTTGTTTTGATGGTTCTTCGATCCTCCTGAACAAAACTTAGGGCGGGGGATCCGCGATTATTGGACGTCTCCTTTGTCGCTGATCGCCTGTCTGATGAAGACGAAGAGTACCGGGAATTAAGAGAAGCCATTAAGGCGTCTGGTCAGACGACACCTGTCCTTGTCCGACCCAACTCAGTGGATAGCTATCGCTACATGGTCGTCTTTGGCCATCGGCATTTGAAGGTGGCGCAAGAGCTCGGCACGGCCCCCAAACGGTGAACCGTGGAAGCCTCTCTCGTATCCTTGGCAAGATCAAAAGCCGCTCGGCGAACCAATCCCCGCAAGTTATCCCCATCGGCCCGTTCCATGGTCCGCGTGGGGGGACTTGATCTGCCTTCATGTTGAGTGCAGCAATGCAACCTAAGGCTGATCGAAAAGAATCCAAAGCCAGGGGAACGAATTCACATGGAATCAAATAAAACCCGCGGGTCCGGACCGCAGACGGTCTATGGCAAGATCCGCCAGGAAATCCTCACGATGGCGCTGAAGCCCGGCAGCGCTCTGGATGAGGTTAGCCTCTCCGATCGCTTCGGAATGTCGCGCACACCGGTTCGCGAGGCGCTGTTGCGGCTCGCGGCGGACGGGCTGGTGACGACTTTGCCGAACCGCAACACGGTGGTTGCGGCCATCGATTTTGCGGCTCTTCCGGCCTATTTCGATGCCTTGACGTTGATGTACCGTGCGACGACACGCGCCGGCGCGATGCGCAGGGATCCGGATGCCATCGCAAAAATCCGCAAGCACCAGCGCGACTTCACCAACGCCGTGGAAAAGCAGGACGCGTTCGCGATGATAGAGGCAAATCGCGACTTCCATGTCGCAATCGCCGAACTTGGCGGCAACCCCTACTACACGGCCTTCTTTGCACGCCTGCTGGATGAAGGCCGGCGTATCCTTCGCCTGTACTATTCGTCATTCGATGACCGCCTGCCGCGCCAATATGTCGACGAGCACGAAGAGATCATCACCGCGATCGAGGCCGGAGACATAGACCTGTGCGACCGGCTGGCGGCAGAGCACGCCTCCCAGATCGTCCGCCAGATACAGGACTACATCGCGCGCGACTTGCAGCGCCCGATCGATTTCGCGGCAGCATAGTCACCGGCAAAAGAAGTGCGGTCGAGATCGCAGTTAGGATCTGCGATCTCCGCCGGCTGTCTGTGTGCAGATGCCTCAGGCGAGCGGGCCGCCGCGCTCCTTCACCATCGTCATGAGGCGGGCGATGACAGCGCTCGACTGACGCACGCCGTCGTGCTCGTACTCGTTCGTGACCCAGGCCTCGAGGTTTCCAACGCGGCGGGCGGTGTCGAGCGAAAGTTCAGCATCGACATACATATCGTCGAAGTAGATGGCCGCGGCCACAGGCACTTCATTTGCGGCCAGCCGTTCAGGATCGTAGAGCCGGCCGTGGCTCTTGCGCGCGGCAAGCGCCTCGGTACCGGCGCGGAACGGGCGCAGCGAGCGGATCTCCTCGAACATCCACGGATACATCATCTCGCCGGTGAGCAGCAGCGGCCGGCGCCCATCGGCGAAGTCGGGGTGCTCGGCGCGAATGCGTTCAGCCGCCCAATCGGTGGCTCCATCGCCTTGGCCGTAGATGCTCTCATGCAGGGCGGCAAAGAGCGGATTTCCGTCATAGGAGGTGAGCGCCATGACGCAGGCGAGGAAATGATCCGACAGGCGGTCCTCTTTCGGCCCCGAGAACGCCTCGTCCATCAGCCAATGGATGTTTTCGAAACCCGGCCCCATGCCGAAATCGATACCGAGCGTCTGCAGTCGGCGAACCGTCAGTCGATCGCCATCCGGCAGGCGAACGTCGTTCTCCGCGATAAAATCAGCGATCCGGCCGATCCGCTCGCGATCGTGGGGGTAACGACGATAGTAGCGCGCGTTCTTCTCCGCCACCCGCGGATAGGTCCGCCGATAGACATCGGCCGCCGTCGCGTCGAGCCCCGCCAGCCCGCCTGTCACATAGCAGGCCGATAGCCCTTCCGGTGCCTTCGACAAATAGGTCAGTGTCAGAAAGCCGCCGTAGCTCTGGCCGAGCGTCGACCACTTCGATCCGCCAAACACGGTTTTCCGCAGATGCTCGCAGTCGGCAACAATACTGTCGCCGCGAAAATGAGAGAGATAATCGCCCGCCGCCTGACCGTTCTCGAACCCCGCCATCGTCGCGCTTTCAATGCGTGTGCTCCGACCTGTGCCGCGTTGATCGATGAGGATGACGCGGTGGGTCTTCAGTGCCTCGGCAAGCCAGGATGGGCCGCCACCTGTCGGGCGCGGCGATTTGCCCCCAGGCCCGCCCTGAAGGAAAGCAAGCATGGGCAAAGTCTCGCGCCGTCGCACCGGATCGCAGACCTCCCGGGCGAACACATCGATCGTCGCGCCATCGGTCCCCGACCAATCGAGCGGAACGGAGACGAGATGATCGCGGATAAACATTCCCGGAATGGTGTACTCTCGGACTGACACGAGCCTGATCCTTGTCTTCGATTGAAAATCCGCGACCGAAGATACGGCGCGTGAGCGGTGGAGATCAACAATAGCAGTCGCCACGCCTGTCGACAAATTGACGACAAAAGAAATATGCTGGGTCGATCAGACACTATTGTCGCCAATGATGAAGGCCGCTAACCGGAAACTGGAGCATCGCATGTCCTCTTCAAGTCAACCCGCGTTCATAACCGATGCAGAGCGGCAGATGCGGCTGAAACGACTGCGCGAGAACGCACAGGCAGCCGGTTTCGCCGGCGTGCTGCTCGGTTCGACAGATAGCCTGCGCTATTTCACGGGCCTCGAGTGGCACCAGAGCGAACGGCTGCTCGGCGCGCTCGTCACCCCTTCCACTCTCACCTACATCGTTCCTGCGTTCGAGCGCAGCCGCGTGGAAACTCTGCCGCACCTGCCGGGCGAAATTGCCACGTGGGAGGAGGAGGAAAGCCCGGCTGCACTCGTTGCCGCGTTGCTCGGACCGAAGGGGAAGCTTGCGCTGGACGACGCGCTGCCGCTCTTCAGCTACCACGCGCTCGCCGCATGGGTGGGAACCGAGCGGCTTGCCGACGGCGGCCGGCTGCTCCGCGACTTGCGCCTGCGCAAGTCACCGGCGGAGATCGCGATTATCGAATATGCCATGGGGCTGACGCTGGAGGTGCAGCGGCGCGCCCATGCCATCATGAAGCCCGGCATCCGCGCGTCGGAGGTCGTACGCTTCATCGACGAGCAGCACAGGGCACTTGGCGCAACAGGCGGATCGACCTTCTGCATCGTCTCCTTCGGCGCCGCCACAGCTCTTCCGCATGGCGCCGACGGCGACCAGACGCTTGCCGCCGGCGATGTCATCCTAGTCGATACGGGAGCGAGGATCGACGGCTATCACTCCGACCTGACCAGGACCTATGTGCTGGACGAGCCGGATGCCGAGTTCGCCCGCGCCTGGGCGATCGAGCGCGAGGCACAGCAGGCGGTCTTTGACGCGGCGAAGATCGGTGCGCCGTGCCACAGCCTCGATGATGCCGCGCGCGCAGTGTTTGCGCACCACGGGCTGGGACCGGATTACAGGCTGCCGGGCCTGCCGCATCGTGCCGGTCACGGGCTGGGGCTCGAAATCCACGAGGAGCCCTATATCGTTCGCGGCAACACGGTGCCACTTGCCGAAGGCATGTGCTTCTCCAACGAGCCGATGCTTGTCTTCCCCGATCGCTTCGGGATCCGGCTCGAGGACCACATCCACATGACCGCGAACGGACCTGCATGGTTCACGCAGCCGGCAAAAAGCCCCTCCGAGCCGTTTGCCTGAAGGCCCAAAGCGCACACGGCGGCACTCATCGCCGCCGTGCCCGCGCGACTGCCCCTTCTGGCACCTGCTTGACGGCCTGACGTTATGGAACGAGGACAGCCGCACCGCTGAGCCGCCCGGCCCGCAGATCGGCAAGCGCATCGTTGGCCCGCGCCAACGGATAAGTGACGATATGCGTCCTGACCGACGCCTTGCGCGCGATCTCGAAAATTTCCCGCCCGTCCTGACGTGTCAGGTTGGCAACCGACGCGACGCTCCGCTCACCCCATAGGATGGAATAGGGCATGGCCGGAATGTCGCTCATGTGAATGCCGCCGCAGACGACGCGGCCGCCCTTGCGGACAACGCGAAGAGCGGCAGGAACAAGTTCGCCGACCGGGGCGAAGATGATGGCCGCGTCCAGTTCAACGGGCGGCGAAGAATGCGAGCTGCCTGCCCATACCGCGCCAAGGCCGACCGCAAAAGCCTGCGCCGATGCGTTGGGCCTCGCCGGCCTTTTTCAGCGCACGCCAGCCAATCAATCCCGCGCAGAGGAGCGGCGCGAGCGAAGCTGCAGCCTCATTCCGATCGAGCGCGAAGGCGAAATTCGCATCGGCTACCGTGTGCGTCGCAAAGCCGCCGTCGCAGGTATAGCCCGTGAACAGCGGGCGGTCGCAGAGGTTCTCCTCGTCCCTGCGGCAATAGGGGCACTGGCCGCAGGTGTGGCCGAGCCATGGAACGCCGACGCGGCGTCCGATCATGTCACTGGAAACACCCGCTCCGACCGCTTCGACGATGCCCACGATCTCGTGGCCCGGCACGAGCGGAAGTTTCGGTTCGGGGAGGTCACCATCGACGACATGCAGGTCAGTGCGGCAAACAGCGCAGGCCTCCACCCGGATCGCAAGCTGGCCGGTAAGCGGCGACGGATCGGGGCGGTCGACCAACGAAAGCGGGCCGCCGATCTTTTCCAGCACCATTGCCTTCATGGGCTTCGCTCCAGACGAGAGCCAACCTAGGCGTTCAGTCTATTCCAGTCCTGAAATTGCGAAAGCCTGAGGAGGGCACATTGAGGTTTTTCAGAACGATCAGTCCTGGTTGATCTCGGACAGAAGCTCATGCGCGACATCGCGCAGAAGGACGGCGGTCTCCTTGAGGAAGCCGCCCATCGCCGTGCTCTTGCGCCAGCAAAGTGCGATCCGCCGCGTCGGCGTTGCGCCCTTGAAACGCAGCAAGCGGATCTGGGCCGGCGACGGCTGGCGCGCGGCAAGCTCCGGCAGAAGCGTGATGCCGACGTCCGCGCCAACCATCTGGCGCAGCGTTTCGAGGCTCGTCGCACGGAACGAGCTGCGCTCACGTGCGCCCGCCAACCGGCAGACATCCAGTGCCTGCTCGCGCAGACAATGCCCCTCCTCAAGGAGCATCAGGTCATGTCCGTCAAGTTCGCCGAGGCTGAGCTCGTCGCGCTTTGCCAACTTATGCGTGGCGGGCACGGCGAGCAGGAACCGCTCCTCGAACAGAAATTCCGTCTGCAGGCGGTCGTCATCGACAGGCAATGCCAGCACCGCCGCGTCGAGCTTGCCCTCACGCAAGCGCGAGATCAGGCTCTCGCTCTTTTCCTCGACGAGCAGAGTCTCGAGCTCGGGAAAGCGTTCGCGGATGCGCCTCACAACATGTGGCAGAAGATACGGTCCGAGTGTGGGAAAGATGCCGAGCTTCAAAGACCCAGTCTCCGGGTCGCGGCATCGAAGCGCCGCACGCCTCATTTCGCCGACCTCCTCCAGGATCCGGCGTGCGCGCGCCACCGCATCCTGGCCGAACGGGGTCAGCATCATCGATCGGGCCGTCCGCTCGATCAGCGGCGCGCCCAACTCGTCCTCGAATTTCCTGATCTGTGTCGACAGCGTCGGTTGGCTGACATGGCAGGCCTCTGCGGCACGGCCGAAGTGCCGGTGTTCCGCCAGGGCGATCAGATATTCCAGTTCGCGCAGGGTCATGAGCAATCAATGCGCCCCGAATCGATTTCTCGATCCGGGAGGCGGAATCCTTTTTAGCTACGCCATGCAGGCGAGACGGCCTCAGGCGGCCTTCGCGTTGTCCGTGTCCGGCGCAGACGTGCGCATCAGATGGTCGAAGGCGGCAAGGGAAGCCTTGGCCCCCTCGCCTACTGCAATCACGATCTGCTTGTAGGGCACCGTCGTGCAATCGCCAGCGGCAAAGACGCCGGGCACGGAGGTCTGGCCATGATGGTCGACGACGATCTCGCCGCGCGTAGACAGCTCGACCGTGCCCTTCAGCCATTCGGTGTTCGGCAGCAGCCCGATCTGGACGAAGATGCCCTCCAGCGACAGCGTGTGGCGCTGGCCCGCAATGCGATTTTCGTAAGTGAGCCCGGTGACCTTCTGCCCGTCGCCGATCACTTCCGTCGTCTTGGCATTCAGCAGGATATCAACGTTCGGCAGGCTGCGCAGCTTACGCTGAAGGACGTCGTCGGCGCGAAGCTTGCCGTCGAACTCGATCAGCGTTACGTGGGCGACGATGTTGGCGAGGTCGATCGCCGCTTCCACACCCGAATTGCCGCCGCCGATTACGGCCACGCGCTTGCCCTTGAACAGCGGGCCGTCGCAATGGGGGCAATAGGCAACGCCCTTGTTGCGGTACTGGTCCTCGCCCGGAACGCCCATCTGCCGCCAGCGCGCGCCAGTGGAAAGGATCACGGTCTTCGAGCGCAGCGTCGCTCCGTTGGCCAATTCGACTTTGATCATGTCTCTGCCGGGCACGAGCTTTTCGGCCCGCTGCAGGTTCATGATGTCGACGTCATAGTTCTTCACATGCGCTTCCAGCGACGCGGCAAGCTGCGGACCTTCGGTGTGGGGGACGGAGATGAAGTTCTCGATTGCCATGGTATCGAGCACCTGACCGCCGAAACGCTCGGCGGCGATGCCGGTGCGGATGCCCTTGCGCGCCGCATAAATTGCAGCCGCAGCCCCTGCCGGCCCACCGCCGATAATCAGCACCTCAAAGGGTTCACGCTCATTGAGCTTCGATGCGGCGCGGGCTGCCGAGTTCGTGTCCAGCTTGGCGACGATCTCCTCGACCTCCATGCGCCCCTGCGCGAAAACCTCGCCGTTGAGGTAGACGGTCGGGACCGACATGACCTGCCGGCTCTCCACCTCCGCCGGAAACACGCCGCCGTCGATCGCCACGTGCTTGACGCGCGGGTTGAGGACCGCCATCAGGTTCAGCGCCTGCACCACGTCCGGGCAGTTCTGGCAGGACAGCGAGAAATAGGTTTCGAAGGTCAGGTCGCCGTCGAGCTCGCGGATCTGGTCGATGATTGCCTGCTCGACACGCGGCGGATGGCCGCCGACCTGAAGGAGTGCCAGCACGAGCGAGGTGAACTCGTGGCCGAGCGGAATTCCGGCAAAACGCAGGCTGATGTCGTGACCGGGGCTATTTAGCGCAAACGACGGCGCGCGCTGACCGTCGTCGCGGCGCTCGATCACGGAAATCTTGTCGCTGAGCACGACCAGTTCGTTCAGCAGCGCCATCATCTCATGCGACTTCGCGCTGTCATCGGTAGAGGCCGTGATCTCTACCGGGCGAACGAGCTTTTCGAGATAGGCCTTGAGCTGGGATTTCAGATTGTCGTCGAGCATCGGGCACTCCGTATAGGAGCAACTCCCGCAAAACTAAGCAGCGGCTTTGCGTTTGGAATTGCGTACAAACAAGCAGTTAGACATCGCGGCCGCGGTCTTGGGAGGACGCGCGGCAGGGTTACCGCCCCGCATCGCGCGGGGCGGCGTATCGTCAAACGTCAGATCTTGCCGACGAGTTGCAGCGAGGGGGCGAGCGTCTTGGCGCCTTCTTCCCATTTGGCCGGGCAGACTTCACCGGGATGCGCCCGGACGTACTGGGCGGCCTTGACCTTGCGCAGCAGATCGGCGGCGTTGCGGCCGATGCCCTCGGCGGTGACTTCCATCGCCTGGATGATGCCATCAGGGTCGACGATGAAGGTGCCACGGTCGGCGAGGCCTTCGCCTTCGCGCATCACTTCAAAGTTGCGAGTGATCGCACCGGTCGGGTCGCCGATCATGGCATACTCGATCTTGCCAATCGTCTCGGACGCGTCATGCCAGCCCTTGTGGCTGAAGTGCGTGTCGGTCGAAACCGAGAACACCTCGACGCCGAGGCGCTGCAGTTCGGCGTAATGATCGGCCAGGTCACCGAGTTCGGTCGGGCAGACGAAGGTGAAGTCGGCCGGATAGAAGAAGAAGATCGCCCACTTGCCCTGGATGTCGGCTTCGCTCACTTCGATGAACTTGCCCTGCTTGAAGGCCTGCGCCTTGAACGGCTTGATGGGGGTATTGAGGACGGACATGGGTACTCCTGTAGAATTTGCTGCAAAGCGAAGGTCGCTTCGCGGCGCAACATAGACAGGTGCAATCCATAAATGAAATAGATAAAAACTGAAAGTTCGATAGGTGCGAACTATCGCCGCGGCTGTGGCAAAACAGGCCCCGGGGGCTGACGGGCCCTACTGTAGGAACCGCTCCACCGCACGCGCGATTTCCAGGACTTCGCCATCCGCGCCAGCCAATCCCGCAACCATCAGTCCGACCGGCGCATCACCAGGTTTGCCGATCGGAAGGGAAATCGCGCAACCGTCGATCATGTTGATGAACGAAGCATTTCGCAGCACGTAGAGGTTGGCGCGGGTGAAGGCCTCATCGTCGGCGAGATCGGCAATGCGCGGCGGCAAAATGCCGACAGTCGGCATCAGCACTGCGTCGAACCGGGCGAACCGCGCCTCGATGTCGGCGATGAGACGGCTGCGCGCGGCCCCGAGTTCGATGTAGTCCGCAGCTGACTGCGAGGCGCCGGCGCGGATGCGCGTGGCGACGCGGGGATCATAGTCTTCTCCCCTCCGGCCGATAAGGTCCTTGTGCCAGGCATAGCTTTCCGCCGCGCTGAACCCGCCCTTCGCGTTCATCTTCGGAATATCGAGAAACTCCGGAACCTCGATCTCCTCGACCAGAGCGCCGGATTGCGAAAGGCGCGAGAGAGACGAGCGGAACAAGTCCGCGACCTCAGCGTCCATTCCATCCAGCACAAGCGTCGTCGGTACGGCAAGGCGAAGTCCGGCCACCGGACGATCGCGCAGCGATGTCCCTTGCTCGCCGGCCAGAATGGCGTCCATGATCGCGCAACATTCGACTGACCGGGCAATCGGACCAATGGAATCGAGGGTGGATGACAACGGGACGGCTCCTGTGCGCGGGACCCGGCGCGCGGTCGGCTTGTAGCCAACGAGCCTGTTGAACGCTGCCGGTATGCGGCAGGAACCACCTGTGTCAGTGCCGAGTGCCGCGTGCGCCATTCCCTCGGCGACGGAAATTGCAGCTCCGGAAGACGATCCTCCCGGCACCCGGGCGTTGTCACGATCCCATATGCTGCGCGGCGTTCCGTAGTGTGGGTTAATCCCGAGCCCGGAATAGGCGAACTCGGTCATGTTGGTGCGCCCGATCACGATGAAGCCGGCCCGGCGCAAGCGTGCAACTGCAACCGCATCCGCTGTGGCGGGCGCGCTGTCGGCAAGTGCCAGCGAACCCGCCTTTGTCACATCGCCCACGATGTCGAACAGATCCTTCACCGAAATCGGGATTCCGGCCCATTGGGACGGCGCGGCCCCTCCCCGGCGCAGAAGGTCCATAGCATCGGCCGCCTGTAGCGCGGTCTCGCGTGACACCTTGATAAAGGTCGCTTTACCTTCGGACGAGGACTCGATGCGGGCGAGACACGCTTCGACAAGCGCACGGCTCGTCGTGCACCCCAGAGCGAGGTCATTTGCGAGTTGTGTCAGCGTCGGGGCGGATACGATCATTTTGTTTGCACTCCACGGCCGGACCACAGGACGTGCTTGCCGTTTGCGGTACCTTCTTCAAGGGGGAATGTCATGTCGATGCGGCGGGGGCAAGCACCGAGGCGATATCGCAACGCAATCTGGCGTCTTTGATCGCGGTTTCCGGCCAGCACCACCCGGCCGCTGTAGATAACAACCATGCGGCGTCATCGACAAATTCGCCCGTACGGCGCGTTAACCATTTACTTACGATAGAAATGCGCGGAAAATTACCGGCGCGGGAGGAAGCATTCGGCCCTCTCAAACAAGCGCCCGAACGGCTTTCGCCCCTTTTCAAGGGAGGACTAGTCATGAGGCGTATCTTGTTGCGCGCGGCAGCATCCGTCGCGGCGCTCTCGCTTGGCGTGTCGTATGCATCCGCGCAGTCCGGAAGTGTCGAGAAGGCGGTCGGCGGCTACAATTTCGAAGAGGCCGCAAAGGAAGCCCCCGGCACGAAGGATTTTCATTCGGCCGACGGCCACCTCACCTTCGCCATCGTCACGCACACGGCTGGCAACGGCTTCTTCGATCCGGTCTACGTCGGCGCTTTGGCGGCGGCCAATATGATTGGGGCGAAGGTCCTGTTGCTTGGCTCGGAATCACCGGTGGACGATCCAGCCCGAGAGATCGAAATCCTGAACCAGATCGTTCAGGATCCGACCATTGACGGCATCATCATGACGACGCCGCAGGTGGGCGCTTACAACGACATCGTCAAGGCCGCCGAGGCAAAGGGCATCCCTGTCGCAACGACGAACTCCTTTGACGGCACGATTCTGAATCGCAGCAGCATCAGTCACACCGGGCAGGATGCATCCGCGGCTGCGATCGGCGGCGAGGCGCTCGCCAAGTGCGTGCTCGCCAGCGGCGCTGAAAAAGGTTCGATTGTGCTGCCTTCCTCCACCGCGATGGGCAACATCGAGGTGAACAATCGGGTAACTTCTGCGTTCAACGCCATCGTCAAGACGCTGAAGGACGCTGGCAAGCTTGAGAACTTCAAGGTCGACGCCGGACCGGAGAATGTCGGCATCGACACGAACCCGAACGATCCGGTGAACGCACTTGTATCGTTGTTTGAGTCCCGCGGGGATGTTGTCGGCGTGTTCACCGCCAACAACGTCTTCACCCCGCCGCTCGTCAAGGCGGTCGCGCAGACCGGCAAGATGGACAAGATCTGCGCCTTTGGCTTCGATCTGGGGCCGGCACAGCAGGAGGGCATCGCCGCCGGGAACCTGACTGGCTCGCTGGGGCAACAGCCGTTCCTGCAGGGCTTCTGGCCGGTCATGCAGCTCTATCTGCAGATCGACCGCGGTATTTCCGCCGCCAATCTCGACACGCGTGCGCAGCTGGTGACGAAGGACTCCGTCGCCAAGGTCGGCAAGCGCTTCGAAAACTGACTTCGCGTGAACCACCCGAGAAGTGGGCGGTCGGGTAGCAGCCCCACCGCCCACGGCCGGTGGGGACAGCCGGATAAAATCCATGGCGCCAGCTACGACGACATCGCTCGGCCGCGCGCCTCCACAGCTCGCCGGCGGCTGGGAGGCCGGACTACTGTTGTTCCTTGTCCTGCTCTATTTTGCCGGAGCGTTCCTCAATCCGGCCTTCTTCGCATCGACCGAAGCACTCCACGCCCTACTGCGCGACACATCCCGTGTCGGAATCATCGCTGTCGGGATGACCTTCGTCATCGTCAACAAGGACCTCGATCTGTCGGTAGGATCCACTTACGGCCTTGTCGCCGTCATGTTCGCCCGCCTCTTCGCGCCGAGTTTCCTCGATCTCGGTATCGTCACCTCGATCATCCTCTGCGTGCTGCTCGGGACAGCAATCGGTCTATTCAACGGTATACTCGTAACTGTTCTGAGAGCACCGGCATTCATCGCGACGCTGACGGTTCTTTTCATCGGCCGCGGCTTCGTGCTGGCGCTGACCCATGGCCAGGCGATCTACTATTCCGACAAGGCGAGTGCCTATCCGCACTTCTTTCATCTCGGAGAAACGAATTTTCTCGGCTTCAACAATCAGATCTTGATCTTTGCAATCGTCGCCGCAGTCGGAGCCTTTGTGCTTGCCAAGACACGTTGGGGCTATGAGACCTTCGCCACCGGCGGCAACGAGCAGGCGGCAGTCTATGCCGGTATCCCCACGCGCTGGGTGCGCATTCGGGCCTACCTGATCTCGTCTCTCTGCGCCACACTTGCCGCACTCCTGTCGGCAGCACAGGATAAGGGCGTGACCCCGCTTTACGGCGTCAGCTGGGAACTCACGGTGATCGCATCGGTCGTCATCGGTGGCGCATCGATCCTCGGCGGTCGCGGCCGCGTTCTTGGCTCGTGCCTCGGAGCTGCGGTCGTCGTGCTGATCGACAAGGTGCTTCGGGAAGGTTGGCCCATTACTCGCACTGTCGTCATCGACGGCGAGAGCATTGCGGTCAACGCCCGGTTCACCCTGCCGGCTGGTGCTGTGCTGGTTTTTCTTGGCCTCCTGCTTGTCGCTGCGGTGCTGATCGAGCCCTACCTCATCCGCCGCCAGGTCGCGGCGCGCTTCTGGGCGTGGCTGCGCGGCGGCCCGCCCCCTCCCGCCTATGAGACGGGCGGCGTCGCCCTCGAAGGCGTCCAGACCAAGGGAGCGACGGCAAGCGATACGGCGCTCGCGGCAACTGGATTCGGCAAGTTCCTTGCCCGCCGCGACGCACTCGCCATCATCCTGACCGCCCTGTTGTGGCTGACGGGGCTCGCACTCCGGCCCGATTACTGGTGGAACCTGTCGAACACCTTCGCAATTCTCCTCAACTACACCGAACTTGCACTGATTGCGGTTGGGCTGACCTATGTGATCGCGGCCGGCGATATCGATCTCTCCGTCGGCGCCGTGTTGGCGCTTGCCGGCAGCACGGCGGCCTACTTCCTCAAGGTGCTCGGCGCCGATCCGATGACATCAGTGGCGATGGGCATGCTTGCCGGTATGGTCGCTGGCCTCGTCAACGCCACGGTCACGGTTGGTTTCAAGCTGCCGGCCTTCATCGCCACGCTCGGCATGTTCTACATCGCCCGCGGCCTTGCCGCCTGGTTCGTCGCGGGCCAGCAATTGACTGGCTGGCCCGAGAGCTACAATCTGCTCGGCCGCAAGATGAATGACGTTCTCCTGCATTTCGGCGTTTCGCCGCCGCCCGGCCTCATTCGCTCAATCGCGGAAGTCGTCAGCGTGCAAACGATCTGGATGTTCCTCGTCGCCCTGCTTGCCGGCGTCGTGCTCGCCTACATGCCCTTTGGGCTGAAGGTCCTGTCCACCGGTGGCAACCTCCGCGCCGCGGCCTACGCCGGCATCAACACGAACCGCGTACGCTTCCTCGCGCTTCTGCTGTCAGCGCTCTGCGCGTCCATGGCCGGGATCATCAACATCGCCTACTTTCGCAGTTTCAACCCTGTCGCCGGTCAGTTCCGGGAGCTCGACGCCATCGCCGCCGTGATCATTGGCGGTGGATCGATCTTCGGCGGCTACGGCACGATCATCGGCTCGCTTGCAGGCGCTGCTGCAATCACGCTGGTACGGGCGCTGCTGCAATTGAACGTTCAGGGCTTCACCATGCCGCAGCACTGGATCAACGTCTTCATTGGCGTCATTCTAATCGTGGCCGTGCTCGTCGACATCTGGGTGCGCCAGGCGAACATATTCGGGCGCATACGGTCTCTATTGGCGCGACGGAGGCAAGTAGCGGAGGGCACGCATGCCGGTTGATACGCAAAGCGCTCCCATCGTGGAAATGCGCGGCATCGAAAAGGCCTTCGGAGCGGTGCAGGCGCTGCGCTCTGTCGATCTCGTGCTGTATCCCGGCGAAATCCTCGGCCTCGTCGGGGACAATTCAGCCGGCAAATCGACGCTGATGAAGATCCTCACCGGCGCCTACCAGCGTGATGCCGGCGAGATCTTCGTCGCCGGCCGGCCGGTGCACTTCAAGAGCCCGCACGAAAGCCGCGATGCCGGCATCGAGATGATCTACCAGGACTTTGCCTTGTGCGGGAACATGGATGTCGGGCAGAACATCTTTTTGGGCAGATGGCCGCTGCGAGGACTCTTCGTCAACCGCCGGCAGATGTATGCCGAGGCCGACAAAGTGCTCAAACGGCTGAAGGTCGACGTCAACTCGGTCTATCAAAAGGTCGAAAGCCTGTCGGGCGGCCGCCAGCAATCCGTCGCGATCGCCCGCGCGATCTCTTTCGAGCCGCGGGTCGTCATTCTTGATGAGCCGACGGCCAATCTTTCCGTGATGGCGACCGAACGCCTGCTGGAAACGATGCTAGAACTGAAAAAGCAGGGCGTCGCCCAGATCATCATCTCGCACCGGCTGGTGGACATCTTTGCCGTCGGCGATCGCGTCATGGTGCTGAAACGCGGCGAGTATGTCGGCGACCGCTACATCAGGCACACCGACGAGCACGAGGTCCTGGAGATCATCGTTTCCGGTACCCGCGACCAGGCGCTGACGGCCGAACAGTCAAAGAAGACCTGACCCACGCAAATACAGCTATTCTTCTTCCTCCGCCCCTATGGCCGTCAGGTCGGTGGCAACATCAACCGGCGCATTTCGGCTCAGCAAGCCTGCATCCTCGAGCGCCTCAATATCGGGCAGGTCGCGCAGCGTCTCGAAGCCGAAGGCGGAGAGGAAGTGCTTTGTCGTCACATAGGTATAGGGTGCGCCGGGGGTGGGGCTGCGGGGGCCAGGGGCGAGAAAACCGTCGGCGCGCAGATTGGCGATCGTATCGCGTGAGATTTCCTTGCCAAAGATCTTTGACAGATCCCCCCGCGTGACTGGCTGGAAGTAACCCACTGCTACGAGAACCGCCGCCTCGTGCTCTGCAAGCGTGGATGACGCTGAGCGCGTCGGTGCATCCAAGGCGCGGATGAAGGGACCATAGGCGGACCGAGTTCTGTGCTGCCAGCCACCGGCAACGGAGACGATGTCATAGGGACGGTTGCGCAGTTCCTCACGCAGGTCGTCGATGATGAGGTCGATGCTGCAATTCTCTCCTACGACGTGCGCAAGGGTCTCGCGCCGCACCGGCTCGACTGAGGCAAAGATGACAGCCTCTACCCGCATCATCCATTCTCGCCAGCGCAGCTCCGCCGACAGGTGCTCAAGCTCGCGGTCGAGGGCCTCATCCCGCGGTCCTGCCCTCCTGTTCGACCTCGCAGTCCTGCCTTGACCTCCGTCCGCCATGGTCACAATCCGAAAATCCGGAAGGTCGACCGGCCGGACAGCTCCCGCACCGCTCCCAAGGTCTCAAGCCGCTCGAACAACCGTCGGCTCGCCCAGCGGGAGAGGTTGGCGCCGGGAGCCGCGGCCGAGACAGCATCGTCTTCGAGCAGCATGCGGATTACCCGTTCCGCTCCCTTGGTTCTCACCTTCGGCGCTGCCGCCAGGAGCCGCTCGGCCCGGCGGCCGATCTCGTTTGCGTGCCGTAAAGCATCGCCCACACCGTCTACCAGCGCCAGGCAGACTGCACGGGCAAAGCCCTCCTCGCCGGGATGCACGCGTCCCTTGCCTCCCGACACGCGGAATGCAGACCCATGGCGCGCACCCATCAGCAGCGGCACCGGCCGCTCCCACTTCAGCTTTTCCGCGACCAGCCAGTCAGCCAGCCACCACGCCAGCACCTCGGCGTCCGGCCGTTCGGCGCAGATCGCTGTTACGAGATCCGCTGCTGCGAAGGGCACCGCGCGACCGGACTGCGAGGCTTCCTCAACATAGTCGGCGGCCTGCGCCAGTGGATCATTCCATTTCAGGGCCAGCAGATCGGCGAGTTCGGCCAGAAGGTTAGCGTTGACCGTCCGTATGCGTCCGGTGAGCTTCTTATGGGCGAGAAATATCCGGCCGGCCGGGCCCGGATCGTCGCCGGGTACCACCAGCAAAACCGCGTCCCGAAGGCCCGCTTCGTCTTCGGCTCGCCCGGCCAATCGGGTGGCCGCAATGGCACATTTGAGCGCAAGGCGCATGCGCCAGCAACCGCCCCAGACGGGCTCTGATCGGACGAGACTATCTAGGGTATTCAGTGCCGATCCCGCAGCAAAGGCAGCGTCCGCCTCGCTTGCTGCAGAATTGCGCGACAGTGCCCAGCCAGGGACGACGCGGGATGAATGGCTCGAAAACGGGGCGGAAGCGGGCGAATCCATGGGCTTGAGCATAGAGCAAGCGAGCGGTTTCCACCAACCGCAAAGATCCAAACCGCACACTGTGCCTGTGGCGCGGCGACTGCTCGAGCGGGCGCGTATCCAAAAATCCATTCGCGAGGCATCTGTGTTTGATCTTGCGCAAAGTCGCCTGCGCTCCGCTATACTAGTGTCGCCGCAAGTCGAAGGATCTTGCATTGAAGCATAAGCTCAATCCATTATCGCCGTTGATACGGCTGGTCTGCGCGCTGGCGCTGGTGCTTGTGGGCTTTGCCCACAAAGTACCATCCCTCGCCGCTGCCCCTTCGCCAACCGAGCTTTCTGCCTACGTCCTGCCGGACGGGACGATTCCCGTCATCTGCTTTAGCGGGCACGACGAGGGTGGCGGGAGTAACGGCCAACTGTTTGGCACCGGCTGCGAGGCCTGCCTCATTTCGTCGGCAGCCATGCTGCCGGTTCCACTCGATTCTGATCGCAGCCCGAGCGTCATCCCGCTCGAAGCACTGACGCCGCCGAGCGCACCATCCTCGCGGCGCCACCTTTTCCCTCCGAACGCGGCACCACGAGCGCCTCCCGCCCTGCGGCTTGCCTAGGCCGGCATTTCCGCTGATCGGCCCAGGAGGCACCCGTGCAACCGCACGCGGTTTCAGGCATCTGACGCTGACCGCCCACGGGCAAGAAGCATCATGCATCGGGTCGTGATTCGGACGCGATATCTCTCTCCTATCAAGTTCGAAAACACGATCCACCTTCCGCCGACCGCGTGCGGACGCCTACCGTCATGACCGTTCCTTTTTCCGCAAGCTCAGGTCACGGCCAGTCCCTTTCCACAAGCTCAACGAGGGCGTTCGAACTTCCGCGATCCACGGGGCCTCGCGACCCGTCGCGTGACTGCTCGCGCCTCCACCCAAACCAGTCAAAGAGAATTCATATGATCAAGCTCGCAATCCCACTCATTGCCGCCTTCGCGGCCTTCGCCGCTCCGGCATCCGCCGAGATCAAGGTCACCGACATCAAAGGACGTGAGGTGACGCTGCCCAAGCCCGCCGAACGCGTCGTACTCGGCTTCTACTATGAGGATTACCTGGCCGTTGCCGGTGCAGGCGCCATCGACAAGGTGGTGGCGTTGTCCCTGTCCACCTGGAAGGACTGGCGGCCGAACCAGTTCGCCGCCTACGAAAAGGCGCTGCCGAAGCTCAATTCGATCCCGGATGTCGGCAACACCGACGACGGGACCTTTTCCGTCGAGAAAGTCATCGCCGCCAAGCCCGATCTGGTGATCCTCGCAGCGTGGTCCTACGACGCGCTCGGCGAGGGCATCAAGCAGATCGAGAGCGCGGGCATCCCCATCGTCACGCTCGACTACAACGCACAGACGGTCGAGAAGCATGTCCAGTCGACCCGGGTGCTCGGCAAGGTGATGGGCGCAGAAGATCGCGCCGAGAAACTTGCCGAGAACTACACGAACGCCATGGCCGACATCGATGCCCGCATCGCCAAGGCCGGCAAGACGGACATGAAGGTCTATGTCGAACTCGCCCAAAAAGGCCCCTCCGAAGTCGGCAACTCCTACGGCGGCAGCATGTGGGGTGCGCTGATCGACAGGCTCGGCGGCATCAATATCGCAAAGGACCAGGTCGGCAACTGGGGGCCACTCAGCCCTGAATACGTGCTTGCTCAGAAGCCGGACCTGATCTTTCTTGCCGGTTCGGAGTGGGTTGGCAAGCCGCAGGCCGTGACAGTGGGCTTTGGGGCGGATCCGGCCGTGGCGCGCGAGCGCATGGCGGCCTATCTCGGGCGACCGGGTTGGGCCGACCTTCCGGCCGTGAAGAACGGCGCCGTCCATGCCATTTATCACGGCGGGGCACGCACGCTCTCCGACTATGTCTACGCACAGTACATCGCCAAGCGTCTCTACCCGGAAGCCTTTAAGGACGTACACCCCGGCAAGAACATTCGCGAATACTACAAGACATGGCTGCCGATCGAGGCTGAAGGCGTGTTCGTCCTTCCTTACCAGGCGCCCGGGCAATGACAGCCGCGGCCATAGGCCTGCATGAAAGCTATCGTCGCGTCAGCCGCCAGCGAATGGCGGCTCTCGCAGCCAGCATCGGCCTTTTGATCGCCCTGACGCTGGCCGACCTGCTGCTCGGGCCGTCAGGCATGACGCTCGCAGATGTTTGGACCACGCTTCTTGCGGGACCAAATGCTGCGGACCGGATGAACGCGACGATCCTCTGGCAGATCAGACTGCCGCAAACGCTGACTGGCATTCTGGTCGGCGCGTCGCTCGGGCTCGCGGGGCTTACCATGCAGACGATCCTCAACAATCCGCTCGCCAGCCCCTTTACGCTGGGCTTCTCGGCGGCGGCCGGTTTTGGTGCTGCACTCGCCATCACCTTCGGCGGCATCCTACCGGTTGCCTCCTACATTCTGACGCCGCTGGCAGCGTTTGCGATGACGCTGCTGGCTTGCGGCCTCGTCTACCTGATCGCCCTGTCGCGAGGAGCGCGGGCGGAAATCCTGGTACTGGGCGGCATCGCCGTAATGTTCTTCTTCCAGTCATTGCAGGCGCTCCTGCAGTTTCTGGCGAGCCCCGAGGTTCTACAGCAGATCGTCTTCTGGCTGTTCGGCAGCCTGCTCAAGGCAAGCTGGACGAGTGTGGCGGTCCTGGGTGTCGTGCTCGCAGCGTCGTTGCCACTGCTGGCGCGTGACTGCTGGCAGCTCACAGCGCTCCGCATGGGCGACGAGAATGCCGAGAGCCTCGGAATCGCGATCGAACGGTTGAGGCGACGAAGCTTCGTGATGATCGCGCTGCTTACCGCCGCCGCCGTCAGTTTTGTCGGCACGATTGGCTTCATCGGGCTGATCGCCCCGCATGCCGCGCGTGCTCTGGTCGGCGACGACCACCGCCTGTCGCTGCCGCTCGCCGGCGTGACGGGCGCCGCGCTCCTGATCTCGGCTTCCGTCGTCGGCAAGCTGATATCGCCCGCCGGCGCGCTCCCGGTCGGCATTGTCACGGCGATCGCCGGCGTGCCGCTCCTCGTCTTCATCATCATAGGAACTTCCCGGAGATATCCATCATGACCGATCGCCTTGTCCTGCGCACTGTTACGGTGCGCCGCGCGAATGCCACCCTTCTTGACGACGTCACGATCCAGCTCCAAGCCGGACAGCTTGTCGCCCTCGTCGGGCCGAACGGTGCCGGAAAGTCCACGCTGCTCAAGGCAATCGCCGGATGGATGGCGCACACCGGGCGCATTCTCTGGTGCGGCCAGCCCGTCGATCGTCGGCAGGTCGGCTTCATGCCCCAGCACTGCCAGGTTAGCGCAAACCTAACTGTCCTCGAAACGCTCCTCCTCGGGCGCCATGAATTGCTCGGCTGGCGAGTGAAGGATGTCGATATCGGAGCCGCCACCGAGATCCTCGCCGACCTCAGTCTCTCACATCTCGCGGAGCGCCCCATGACCACGTTGTCGGGCGGGCAGCAGCAGGCGGTTCTTCTCGGCCAGAGGCTGATGCGGCAGCCAAAGCTGCTACTACTCGACGAAGTGACGTCTGCGCTCGACCTTCGCCACCAGGTCATGGTTCTTGAACTCCTGAGGCGGTATGTCTCCCGGACGGGCGCACTCGTTCTATCGGCAATGCACGATCTGAACCTCGCGGCCCGAAACGCTGACGCGGTCCTGATCATGCGCAAGGCAAAGCTGGTTGCGTTCGGGCGGGCGCAGGACGTCTTCACCCCGGATTGCCTGCGCGCCACTTACGATGTGAACATTGCGCGGATGCAGCTTCCCGACGGAACGCCGATCGTGGTGCCGGTCTGAGCCAGCTATCAACGGCCCTACTCGCGAAACTCCCACAACGCTCCGGTCGCGTCGGAACGTGCGGTCTGCTAAGCCTGAGCGGCGGCGGCGGCGAACAGCGACCATTCGCGATCCTCATATCGCACGCATAACACACCATTCGTCGCCATACAGGCGGCGGCTGAAATCAGTGCGGGCCGCGCTGCCTCCATCGATCGCAACCTCCTGATATCACTCAGCCCTAGGCTAGGCTCTAACGCAATCTTAAAACTCCGACGCCTACATGGACTTGAACCAATCATGCGGAGCGGGCGTAGAAATACGCAGCAATAGCTGGCAGGGAAGCCCAGATGGCAGGGACGATTTCAGTCGTGACACCAAGCTATTCTCGCGATTTCGAGAGCTGTCAGTTGTTGTGCGAATCCATAGACCGCTATGTGAGCGGCTACGAAATGCACTACCTCGTCGTAGGCGATGAGGATGTGAACCGTTTCGCATCCCTGGAAGGACCGAGACGACGGGTTGTGGCATCGTCCGAACTCTTGCCGAAGCTCTGGCCCCTGCCCAAATGGCGCGGACGCCGTTATTGGTGGGCGCCCGGCCTTGGTCTGCCGATCTACGGTTGGCATCTTCAGCAGATCCGCAAGATCGCCATGACGCTATCCCAGCCGAGCGAACGGATCATGTGCGTGGACTCGGACAATTGCTTTTGCCGCCCCCTTGATCTTTCAGATATCGCAACGGCGCCGAAAGTGACCCATTTTGCACGACCGAAGGAAATCGATTCAGAAAGTCCGGGTCATGCCGTCTGGCTGGCAAATGCCCATCGATTGCTTGGCCTCCCCGCGCCGTCGCTGCCGGGTGACGATTTTATCGGGCAGATGATCGTGTGGGAGCGGGAAACGGTGCGCGCCATGACCGATCGGATCGAGAAGGTAACCGCTACGGCATGGTGGCGCGCGCTCGCTCGGTTGCGCCATTTCTCAGAATATCTGATCTACGGCGCCGCGGTTGCCAGCGATTCATCGCTTGCAGGCCGACATGAACGCACGTCGCAATCGCATTGCCTTGCCTATTGGTCCGGTCCGGCCCTCGATGAGGCCGGCCTTTCTCGCTTGTTCGCTGAGCTCGAGCCGCATCAAAGGGCGATCGCCATCCAGTCCCATACGCGCACGCCGGTCGAACTCATTCGCAAGAGGGTGCTAGTGGAGATGGCCGCGAAGAATTAGCGCGGCATGTCCTTATGGCGCTGCCGCTCCGCGCCGGTCGCTATTTCAGGCTTCCTCCGGCTGCGTCGAGATCCCGGACTTCCTTCTCATCATTCCGATCAACTTGGTACGAATGCCAGCCACATCCAAGGCGAACGTCGACGCTGCGTAGGCGAGGATGCCCGTCGCGACAGGGAGCGCAAGTTCGAGACTGCGTTCTCCTTGAAAGTTGCGATCGACGAAGTACGTCGGCACGACCATGATGGCGGTCGCCAGGCCGACCTTGCAGATCGGCCAGATTTCAAGCGGCAGCCGGTAGGCCTTGCGGGAGAGGAAGTACCCCACGATCACACCACCGGCCTCGGATATCAGCATCGACCAAGCGACCCCAAGCAATTGGAACCGCGGAACCAAAATGGACATGGCAGCGACGTTTGCTGCCAGGATGACGGCGCCCTGTATCCCCATCAGGGCGGGCTTCTTGTCGAGTTGGAAGCTCACATGCACAAACTGATAGGAGACGGAGCGGAACAACCAGGCAAACACGATAATCGGAATGAGGCTTGCTGCCGCTTCATGGAACTCCTCGCCGAGAATGAGGCCCGAGAGCTTCGCCGCCACAATGGCCATGCCTGCTGCTGCCGGTGCCAGAACGCCCAACAGCAACTCCATGCTGTCGAGCATGTGCCTATCGACCGCCGTGCGGTTTCCCTGCGTCATCAGGCGAATGGCGATCGGAACGACGGCCGAGCCGATGGCAACACCGGGGAAGAGAATGACTTGGCGCACGAGATCGGCAGAGGCTCCATAAACGCCTGCCGCTTGTTCCCCAAGATACGCCGCGACAACGAGCCGGTCCAAAATCATCTGGAGCATGAAAATTGACCCCGAAAACGCCATGGGCAGGCCAAATCGCAGCATTTCCTTCAGGATGCCGGTATCGAACGGATGCAGCGGGCGCCGCCAGAGCTGAACGGAATAAAGGGCCGCCGCGAGCATGTACGACAGCGCAATGCTGATCAGAAGGCCTCGCCCGCCAAAATCGAAGACCATCACCAGAATGCAGGAGAATGCGAGCGCCAGGCCGGCGCGAACGATCGTCGCCCACATGTAGACGGTCGTCTGCTGCCTGGCCCTGAAGATTTCGAGGTAGAATTCAAAGAATCCGATCGTGAACGCCAGAATGATGGCCGGCAGAAGATATTCTGAGGCCTCGGGTGCAAAGATGTTTGCCCCCCCCATCAGGATAGGAATCAACAAAGCCAGAAAGACGCAAGAATAGGCCGTCGTAAGTCGGACGTCGGCGGCCCCCTCCTCGGCTGTGATCCGCATGACCGACGCCTTGATCCAGCCAAACAGCACGGTGGAGATCATCGCGGCGACACTGAAGCCGATGATGTAGATCCCGTACTCCTGCGGCGTGAGGATGCGCGTGAACAACACGACGGATGCAAATCCGAACATCGCCGATACGATGTTGGCGATCATGTATGAGGAGACCTGTCGGAACATCAGCGATCGCCGCGCGTGAATTCTTGGATGACACGCATCAGCGCCTTGGGCCTGTAGTTCGCGTCAAGCGGCAGTGGACGGTTCGGCCTGCCGTCGCTACGGCTGAACCAGATCGGCACCCACGTGTATTGATCCGTTATTCCCCAGGTCAGGATTGCTTCAGGACGGCAGACATCGCCGATTGCGCCAAGAAAATCACGCGCCCGCGACGCGACGATCTCGTCACGATCGAAGTTTGAGGCCGGAAGGTTGTTGTCGATGACGTCGAGCTCCGTCACGAGGATCGCAAGCCCCATCCCGTGCAGTTCCGCGACGAACCTCGATAGTCCCTCCCTGTCGATCTCCTGATCGCCCGGGAGGTGTCCCTGGAGACCGATTGCGTGAAGGGGAACATCGCGGTCCTTCAGATCGCGCACCAGATTGAGAAACGCCTGCCGTCGCGTACGGCATTGCTCTGTCGGATTTTCGAAGTTGTAGTCGTTGATCACCAACTGCGCGTCGGGATCGACGAAAGCTGCGGTGCGGAGGGCGAGCTCAATGTAACCCTTGCCGAGACGGTTCTGCCACATCGACTCACGAATTGGCGCGTCACCCGTCGGTGTGTCAGCGATCGCTTCGTTGACCACGTCCCAACTCGGAATACGGCCTTTGTAGCGCGCGACCACAGTTTCGATATGGCGGACAAGTTCGGTCTGCGCCTCCTTGGGCGTAGCGATCGTCTCGGTCCACTCCGGCATGGCGCCGTACCACGCAAGGGTGTGCCCCCGCATTTGCAGCCCGTTTTCTTCGGCAAAAGCGAGCAGCCGATCCGGCTGATCGAACACGAACTGATCGCGGTCCGGGCGCAGGTCGATCCACTTCAACCCGCCCTCGCCCACGACGATCTGGCAATGGTTGAGGATCGCCCGTCGATAGTCGAAATTGTTTTTCAGGTGGTCGACGCGCACTGCCGCGCCATACGGAATGGCAGCAGGTTCGGAGGCTTTTGCCTCGATCTGTTTTGTGAAAGACGCATCTAACGCGCCAGCGTAACCGATACCGGAGGCTAAAGCACCGAGGACAAACTCTCGCCTTCGCATAAAAGTGTCCCTAGCATCTGCGGCTCTGCGGCCATTGAACCGCAAACTTATTCATTTTGCCACCATACAGGACGGTTCCCGCACGTGCACGTATGCAACAACGTTTACGTTAATGATTACTTAAGGGAAAAGGGGTTTGTTAACCAAGAGCTCCGGAAATTCCGCCATCGATTTGGACGCCAGCATTATGTACGAAGGCAAGCCTGAACATCCCACGCCGGTTGCCAGTACAACTGGCCTCAAGGGCACAGTGCTTTCTTCGCGCAGTGCCCCCCAAAAAGCTTCGTCGAGAGGGACCTCCGCCCGCCGTTCGCGGTCCCCGGTAATCAATACACGCACGTGGCTGCAAACCGGCGGCAACCCGTCAGACGAGAGCTCAGTTTCGCTGCTCGACGGAGGTGGTGGCTCGGTTGAACTGCCGAATCTTGCGGACGATGCACGCCTGAACAATAGGCTGGCAATCCTGCAGGAGCTCCTGCGGCTCGACCCATTGCGCATCTTCTCATGGATGCAAGCGGGTTGGCTCTGGATTGTTCTCTTTACTGTGTTCGGCGCCGTTGCCGGCTATGGCGTGGTGTTGGTCGTCAAGCCGCGATACACGGCATCGATAGACCTGTTGGTCGATCCCGCAAACCTCAAGGTCGTCGCAAACGATGTCTTTTCCGAGAGCATGCAGCGCGACCGACAGTTGTTGGATGTTGACAGCAAACTGCGAATTATCACCTCAGGCAATGTCCTGAACCGCGTGGTTGCAGACCTGAAACTTCAGGATGACCCGGAATTCGTGTCGGCTTCGTCCCGTTCGCCTGCGGCCGACGCCCTGGTCGCGCTTGAGAAAAGGATAAGTGCGCGCCGCGATGAACGGTCGTTTATCGTGAACATCGCCGCCTGGACACAGGATCGGCAGAAGTCGGTCGATATCGTCAACGCCGTCGCGAAGAGTTTCCAGGAGGAACTCGTCGGAGCGGAATCGGAAGGTGCTGGGCGCGCTGCAAGCGCACTGGTTGCACGACTCGATGACCTCAAGGTGGAAGTGACCAAGGCAGAATCTGACGTTGAGCAGTTCAAGCGCGAGCACGGTCTCCAGTCAATTTCGGGCGAACTCGCCAGCACGCTGATGTCGCAACAGATGAACACGAAGCTTGTGGAGGCCAAGGAACGCCTGATCCAGGCCCGTATGCGCGTCAACAACCTGACGTCTGCCAGTCCCGAAAGCCGCCTGAGCGCGGATAGCCTGCAGTCTGAAACGATGACGTTGTTGCGTACCCAATACGCCACGCTTAAGCAGCGGGTGACTGCCGAGGCGGCGGTACTCGGTCCCCGCCACCCCTCGATCTTGACCCTGAATCCTCAACTCGATGCCCTGGAGCGACAGATCAGGGCCGAAACGGACCGCATTGTGCAGGCCGCAAGGATAGAACTCGAGCAGGCACAGACGGCGCTCGACGCACTGACGTCGCAGGCCGATCATATGAGAGCCTCGGTTTTCCAGGATACGACCGCGCAGATCCAACTTCGCGAACTTGAACGCGAGGCGCGGGCCAAGGCAGCCGTTTACGAAGCCTTCATGGCACGCGCGGGAGAAGCGGCCGAACGCCAGCAGATCGACACGACGAACATCCGCATTGTTTCGCCGGCCGTGATTCCGGCAAATCGCAGCTTCCCGCCACGCGGCTATATGCTGGCCGCTATCGGTGCCATGATGGGTTTCTGCCTCGGCTTGCTCTTCGCCGCATCACTTGGGCTTTGGCGCGACTTCCGGCACCTCGCCGTGGGCCGGAGCGAGGCCAATGTCTAATGCAACCGGGGAGCCCTTTAAGGGCCATGGCGGCTGGTTCTCTTCGGTTCTCTTCGTCGTTGTCTTCTACTATTTCTGGATAGGCTTGGCGCCATTTCCAAATCCGAACGATGATGGCCTCCTCACGGCATATGGCAACGCCTCCAATCTCGTCAATCAGTTGATTGTCGTGGCAATGTCATTCTTGGTGCTTGCCACGCTCCTGCAGCATCCGGAACGCCAACTGGTGCTTCGGTCCTATGGCCCACTCGTCATCATCTTCCTGTGGCTGCTGTTTACCGCCCTTTTTTCAGACGCGCCGGCCATTGCGCTTCGTCGCATCGTTTTCGCTGCCCTTGTCTGCTTGTGCGCCAGCGCAGTGCTCTTGCTTCCCCGATCCAGCGCGCACTTCGCGAAACTGATAGGACTATGCCTGCTCTTTGCAGTCAGCCTTTCTCTCTTCGGGGTCTTTGCACTCCCGCATCGAGCGATCCATCAGGCGACCGATGCTCTGGAGCAATCGCTTGCGGGCGACTGGCGCGGCCACCTTGGTCACAAGAACGTAGCTGCGGCTGCGATGGTTTATGCGGTCTTCTTCGGCCTTTACATTGCAAAACGCCGCTCTTTCCGCCTCGGTGCACCGATTGTACTATTTGCCGCGACCTTTCTGTTGAATTCGGGCGGGAAGACGTCCGCCGCTATGCTTCCAGCCACTCTGGTAGCATGCTGGCTCTTCGAGCGCTGCGGCCCCTTTCGCTTATTGTTGCTCGTCGGTGGGCTGGGAGCATCGAACGCCATCCTGCTGTCGGCGGCTGTTTCGCCGTCGATCCAGAACTTCCTCACGTCAATGGGAGTGGACCCAACGTTCACCGACCGCACGTCGATCTGGGAACTCGCACTTTCAGCCATCGCGAACCGCCCATTTACAGGCTATGGCTTTCAATCCTTCTGGCAGACAGACGCCCTGGTCTACAGCGGCCAATCGATAGGCACCTGGGCAGTTTCGGCGGCGAACGCTCACAATGGATATCTTGACCAAGTGATCAACGGCGGCTTGCCACTGTTGCTCCTCATGTTGGTGTGGCTGGTCTTTCTGCCTTGCTATCATGCTGGGCTCGCGCTCAAGCGCCAACACGACCCGGAATTGACGCGCCTTTTCATTCGCGTCTGGCTCTTTTCGCTGTTCACCAGTTGCCTTGAAAATATCTTCTTCGACAACAGCGGCCCAATCTGGTTCACGATGCTGATTTCCGTATTCGGCCTCAGACTTCAAGCCTATGCCTACCTCACAAAGGCCCCTTCGCTTGGCACGATAAAACGCGCCCCGCTCAATCTGGCGACGACTTGAATTGTGCTGTGTGATCTGTGTTCAGGAAGAGTGAAAGCGAAACGCGTGATACGCATGACCGCTCTACCGGCCTAGTCTTGATCAGCGATCAAGCGTCAGCATCAAGCACGGTTCACGGCATTGAGCTATCGAGAACTATTTCTCGCCGCCGATAACGTCGGCTGCATACGCGCGACCAGATACGGCCGTGCCTTCTGCACGAAATATCCAGACGTAGGCGATCACGAGCGGCCAGATGGTCGAAGCGGCCAGCCCGATTACGCGGTGAAGGTCCCACGCAGGAATGCGCCGCGTTCCTTCGAAATAGGTGCAGACAAAGAAAAAAAGCGCAACGGCAAAGTATACGGTGAATACCAAGGGCAACCAAAGCATCCTTGCTTCCTTGCAGGTCAGCCGGGCTGTCACACCCGAACCGGCCTCACTAATTCGAGTTCAAAAGGATCTGCCGCAGCGCCGCCGGATTGGTCGTCAGATATCGAAGCGCCAATCTGCGCGGCTCCAGGATCGTGCGGTATACCCATTCCAGGCCGACGCTTTGCATCCATTTCGGCGCGCGACTATTCTTGCCTGCGAGGAAATCGAACAGCCCGCCCGCTGTTTTGATCACACCGACCCCGCGCAGCTTTTCGCGGTTCCGCGCCACAAACTTCTGTTCATAGGGCACACCCATGCCAATCCAGAGGATATCAGGCTTTAGTCGGGCGATTTCAGCCACGACTTCCCGCTCCTGCTGCTCGGACAGATACCCGTGGGAGGCGCCGGCAAAGCTCAGCTTCGGATATTTCTCGCGCATCCTTGCAACGGCACGCTTATTGATCTCGGCAGTTGCGCCGAGGAAATAGAAACTGAGGCCTTCTTTCTCGGACGCCTCCGCCACGGCATGCACGAGATCGGTAGTCGCAACGCGTTCGCTTAGCGGATTGCGCGTCAGCATTCGTGACAGCAATACCATCGGCATGCCGTCCGCATGAATCTGATCGGCTGCAAGCAAGAGGTCCCGGAATTCCGGATCGCGGGAAGCCAAGGCAATGACTTGGCCGTTTGCCGAGGTCGAGTAGTAGGGAATCTCGTCGCGCCCTCTGGCTTCAAGGGTTATCCTGACGAATTCGTCCGCAGACTGCTGCATGCCGATGACCGTGATCGGAAGCCCCCCAAGCAAAGTAGTCGACCAGGCGCCGTCCCCCTCCTTCTTGGAGGGTTCGTCGATCTGCGCAGACATCGCGGAATTCTCCCAGCACGCAATACTCATGGGAGGCCTATGCACCTTAAGGGGGAATAATGTCAAACTTGGAGTGGCATCGTCGTTAAAAAACAGCAGCAATTTCAATTGCTTCTGTAATATTTGACTCAAATTTTAACAATTTCTAATTGCCGTTTGGAAATTGCCGTCAAAGCGTCCGAGATCTGCACGAAGGCGGCTTTGGAAAGCTGTTGGCTACTTCTGAACCGCGTCGAGCCGTTCGACGATCCTCTTCCACAAATCGTCGAGCTGGCCTTCGAAATCAAGCATTCCAGCCTTGCTTTCGAAGGCCAGACCGATTTCGCTCGCCATGGTACACGGATCCGCATCGGTTGCAGCCAGACGGATATTGCCATTGGCGATCATCGCCCGGAACAGGTCGTGATGGGCCAAGGATGAAGCATCCCGCGGGGCATTGGTCACGACACACCTGCCGGACATGGCAGCGGCCAGCACGCTGCCGCGGCGGGATGTCAGCCCCTCGGTGAATTTGTAGCAAACCACATCGAGTTCGCGCAGCGCTGCGAAAACATGGTTGTCCTCGGCAATGTATCCGGTGACCAGCACGCGCCCTTCCAGCCCATGTTGCCGCACCTGCGCATGAAACTCCTCCTCGACATTGTCCATCGCCTTGATGAACGATCCGATGAATGCGACGGCGATATCCTGTCCTGCTTTGCGCAGCTCGGCTGCGATGGCGAACAGTTCGGCGCAGTTTTTTTTCGGATAAATGGAGCCGAACTGGCCGATGATCTTGGTTCCATCCCGCCGAAGCGCCCGGATTGAGTGGGCGGCTGGGGCATCGGAGATGGACGACGATGGAAGGAGATTTGGAGGGATTGGAATTAGCCCGAGCCTGGCGCGGTTGGCGCCAGCGCCTTGCAGCCATTCATCTCTGATCTCGGGAGCCGAAAACAGGATCGCATCGGCGAGCTTGATGACCGGAAGGAGGACAAGCCGACGCTTCCAGTCGAGGCTCGCCCATTCATGAAGGACGACCGTTAGCCGTTTGCTCCGAAGCTTTGTAAGCACCGCCACGACCAAAGGCTCGATGAGCCGCTTTTTCCAAGCGACGATCGGAAAGTTGAGGACGACGCCGTCGCACTGTCCCAAAGCCTTCGCCAGTCGCCGGGGACCCGCGCCAATGGATAGCACGTCACCCCGAGTTCCAAGGCGCGTTGCCAAGTGCCTGGTGAAAGCTTCGACTCCACACGGATTGGCCGCTTCGGAAATGAGGACTAGATAGCGTTTCATTGGGGCAGTTTCGTCGCGCTGGCCGCGGCCGCCCCGCTGTGGCGGTTAGCTGTATCCATCTGGCTGGTCGCTCCTTTGGGCTTTTGAAGAAGCGAGCTTTCCCCGCGGTTTGAGAGTGATCCGGCATGGGACGCAATTCAGGACCCGATACGCGGCGACAATAGCGGGGCAGGTGTTTTCGGACGGTTAAAGAGCGCCATTAACTCGTCTTTTAAGTTGCAGCACTAGTGTGCGCAGGCCCGGTCTGACCCGCGGTGAGTACCCGATTGCGCAAGCAATCGCCAAATTGCGGTAGGATGCGATGAACGAGCCCACCCGTGATGCAGCGATCGAAGCGGTTGTCTGCATACCGACCTTCCGCCGGCCGGAGTGGCTGCGGAAGACCCTTTTGTCAGTGCTGGCGCAGAAGACCGATTTTCCGTTCGCGCTCGTTGTGATCGACAATGATGGTGCCAGTCCCGCTGGTGCCCTGGTGGCGCGCGAAATTTTAGGCGAGCGCAGCATTGCCCATGTGGTCGAAGTCGAGCACGAGCAGGGGAATTGCCATGCCATCAACACCGCATTCCGGCTTGCGCTCGAGCGCTATTCGAGCGCCCGCTACCTGCTCATGATCGACGATGACGAGACAGCGGATGGCGCATGGCTGCAGAACATGGTCCATGCCGCGCGAGAGAACGGAGCCGACATCGTCGGCGGGCCGGTCTTCCGCACATTCGAAACCCCGGCATCGTCAGCAATACGCAATCACAGTCTGTTCAGCTCGATCGACGGCATTAGCCGCGCCGTGCCGATGATCCACGGGTCTGGGAACTGCCTCATTGGCCGCCATGTCTTCGAGCGCACGTCTTTTCCCTTCTTCGACCTGCGCTTCAACTTCCTTGGCGGCGGCGATATGGAATTCTTCACCCGCTGCCGCCTGGCCGGTTATCGTTTCTGGTGGTGCGCCGAAGCGCTAATCGATGAGATTGTGCCGGCGGATCGCGCCAATGCGAAATGGCTGATGACACGCTCCATCCGGACAGGCAGCATCAATTGCGTCATCGACCGCTTGCACATGGGCAGGTATGTAGCACCGAAGGTGATCGCCAAGAACCTCGTCAGCCTCAGCCTCGGCCTTGTGCGCTCGCTGACGATCCTGGCGAGCACGGGCCAATTTCTGCCCGCCACTCATCCCTTCCTCATGTCGGTCGGACGGATGGCCCCTCTGCTCGGGCTCCTACCGAAACCGTATCAGGCAAAAAGCTAGCTTAAGGGATATTGATTACGGGGACCAAGCAGTTGGGTGGTGCTGCCCCCAAGGAGCAGCGTGGCTCGCCTCCTTGACCTACCGCAATAATGAGGTCAGGCTCAACATCACGAAGTGCTCAGTCAGGCGCAGCAGCCGAACTGCTCGATCCGATCATTTGCGGACTTATCGAATTTCCCGGGCGAGCGCTTGAAGCTTCTTGAAGGCTTCGTATCTTCGCGCATGCAGCCCGGCGATTTCACTCTCTGCGGGCTTGTAGACACGATCGGTGCGGGAGAGCTTTGCCATCGCCAACCGAGCGTCCGGGAACACGCCAGACGCCACACTTCCAAGAATCGCCGCGCCCAGCAGAACCGGCTCCTCCGATTGCGTGGCAAGCACCGGCTTTCCGGTTGCGTCAGCAAGAAGCTGGCGGACGAGGTCGAGTTGCCCCGCGCCCCCGCTGATGACGATCTTATCGATCGGCGCACCGGACAATGCCTGCACCTCGATGATCTGGCGCAATCCGTATCCGATGCCAGAGAGGCCGGCGATATAGAGCGAGACGAGATTGCCGATATCGCGCTCCATGCCGAGCCCGGCAACGACAGCGCGCGCATGTGGATCGGCGAAAGGAGCACGGTTGCCGAGGAATTCCGGCACGACATGAAGACCGTCCGCAAGTTCGACCGACTGGGAAAGGTCTTCAACTTTCTCCGCGGCCAGTTCGGCAAGCAGCACCGGAAGTGATACGCCCCGCGCCTTTGCCTGTTCCTCTGCTTCGCCAGCGGCCGGGTGGAATGACAGCAGTTGTTCGACTGCGGCCCCCGCCGCCGACTGGCCTCCCTCGTTCAGCCACATCCCCGGCACCATGGCGGAATAGTAAGGGCCCCAGACCCCCGGCACGAAGACGGGCTCCGAGGTCGAGGTCATGGTGCAGGAAGACGTGCCGAAGACGTATCCGAGGTTGCTCTCAGGCGACCCGTCGATACCCACCGTGCCGATCCCGCCGGCGTGGGCGTCGATCATGCCGGCGCCAACCGGCGTGCCGACGGGAAGGCCGAGTTCCATGGCCGCACGCTCGGTCAGACCGTTCCCGACCGGCGTTCCGGGCTCAACCACGTTCTGGCCGATGCGGGCAAAATCCTCATCCGCGAGTACGCCGAGGCCGATTTGGTGGAAATAGCTCGGATCCCAGCGCTTCTCATGCGCCAGATAGGTCCATTTGCAGGTTACCGTGCAGGTCGAACGGGCAAGATCGCCGGTCGCGCGCCAGGTGAGAAAATCGGCGAGATCGAAGAATTGCCAGGCGGCATCGAACACCTGTGGCCGGTTCTCGCGCAGCCAGAGTAGCTTTGGCGTTTCCATCTCCGGCGAGATGCGGCCACCGACGTAGCGCAGCACGTCGTGACCTTGGGCATTGATGCGCTCCGCCTGCTCAACGGCGCGGTGGTCCATCCACACGATGATGTCGCGTTGCGGATCCTCCGAGGGGCCAACGGGCAGCGAGGAACCATTTTCGCCCAGAACCACCAATGAGCAGGTCGCGTCGAAGCCGATACCGGCGACGCTATGCGGATCGACGCCGGCCTTCGTGACAGCCTCGCGGACCGAGGCACAAACTGCTGACCAGATCTCCGTGCTCGACTGCTCGACGATCGAACCGGCCTCGCGATACAGCGAGATGTCGCGCTTGCCCGATGCCAACATATGGCCGTTCAGGTCGAAAATGCCTGCTCTGGCGCTTCCGGTTCCGACATCGACGCCGATGAGATACCGTTCGCCGCGCGCGGGGCGTGCGGGGGAGGTGTTGGTCATGGTTCTACCGCCTGCTGACAGGAGCTTGGTTGAGCGCAAGGCCGCAGCCTTGCGCCGGTGCACATCAGAGATCGACGCTGTTGGGCAGGATCACCAGGTCCCGGATCGTGACGTTGCGCGGACGCGTCAGCATGAACAGCACCGCGTCGGCCACTTCCTTCGGCTGCATCAAGCTGCCGTTGGCGAGCGCCTCGTCCATCTTCTCCTTCGGCCAATCGTCGAGCAGTGCCGTGACAACGGGGCCTGGCAGGACCGCGCCGACGCGAACGCCATGCGGGGCGACTTGCCGGCGCGTGCTGTGCACAAAGGCTTGAACGGCGAACTTCGATGCCGTGTAGATCGGCTCCCAGATGACCGGGACGACGCCGGCGATCGAGCTGGTGAAGAGGATGTCGCCCGACTTCTGCTCGATCATGTAGGGCAACACCGCGTGGACCGAGCGGAAGGCCGCGTTGATGTTGAGGTTCAACATCCGGTCCCACGCATCCGGATCGCCTTCGGCAACAGGGCCGCCGATATAAGCGCCGGCATTTACATGAAACACATCGAGCTTGCCTGCGATTTCGAGGATGCGCGGCAGCATGCCGGAGACTTCGGCCGGCTTCAGCAGATCGACGACCAGCGGCAGGGCGTTCGGCCCCAGCTCCTTGCAAAGTTGCTCCAGCTTGTCCTGCGCGCGGTCGACGAGAACGACCTTTGCACCTTCGGAAAGAAGCGTGCGGGCGCACTCAAGTCCGATGCCGGAGGCCGCGCCGGTGATGGCGGCGACTTTACCCTTCATGAGGTCTGCCATTTTGAGAACTCCATTCCGATGTGTTGGATCAGGCGCGACCGTGGCTGACGCGCGAGCGCCGGGCCAGCGAGTCGACGATGACCGCGATGGCGAGCACGCCGCCCGTGATCATGTAGCGCAGCGACGAACTGAGGTTCAGTAGCGTCAGGCCGTTCGAGATCGCCTGGATCACGATGATGCCGAGAAGGGCCGAATAGGCGCTTCCGCGTCCGCCGAAAAGGCTGGTACCGCCGATGACCGCGGCTGCGATCGCGTTGAGGTTGATGTCGCCAGTACCCGCCTGCTGGCTTGACGAGGCGAGGCGCGAGGCCGACAGAATACCGCCAAGCGCTGCAAGCGTGGAGCAGAGCACGAAGGCGCTCATATAGATCCGCTTCACGTTGATGCCCGAGCGGCGCGCGGCTTCCTTGTTGCCGCCGACCGCAAACATCGAGCGGCCCCATTTTGTCCGTGTCAGCGCGTAGTTCAGGATAACGGCAAGGGCGACGAACAGGGCAAACATCCACGGCACGCCGCGGCCGAGATTCAGATAGAACACGGCTAGCTCAAGAGCGACCGTCAACACCACCGCCTTCAGAACCAAAGCGCGAAGTGGTTGCGCGGAGAGGTTCGCGTCCTGGCGCTGGCGCATTGTCCGCAACCCCTTGCCGATCATCACGAGGCCCGGCACGAGTGCCAACCCGTGCGACAGCCAGTCAGGCATGATCAGGACCTGGCCGAAGCGAACGAGCGGGGATGCATAGGGAAGGTTGATCGAGCCGCTCGGACCGAGGATGTAAAGCTGCAGGCCCAACAGCGCCAAAAGGCCGGCAAGCGTCGCGATGAAGCTCGGCATCCCAAGACGGTTGTAGAGTGTTGCGTAGAGCAACCCGACTAGGGCACCAACAACAAGTGCCACGATGATCGCACCGGCGACCGGCCAGCCCATATTGACCCACAGCACACCGACGATGGCCGAGGCCAGGCCACTCATCGAGCCGACCGACAGGTCAATTTCACCGAGCACCAGCACGCAGATGATCCCGAGCGAAATCACGCCGACGGTGGCGCAATCGAAAAGCAGGTTGACCAAGTTGTTGGGCGCAAGGAAGACCGGGTTCAGGGTCGAGAAGACCACGGAGATGACAATGAGACCGACAGCGACCGGCAGCATGCCGAGATCGCCGGAGCGAACGCGATCGATGAACCCGCGCACCATGCCGAGGATCCCCTCGTCGTGGCGCACGCGTTCATCGCTGCGGTCCAGCTTCTGCTGGCCTTGGGAGGAGGTGTTCGAAAGGTTCTGGCTCATGCGGCTCCCCCGCTTGTCTCGTTGACCAGGCCGGCCTTGCGGTCGAGGCGGCGCGAAACGGAGTTATCCGTCGCGCCGGTGATTGCCGAAACCAGTTCCTGGTTCGATGAATCCGGTGAAAAGACACCATTGTTGCGACCGAGGCGCAACACGACGATGCGGTCCGCAACGGCGCGCACGTCTTCCATGTTGTGACTGATGATGATGACGCCGAGACCGCGATCTTTAACGCGCTCGATGAGGTTGAGAACCTCGGCGGTCTGTGCCACGCCCAAGGCCGCCGTCGGCTCGTCAAGCATGATGACCTTCGGGTCGAGTAACAGCGAACGCGCGATCGCCACCGTCTGGCGCTGGCCGCCGGATAGCGAGGCGATCGGCTCACGGACGGATGGGATCCGGGCAGCAAGCTCGCGCAGCAGCGTCCAGGCGCGCACTTCCATGGCGACTTCGTCGAGGTGCCACGGCGACAGCTCGTGCCCGAGGAAGAGATTGGCGACGACATCGAGGTTTTCGCACAGGGCGAGATCCTGGAATACCGTGGCGATTCCAAGGTCGAGTGCCTTGGCCGGATTGTCGAGCGTCACGCCTTTTCCGCAGAATTCGATCGTGCCCGAGGACGGCTGGTGCACGCCGGCAAGCACCTTTACGAGCGTCGACTTGCCGGCGCCGTTATCGCCCACAAGGGCAACGACCTCGCCGGCATTGACGTCGAGATCGATATCGGTGAGCGCGGAGACGGCGCCGAAATTTTTGGAGATGCCGCGAAGCCGCAGCACTGGCTCGCCGTTAGCGGGGATATTCTGGTTGCTAGCTGTCATGGTCTTGTGACCTCTCGACCGAAAAGGGCGCCCGGCCGCAAATCACGCGGCCGGACGCAATAGTAGGCGTCAGTTCATGATGCCAAGTTTGCGGCAGCCTTCAACATACTCGCCGGTGCAAACTTCTTCCGGCTTGTTGATGCCCTTGTCGAAGATTTCCGCCTTGATGTTTTCGGCCGTAACAACTGCCGGGACGAACAGCTGGGAAGGTGTGTTGTAGAGCGTGTTGGGCGCTTCCGGCGTTTCACCCTTCAGCAGCTTCACGGCAACGTTGGCAGCAGCGGCAGCCACGATTTCGGAGGGCTTCGAGATCGTGTTGTACTGGTCGCCGGAAATGATCAGTTGTAACGCCGCGATCGTCGCGTCGTTGCCGGTGACCGGCGGAACCGGCTTGACGCCAGCAGCCTTCAATGCGGCGACCGCGCCACCACCCGTGCCGTCGTTCGCAGCGACGATGCCCTTGATCTGGTCGCCAAAGCGAGTGATCTGGCCGGCAGCCCATTCCTGTGCCTTCGGCGGCGCCCAATCCGGCGTGTCGAATTCGGCAAGCGTCTTGTAGGCGGATGCGTCGAGGGCGGAATCGATGCCGTCGCGGATCAGGCCAGCAGCCGCATCGGTTGGCGAACCGTTGATCTGGAGCACGCCGGCGCCATCGGCAACGCCAGTAGCCTTCAGGTGATCGACAAGCGACTGAGCAATTGCGCGGCCGATGCCTTCATTGTCGAAGGATACGTAGTAGTCAGCCGGCTTGTCCGGGATCGGACGGTCATAGGCAATGACCTTGACGTCCTGGGACTGAGCGATTTCAACGAGCGCTGCGGCTGCAGCGGAATCGACCGGATCAAGGACGATGACCTTGGCGCCCTGGGCGATAACGGAGTTGAACTGCTGCTGCTGTAGCGCCACGTCGGCATTGGCGTTCTGGTAGATGACCGTGCAGCTCGGGCAGAGCTTCTCCATTTCCGCCTTGAAGCCGGGATAGTCATGCTGCTCGTAGCGGGTCGAAGCCTGGTCCGGCATGAGGAAGGCCACGGTGGCCGCGTCCTGCGCAAAAGCAGCGCCGCCGAGTGACACGGCCAGTCCGGTCGAGGCAAGCAAGTAAGTAAGCGTCTTCATAAGTTCCTCCACAAATGATTTGCGCCCGCGAACTGAAGCTTCTGAAGGGTAAATGTCCCCCAATCCAGAGAGGTTGCTCCAGGTCTTGCCGCACACCTTTTGGACGCACGAAATCGCTCGTTGCAGCTCGCGCCGCCGCGTCGAAAGTCTCGGAACCTGTTTCGACTTCTCCCTGTGTCAGCTTGGCTTTGCTGGCAACTTCATCGATTGTGCAACGTTGCTCAATCGATGAAGCAGAATTGCCACTTATCCTCATTGATGTCAAGGTGACGCGCAAAGCGGAGACCAAACTGTGAAGCGTGCGATTCAAACGAAAAGGACAACGATCTACGACCTGGCCGAACTGGCCGGGACCTCGGCGAGTGCGGTCAGCGCCGTTTTGAACGGCAACTGGAAGAAGCGCCGCATCAGCAGCCAGCTGGCGGAAAGGATTACACGCCTGGCCGAGGAGCAGGGCTACGCACTGAACATGCAGGCAAGCGTCCTGCGGCGCGAGCGATCAAAGATCATCGGCATGATCGTCCCGAAGTACGACAATCGTTACTTCGGCTCCATCGTCGAACAGTTCGAAGCCATGGCTCGCGAGAGGGGGCTGTTTCCGATCGTCACCTGCACGCGGCGTGACCCCGCGCTGGAGATTGAAGCGGCGCGCGCGATGCTTTCCTACCAGGTCGACTGCCTGATCGCGACAGGCGCAACCGATCCGGACCGGATTGTGGAATTGTGCTCAGCGGCGGGCGTGCGGACCGTGAACCTCGACCTGCCGGGGTCACTTGCGCCGTCGGTGATTTCCGACAACTTCGGCGGGGCACTCGAACTCACGCGGCGCGTCCTCGCAAATTGCCAGAGGGAATTTGGCGAGAGGACACCGCTTCTATTCGTGGGCGGCCGCGGAACGGACCACAATACGTCCGAGCGCGTCAGGGGGTTCCGCGCTGCCCATGCCGAAGCCGGTATCGAAGTGGACGAAACGCTGGTGCTGACTTGCGGCTACGCTCCTGAAAAGGCGGAGAATGCCATGCGGCAGCTTGCGGACAGAGCCGGCGCTCTGCCGCGGGGCATGTTCGTCAATTCGACCATTTCGCTTGAAGGCGTGATGCGTTGGATCCGCCGCTCCGGCCAGTATGCTGACCGCATGCCGCACCTCGGTTGCTTCGACTGGGATCCCTTTGTCGCGATGCTTGGCGACCACATCGAGATGGTTCGCCAGGATGTTCCGGGCATGCTTCACGCCGTCTTCGAGATCATCGACTCCGGCAGCTCGGAGCTCAAAGTTGTTGAGATTCCGCCGGTCGTCGAGAAAATCGGGTAATGACCGTGCTGGCGGGCGACGTGCCGACAGCAGCCAAGTCACCGTGCATCTTCCAGTTTTCCCGGGTGTTTCAGCGCGGAATTTTCGAACTTCGCTTCGAAGCCACTTGTCTGCCCCGGCAGCGGCGAGACGAGCGTTAGACTCCCGCCGACGCCGGAAGCAATGGCATTTGCGATGGCCAGACCAAGCCCGGAGCCGCTGGCGTGCGTATCCCCCCGTTCGAATGGCCGGGCGAGGCGCGCCAGCGTTTCCGGCGGCACCGCTTCACCAGCATTGGCCACCGCGAGCCCGCCGTCTTCCGACAGGATAACCCGGACAGCTTCATCGGGCGCTCCGTGTTTCAAGGCATTCTCGATCAGGTTTCGCGCCAGAATGGCAAAGGCATCGGGGTCGATCCTGGACATGACCGGTCGGGGCGGGAGAGTCAGTTCGATCCGGTCAGCGCCATCCTTGGCCATTTCCCTGACAATCATTCGAAGCACCGGTGCAACATCGACCGCCTGTTCCGCTTGAAGCCGCCCGCCCTCCGCCTTTGCCAGTTGCATCAGTTTTTCCGACAGGCGCGCAAGCCGCCGCAAGGCCGTCTCGATCTGCGTTGCCCGCTCCAGCGTCGAGGCATCGGTCGTCTCGGAAATCAGCCGCTGAGTCTGGGCAAGGGCTGCGGCCACCGGTGTGCGCAGCTCATGGGCGGAACTCGCCGTGAAGCTGCGTTCGGCTTCCAGGGTGCGCCGCAGCCGATCGAGAAGACTGTTCAGCGCGCCTGCGATCGGCTCGATTTCTGAGGGAAGTGCCGCGGCCGATATCGGTGTGAGATCTCCGCCGCCGCGCTGTTCGATCCCCGAGCGAAAGGCCCGAATGGGTACCATCGACAGCCGTACGATGACCCAGACGCCCAGGAAGCTGAGCAGCACGAGTGGACCGAAGGCGAGCATGAGCCCGAAGAACGCCTTACTGCCGACCGCCCGACGGTGCGCCAGCGGTTCGGCGACTGCAATCGTCACCGTGCCCTGCAAGGCGGCATCGAAATAGAGGCGATGGGTGGGCGAACTGGCAAAGCCCATCTGACTGAAGGGTGGGAACACGGAATCGTCGGCGCCGTGCGAGCGCAAAAGAACAGCGCCCTTGTCGTCCCGGACCACGTAGGTGAAATACTCGTCATGCGTGCGCAGCGTGGCCATGTCCTGGCTGGCGATGCCATCGTCTTCGCGACCGATGATTTCGAGGACGGCAAGGGGCAGGATTCGCTGTGCCGTCTCTTCCAGGGAGCTGTCAAAGACCGCATCCAACTCATGCCGCAGATTGTTCATCGTGACCAGCGCCGTCGCCAGCCACAGAAGCGCCATACCTGACCCGAGCCAAAGGGAAAGACGCCATTGCAGACTGCGGGGTGCCGTCATCAGGCGGTCCCAAGCCGGTAGCCCACACCCCGGACCGTGTCGATGGCGCCATGCCCCAGTTTCTTGCGCAACCGGCTGACATGCACTTCAATCGTATTGCTATCCACGTCGTCATTGAAGGAATAGAGACGCTCCTCCAGTTGCGACTTCGACATCAGTTGCCCCGGTCGCTGCAGGAAGGCCTCATAGAGAACCCATTCACGCGCCGTCAGGCCGACGTTCTTGCCGTTCCGCCTGATCGAGCGTGCGGCCAGGTCGATTTGCAGATCACCGATCTCGATCAGCGGGTTTGGGTTGCCGGCATAGCGGCGCGCAACCGCCTTGAGCCGGGAGGAGAGCTCAGACAGATCGAAGGGCTTGACCATGTAGTCGTCGGCCCCGGCGTCCAGCCCCTCGATGCGGTCGGAGACCTGGTCGAGCGCACTCAAGATGATCACCGGGGTGGTATCACCCCTTGCGCGGAGATTTCGAAGGAAGCCGATTCCCCGCCCGTCCGGCAGCATCAGGTCCAACAGAACGAGGTCGTAGACCGCGTTTCTGGCGTGGTCGGCCGCAGCGTCGAGCCGTGTCACCCAGTCCACGCAGTGGCCGTCCGCATTGATCTGGTCGCGTACAGCCGCCCCCAGGATAGTATCGTCTTCGATCAGCAGAATCCGCATCGGGCATTTCCATTGGTCTGTCGTGCAGCCTTACCACTACATCGCGAAGCTGACGCCCTGCTGAAGTGGAAATTCCACCAACTTCAGCTGTTCGTAAGGATGTGGCCTCAAAACAAGGCCACGACAAGCCTTTTGCGGAGCATAATCATGAAGAAAGCCATCCTGCTTGCTGCCATTCTCCTGGGCGGTTTGAGTGCCGGAGCCGCCATGGCGGATCACGACGACTGCAATGTGCCGATGACCAACTGGCAACCACGTGAGGCTGTGCAGAAAATGGCGGAGGCGCGCGGCTGGAAAATACAACGGATCAAGACCGATGACGGATGCTACAAGATCCGTGCCCAGGACAAGGATGGCCGCAATATCAAGGCCAAGATCGATCCCGGCACGCTCGCCGTCGTCAGCATGAAATTTGCCGACGATCGCGACAGAAAGGATCATCACCACCGTGATCGCGGCGGCAAACCGACGCAGTCAGGAACCACTACTCCACCCGACAACGGACTCTTCAACAACAAAGGCACCCCGCCGAAGGTCGAGGTCCAGTAATCCTCCGAGTGTCATGTCTTAGAGACCTTTCGCGCCCCGCCCTGTGCGGGGCGTTCTGCTGTCTGGGAGCTGGAAGCTGACGGCGAACTGAAGCAGATTTGCCCGAACCTTCAGCGAAACGTCAGTCCGCAGCCACAGTCTCCGAGGCACAACAACGACAAACGGAGATACCCATGCTGAAGTCACTTCTCGCCGGTCTGGTGCTGACCACATCGCTGACGCTGCCCGGACTGGCCATGGCCCGGCCGGTCACCTTGACGACGACGCTCGACAGTTACGGCGGCGATGGAGCCTATCTGGCGCTCTATGTCACCGACACGGCCGGCGCTTACAAGGGCACCCTGTGGATGGCCGGCGGCAAATCCAAGTACTACAACCATCTCAGCGACTGGGCACGCCTTTCGGGCGGAGACACGGGCCAGATCAGCGGCATCACCGGCGCAAGCGTTGGGGCTGGTCGAACGCTGAAGATCACCCTGGATCTCGCCGACGCCCTGTTCGACGCCGGCTATGAATTGCACATCGACGCGGCCGTCGAGGATATGCGCGACAGTCCCTCCGAGGTCGTCGTGCCCCTGACCACCGGCGGCAACAGGCAGGCGGCACCAGGTCGCCGCTATGTCCGCTCGTTCACCTACGACATGTAATGCGTGCATTTAGGATCGGCCCCATGTTGCGTCAGTTACACAAGTTTTCAGGGCTCGTTGCGGCCCTTCTCGTCAGCGTCCTCGCTATAAGCGGAGCGATACTGTCGGTATACCCGTCTCTCGATCGGGCCGGAGCAGTCAGCATTGCCGAAGGTCAGACAACCGTCGGTGAACTGGCTGGCCGGGTCGCCGAAGCGTTTCCGGGCGTGGAGCAGATCAGGAGAACGGCCTCGGGTCAGATCATCGTCTCTCACCTCGAGAACGACCGCCCGGTCACAGTCACCGTCGATCCCGTCAGCGGGCAGTATCTTGGCGGCTATGAGCGGTCGGGCTTCGAGCGATGGGTGAAAAACCTGCACCGTTCGCTCTTTCTCGGTGACGGCGGGCGGATTGTCACCGCTCTAGGCGCGCTGGCCATGCTCCTGCTGGTCCTAACGGGCCTGCAGATGACGGCGCGGCGTTTGGGCGGATGGCGCTACCTGTTCGGCCGTGTGCGCGGCAGCCGATCCCAGCGCCTGCATGTCGAGATGGGACGGCTTGCGGCTGCCGGCCTGTTCCTGTCCGCCCTCACCGCGCTCTACATGTCGGCAGGCACATTCGGGTTCGTCCCCAGCAAAGGCGCGAACACCCTTGATCCGACTGTCGAATTGAATGGCGGCCCGCACATGCCGGTCGAGCAGAATTCGGCGCTGCAGGAAGTTGATCTCTCTCGCTTGCGTGAACTGACCTTCCCCAATGCGGGTGATCCGAAAGGCACATTCGAGCTTAAGACCGATGGCGGCGCGGGGCTTATCGACCCGGCAACCGGCGATTTGGTCGCCTGGCAGGATCGCCCACTGCCACAGCAGATCTATGGTTTCATTCGCATGCTGCACACCGGCCAGGGCCTCTGGTGGCTCGGGCTGGCTCTCGGCGCAAGTTCGCTCTCAGTACCAGCCTTCAGCGTCACCGGCGTAATCGTCTGGTGGCGCTCCCGTCAGGCACGTCCGCGGATTGCGGCGAACTCCACAGCAGCGGCGGCCGATACGATCATTCTGGTCGGCAGCGAAGGCGGAAGCACCTGGGGCTTTGCCGCGACACTGCACAAGGCGTTGGTTGCGGCTGGGCACAAGGTTCACACTGGCGTGATGGACGACCTGGCACCAACCTATCCGGCCTGCCGACGAATGTTTATCTTTGCGGCCACATACGGCAATGGCGAGGCTCCCGCCAATGCCCGCTCGTTTCTCAAGCGGCTAGAAACAATGGGAGCTCCGCCCACATTTCCGGTCGCCGTTCTAGGTTTCGGTGATCGACAGTTCCCGAAATTCTGCCAATTCTCACGTGACGTCGAGGCGGCACTCGCCCGCAAAGGCTGGACTTCGCTGATGCCAGCGGAAACGATCAATCGGCAGTGCCCGCAGGAATTTGCCCGCTGGGGACAGGCTGCCGTTGGCGAGGAGGTGGTCCTGGACCATAGGCCCGCGACACCGTCCACCCATACGCTGACGCTGATCTCGCGCCGCGACTACGGCGCAGAAGTACAGGCGCCGACTGCCATCCTCCGCTTTGCAATTCCGCAGCGGAGCTGGCTCGACCGCCTCAGCCGGCGGGGATGGCCGAGGTTTCACGCCGGCGATCTCGTCGGCATCGTCCCGCCCGGCAGCGCCGTGCCGCGCTACTATTCGCTGGCCTCGTCGACGTCTGACGGTTTCCTCGAGATCTGCGTGCGCAAGCATCCCGGCGGCCTGTGCTCAGGTTACCTTTACGCACTGCGGCCAGGCGACACGGTTGCGGGCTTCCTCAAGCCCAATCCGGAATTCCGGCCTCGGCGCGGGAAGGTCCCGGTCATCCTGATCGGGGCGGGCACCGGTGTCGGACCGCTCGCCGGAACCATCCGTGCCAATGCCGACACGCGGCCGATGCATCTCTATTTCGGCGGTCGTGATCCGCAATCGGATTTCCTCTATCAGGATGAAATCGAGCGCTGGCTCGGCGATAAGCGGCTGACAAGCCTGCGGACGGCCTTTTCGCGGGTTTCTGGTCGCAGCTACGTGCAGGATCGTCTTCGGGACGACGCCGGGCGCCTCCGGGGCATGGTTGCCGGTGGCGCGCAGATCATGGTGTGCGGCGGACGTGAGATGGCAGCGGGTGTCATGGCTGCACTTGCCGACATTCTCGCGCCAACAAACCTCGATCCCGTCGTGCTGAAGGCTCAAGGGAGATATGTCGAAGATGTCTTCTGACCTGTGCCGTCACGCCCTGAACGGGCCGACCATGGGAACACGTTGGTCGGCGCTGTTCTACGCGCCTCCAGGTCTGGATGTTACAGCCCTGGAGGTGGCACTGGCCGAATCCGTCGATCGCGTCGATCGCCAGATGTCCACATGGAAGCCGGAGAGCGACCTGATGCGCTTCAATTCGGCTCGGCCAGAAGACTGGGTATCCCTGCCCGCCGAGCTCATGCGGGTCCTTGGGCGGGGGCTGGAGATCGGGCGCGCCTCAGGCGGAGCCTTTGACATTGGCCTTGGCTCGCTGGTCAATGCCTGGGGCTTCGGACCAAGCGGCTCCGAGCCTGATGTGGAGGCGATCCGGCAATCGCTTCGCATGCGGCTTTCGCCAACTCATGACGTGCTGGAATTGGACCAGCCGCGGGGCCGGGCGCGCAAGCATGCCGCCATCTCACTCGATTTGTCCGGGATCGCCAAGGGCTTCGCGGTTGACGAGATGATGCGGACGGTCGAGGCATTCGGCGTCTCGGCTGCCCTGGTAAGCCTCGACGGAGAGGTGAAGGCGTGCGGCGCCACGGCGGACGGAACGCCTTGGCTCGTGGCGGTGGAAAAGCCCGACTTCGAAACGCGCAGCCCGCTTGGTGTGATTGCGTTGCGCGATGCTGCTGTCGCCACCTCGGGTGACTACCGGCACTGGGTCGATGTCGGCGAAAAGCGTCTGTCACACACCATGGACCGGATGCGTGGAGGCCCGGCCGACAATGGAACTGCCTCCGTCTCGGTTATCACCGAGAGCTGCATGGATGCCGACGCCTGGGCTACGGCGCTCATGGTCCTGGGGTCGGCGGCGGGAAAAGAGCTCGCGCTGAGACAGGGGCTTGACGCATTGTTCGTTCAACGCAGCGGCGATGAACTCACCCGGATCCAGGTTGGCGAGGTATTCCAGGTTGCTTAGGCGGAATGGACGGGAATGTGTTCCAAGATCCGACACATCGGGTGAAGGAACCAAGGATCTTTGCGTTGCAGGACTCGCCCCGGCCGTGACAATCTGGCATCAAGGCAGTGTACAGGTTCGAGACGAGTGTGCTGGAACCTATCCACAAGTCGCTGATCAATAGACCATGGCCGCACCGAACGACGACACAATTGCCAGCCGCATCAGCCGCATCCTCGCCGACCGGATCGTCACCGGCCAGCTTGCGCCGGGGATGAAGCTGCGGCAGGACCATTTTGCCGAGGAATTCGGTGCGAGCCACGTGCCGGTGCGCGAGGCCTTCCGCCGGCTCGAAGCGCAGGGTCTGGTCGTCAGCGAACCTCGTCGCGGCGTCCGCGTTGCTTCCTTCGACCTGAAGGAAGTCCGGGAAGTGGCAGAAATGCGCGCGGCTCTCGAGGGGCTTGCGCTCCGACATGCAGCGCCGCACCTGACACCGTCCATTCTCGATGAGGCCGAGCAGGCGACCGTTGCCGGCGACAATTCGCGCGACGTCCGTTCCTGGGAAGACGCAAACCGGCGCTTTCACAGGCTGATCCTCACCCCTTGCGGCATGCCGCGCCTGCTCGCCGCCATCGACGACCTTCATGCCGCGAGTGCGCGTTTTCTGTTTGCGACCTGGCGGTCCGAGTGGGAAGTGCGGACCGATCACGACCATCGAGCGATCCTTGCATTTCTGCGTCAGGGAAAGATCGACAACGCCGTGGCGGTGCTGGAGCGTCACGTGCAGTGGATCGGGCAACGACCCGTCAAGAGCGCCTCCGGCGTGACGCGCGATGTCTTTGCCATCGTCGGCTGACCACTCTTCCCCCGACTTTTTCTGACGATCAAGCATGCCTCCCGATTATGGAAAGCCATCTCGGGAAGAGACTTATGCAAAACGTCCCGAAGCTTGGAACGCGTGCCTGAAGATCGCGGTTTAGCGCGACGATCTTGCGTCTCCGGCCCGTTCGTCAAGTCCTGCCAACTCCTCCGATAGTTGAATTGTGAGAGCCGTTCGCGAGATGGGCGCTTGCGCGCTCCCACGCGGCAAGAAATTATAGATAAAGTGAGTTTTTATCGATATCAACTCCACGCAGAAAGGGAGAGGCATGCCGAAACAGCCTGATGGAACCGTTGAAAGCAACCAGACGTCGATGGGAACTGTGGAACCCTGCAGTTTTTCAGCGGCAAAAATTATCTATAATTTGCCGTTCAATGATCTGCTGTTTCGTGCGCACAGCGCCCACCGGGCGCATTTTGATCCCAATGCCGTGCAGATGAGCCGGCTGCTTTCGATCAAGACCGGTGGCTGTGCAGAGGACTGCGGCTATTGCAGCCAGTCGGCGCACTACCCGACCGGGCTGAAGGCTTCGAAGCTGATGGAGGTCGACAGGGTCGTTTCCGAGGCGCAGAAGGCCAAGGATGGCGGCGCGACGCGCTACTGCATGGGCGCGGCCTGGCGCAGCCCGAAGGACCGCGACATGGAGACAATTATTGCCATGGTTCGCGGCGTAAAGGCGCTCGGCATGGAGACCTGCATGACGCTCGGTATGCTGTCGCCGGCGCAGAGCGCCGCACTCGCCGATGCCGGCCTCGACTACTACAACCACAACATCGATACCTCGGAGCGCTTCTACAGCGAGATCATCACGACCCGGACCTTTGCCGACCGGCTGGAGACGCTCTCGAACGTGCGCGACGCGGGAATCAAGGTCTGCGCCGGCGGCATCCTCGGCATGGGAGAAACGGCCGATGACCGTATCTCGATGCTGGTGACCCTCGCCAATCTGCCTTACCCTCCCGAAAGCGTGCCCATCAACATGCTCATTCCGATCCCCGGGTCGAAATTGGCCGACGCAGCTCCGGTCGATCCTGTAGATTTCGTTCGCACGATTGCGCTTGCCCGGATCCTGATGCCGCGATCCCATGTTCGCCTGTCGGCCGGGCGAACGGAGATGAGCGACGAGATGCAGGCGCTCTGTTTCTTTGCCGGCGCCAATTCGATTTTCGTCGGCGAAACGCTACTGACAGCGGAAAACCCGGGAGAGGATCATGATACCACCCTCTTCCGTCGCCTCGGCCTGAAGCCGATGGAGTTGGAGCCACACGCATGATCCGCGACGGTCTGGCCCGCTACGAGCGGACATTGGCCGGGCTGGAGCGCAAGGGAAGGCGCCGTGGGCTGCTGCCACAGGGCGGCGTCGACTTCACCTCAAACGACTACCTCGCCCTTGCCGAGGCGCCGCGCCTCAAAGCTGCCATTACCTCGGCCATCGAACGGGGCGTGCCGCCAGGCGCCGGCGGCTCGCGGCTCTTGCGCGGCAATCATCCGGAACATGAAGCGCTGGAAGCCGAAGCCGCCGCCTATTTCGGGTCGGAGCGCTGCCTCTATTTCGGCAGCGGCTATGCCGCCAATACCGCGCTTTTCTCCACCCTGCCACAACGCGACGATCTCATCGTCCACGACGCGCTCATCCATGCGAGCGTGCATGAGGGTATTTCAGCGAGCAAGGCGCCATCGGTCAGCGTGCCGCACAACGATGTCGACGCCTGTGCCGAGGCCATCCGAAACTGGCGGAAGGCTGGCGGCACCGGCCATCCCTGGATTGCCGGCGAGAGCCTCTACTCTATGGATGGCGACCGTGCCCCGCTGGCTGAGCTTGCGGAAATTGCCGAGCAAAATGACGGTATCCTCGTGATTGACGAGGCCCATGCGACCGGTGTTTTCGGACCCGGCGGACGCGGCTTTGCCGCCTCGCTGGACCGGCGGGAAAACATCATCGTGCTTCACACCTGCGGCAAGGCGCTCGGGCTTTCGGGCGCGCTGGTGGGCGCCAGCGCGACGCTCTGTGACTATCTGGTCAACCGCGCGCGCGGCTTCATCTATTCGACAGCACCGTCGCCACTGATGGCGGCAGGTGTGCGCGAGGCACTAAAGGTGCTCGCGGATGAGCCGGAGCGGCGGGAAGCCCTGGAGGCACTGCAGCGCTTCGCCAACGTCGAGCTCGCCCGGGTGCTCGGCATGGAAGGCAGCGGATCGCAGATTTTGCCAGTCCGGATCGGCGACAACGCCCTGTCGGTTAAGATCGCAGCACGCATGCGCGAAAAGGGTTTCGATATCCGCGCCATCCGACCGCCAACTGTTCCGGAAGGGACAGCACGCTTAAGGATCGCGATCACCCTCAACGTCGACAAGCCGATGATCTCGCGCATGTTTGCCGAGCTTGCGGCGATCATGGCGGAGGAGATGCCATGAGCCCGCGCTTCGTGATCACCGGCACCGATACCGGCATTGGCAAGACAGTCTTCTCCGCCGCCCTGACCGATGCGCTCGGCGCGCACTACTGGAAACCAGTACAGTCCGGGCTTGAGGAGGAAATGGATAGCGAAACCGTCCAGCGGCTCGGCGAAATTCCTGCCGAACGTATCCTGCCCGAAGCCTACCGCCTGCGGACACCGGCCTCGCCGCATCTTGCGGCCAGAGTCGACAACGTGCAGATCGAGGCCGAAGCGCTCACCCCACCGCAGATAGGCGCGCCATTGGTCATCGAGGGGGCCGGCGGGTTGCTGGTTCCCCTCACCGAGCGGGTTGTCTTTGCCGACGTCTTTGCCCGCTGGCAGATACCGGTCATCCTCTGCGCCCGCACGGGACTTGGAACGATCAATCACACGCTGCTGTCGCTGGAAGCGCTGCGGACGCGCTCCATACCGGTCTTCGGCGTCGCCTTCATCGGCGAGCCACATGAGGACACGCAAGCCATCATTTCTGAACTCGGGGGCGTTCGATCACTCGGCCGCCTGCCAAAACTGACCTCCGTGACCCCGGACATGCTGCGGCAGCGCTTCCGGGAAAATTTCGACATCGACCTTTTCCGGAAGGAGCCGGCATGACGCGCTCGCCCGTATGGCACCCCTTCACCCAGCATGCGCTGGAACCGCCGATGAAGCGGATCGCAAGGACGGATGGGGCCTATCTCGTCGACGAGGATGGCACCGCCATTCTCGACGCGATCTCCTCCTGGTGGGTGATAACCCACGGTCACCGCCATCCGGATATCATGGATGCGATCCAAAGAGCGTGTGAAACCTACGACCAGATCATTTTCGCCGAGTATTCGCATGAACCGGCGGAAGAACTAGCCCGCGGCCTGATCGACGTCGCGCCCGCGGGCCTGAGCCATGTCTTTTATTCCGACAGCGGATCGACCGCGGTCGAGGTCGCATTGAAGATGGCACTCGGCTTTTTCCACAATACCGGCAGGCCCCGCAGCCGTATCGCGGTGATGGAGAACGGCTACCACGGCGATACGATCGGCACCATGTCGACCGGCGAGCGCGGCGTGTTCAATGCGGCCTATGAACCGCTGCTGTTCGAGGTCGACAGACTGCCCTTTCCCGAGGTGGGCGATGAACAGGTCACGCTCGATGCCTTCGAGGCTGCCTGCAAATCGGGCCAGGTGGCGGCACTCCTCATCGAACCGCTGGTCCTCGGCGCCGGCGGCATGAAGATGTACGGGGCGACGCTGCTGAGAGAACTCAAACGCATCGCCGAGCGATACGGCACGCTGATGATCGCCGACGAGGTGATGACCGGCTGGGGCCGGACCGGAACACTCTTCGCCTGCGAACAGGCGCAAATCACGCCAGATATCCTTTGCACCTCCAAGGGCTTGACGGGTGGAGCGCTTCCGCTGGCGGCGACCCTTTGCGCCGCCGAGATTTTTCAGGCGCATCTGTCCACAGACCGGCGCAAGACCTTCTTCCACTCCAGTTCCTACACGGCCAACCCGATCGCTTGTGCGGCCGCCGTCGCCAACCTGAATGTCTGGCGGAGCGAGCCTGTCGGCGAACGGATTGCGACACTCGCGGAGCTTCAGCGTAAGCGGCTGGCCCATTTCGATGCCGACGCGCGCTTCGCCAATGTTCGCCAGACCGGAACGATCGCCGCTCTCGACCTCGTGGCACCGAGCGGCGGCTACCTGTCGGAGGTCGGACCGCGCTTGCGCGCCTTCTTCCGTGCACAAAACCTGCTGATCCGTCCGCTCGGCAATGTCATCTACCTGATGCCCCCCTATTGCATCACAGGGGCCGAACTCGACCGGGCCTATGAGGCGATCGCCGAAGCGGCGCGCCTCCTCGAAAACGGGCAACTATGAGCGGCGCACGGTCTTCATTCCTGGCGGGACTGGGCCATGCCGTTCCATCCCGCCGCGTCGAAAATGCCGAGATCGAAATAGGACTTGGCCTGGAACCGGGCTGGATCGAACGGCGGACAGGGATACGAACGCGGCACTGGGTCGAGGACACCGACACCCTGAGCGGGCTTGCGGCAGGGGCTGGAGAGGCCGCGTTCAACGATACCGGCATTGCCAGAGGCGACATCGCCTTGACCCTACTTGCCACTTCGACCCCCGATCATCTTCTGCCGCCTTCGGCGCCGCTTCTGGCTCATCGTCTTGGGCTGGCAAACAGCGGCGCGATCGATCTTGCCGGCGCCTGTTCTGGCTTTCTATACGCATTGACGCTCGCCGACGGCTTCGTGCGTTCCCAGGGAAAGCCGGTCCTGATCGTGGCAGCCAATATCCTCAGCCGGCGGATCAATCCGGCGGAACGGGCAAGCGCGGTTCTCTTCGCCGATGCCGCGGGCGCGGTTGTTCTTGCACCGTCGGACGACGCGGAGAAAGGCATTCTCGGCGTGGACCTTGCCTCTGATGGCAGCCGCTACGATCTGATCTCCATTCCGGCCGGCGGCAGCAACAAGCCCTTCGCTCCCGGCATGGCGGCAGAGGAGTTTCTGATGACCATGCGAGACGGCCGCGAGATGTTTACGCAGGCCGTAGAGATGATGGCCGGCTGCGGTGCTCGCGCACTTGCCGATGCCGGTCTGGATGCGGCCCGGATCGATCGCTTCGTCCCGCACCAGGCAAACGCCCGCATTTTCGACGCCGTTGCCGGCAAACTCGGAATTGACCCGCAAAAGACCGTTCGCACGATCGAAAGCTATGGAAACTCGTCAGCCGCAACGATTGCCCTTTCGCTATCGATCGCACATCGCACAAGGCCGCTTGCGTCGGGCGAAAAGCTGCTGCTCACGGCAGCTGGAGCGGGATTGACGGCAGGCGGTGTCGTCTTTGGCATATAGATGGTTGCGAGGGGGGTCGCGCTCCCCCTCCGCACGTGTCACTCATTCCGCCGCGACGGGCAGAGCGCGTGGCTTCTGGTCCTGCTGCTCAACGTCGGCGCCCGAAGCCGGCGTTTTCTTCGGCTCACGACCGAAGAACAGGGCATAGCCGGCCGGCAGCACCAGTATTGTAAGGACCGTTGCCACGAGGATTCCGCCCATCATCGCATAGGCGAGAGGCCCCCAAAACAGCCCGCGTGAGATCGGGATCAGGGCGAGGACGGCGACGAGCGCAGTCAGCATGATTGGGCGGAAGCGGCGGACCGCCGCACCCACGATTGCTTCGCGTCGCTCCATTCCCGAGGCGATGTCCTGATCGATCTGGTCGACAAGGATGATCGAGTTGCGGATGATGATACCTAGCAGGGCAATGACGCCGAGAATGGCTACGAAGCCAAAAGGTGCACCGGTGAAAAGCAACGCCATGGCCGCACCGATGATGCCGAGCGGGCCGGTCGCCAGCACAAGCATTGCCTTGCCGAAGTGCTGCAGCTGGATCATCAGCAGCGCCACGATGACGAAGAGCATGATCGGGGCCTTGGCAGCAATCGAGGCCTGGCTTTCGGCGGCATCCTCCGCGCCCCCCTGGATCTCGATCTTGTAGCCGGGCGGCAGCGCGCTGCGCAAATCCTCCATGCCCTGATAGAGCTTCATCGCGACGTCGTTCGGTTCTACCCCATCCGGCACGGTGGCCTTGATGGAAATGGCCGGTTGGCGATTGCGGCGCCATTCAATGCCGTTTTCCTGCATCGGCTCGACGCGAGCGATCTGCGACACGGGCACGAAGGTCCCGTTATCGGTGGGGATATAGACCGACTCCACCGCGGTCAGCAGATTGCGGCTCCCCTCCGGCTCGCGGGCGACGATCGAAACCGTCTCCTCGCCATCCCGGAACTGGTCGAGTTCGACGCCGGACATGCTGGCATAAAGCATCTGGCGTACGCGCTGAGAGGAGACGCCAAGCGCACGGGCGCGGTCCTGGTCGATGACGAGTTTCATTGTCGTCACCGGCTCAAGCCAGTCGTCATGCACGGTGTCGAGCAACGGGTTGTCGCTGAACCGAACCTTCACCTGATTGGCGATCTGGCGAACCTTTTCTCGATCGGGACCGACGACGCGCATCTGCACGGCCCAGCCGACGGGTGGGCCAAGGAAGAGGCGATCGACCTTGCCGCGAACCTGCGGAAAATCGTCCGCCAGGATCTTGCGCAGTTTGATGATCAGCCGTTCCCGCTCCTCCAGACCGTTCGACATCACCAGCAGTTGGGCGAAGTTCGGATTGCGCAACTGCTGGTCCAGCGGAAGGAAGAAGCGTGGGGCACCCTCACCAATGAAGGTGGCGACGAACTTCTTGTCCGGGTCGTCCATGATCCTGGATTCCAGTGCCTTTGCCTGCCGCTCGACCTCCCCGATCGCGGTGCCTTCCGGCAGCCACATATCGACGAGAATCTCCGGGCGCGACGACTGCGGGAAGAAGCTCTGCGGAATGAATTTGAAGGCGTAGAGGCTGCCGACGAAGACCATCGCTGTGAGCGTCAACACGGCCAACCGGTGCTGGACGGCCCAGGAAACGGTGGCGCGAAGGCTGCGATAGAAGCGCGTGTCGTAGACATCGTGATGCGAACCTACATGCGGACGCTGCTTCAGGATCATGTAGCCGAGCCAGGGCGTGAAATAGACCGCGACGAACCACGACGTCACGAGCGCCAGGCCGACCACGTAGAACAGCGATCGGACATATTCACCAGCCGTCGAGTCGGCGAATCCAACCGGAATGAAGCCCGCTGTCGTGATCAACGTACCGGTCAGCATGGGAAAGGCGGTGGAACTGTAGGCGAAGGTGGCAGCGTCAAGCTTTTCCAGCCCCTCCTCCAGCTTGCGCTCCATCATTTCGACCACGATCATGGCATCGTCCACGAGCAGGCCAAGCGCGATGATGAGCGCACCAAGCGAGATGCGCTGCAACTCGATACCGAGCTCGTACATCAACGCCAGCGTAGCAGCGAGGACGAGGGGGATGGAAATGGCGATGACGATGCCTGAGCGCCAGCCGATCGACAGCAGCGAGACGACGAGCACGATGACGAGCGCCTCAAGGAGCGCCTTGGCGAACTCGCCAACTGCCTCCTCGACAACCTCGGGCTGGTTTGAGATCTGTTCGACGGCCACTCCGACCGGCAGGGAGGCTTCGAGCCGGTCGTAGGTTTCCTGAACCCATTTGCCGACATCGGTGACCTTGAAGCCGTTCTGCATCACGACACCGACTTCAACGGCATCCTTGCCGTTGAAGCGGAACTTCCGCTCGTAAGGCTCAACCAGCCCTTTCGTGACCATAGCGATATCGCCGAGGCGGAAGACCTGGCCACCGCTTCTGATCCGCAGCTCGCGAATGTCCTCCGGTGTCCGCACCCCGCCCTCGACCGAGATGCGGACGGACCGCGTGGCGGTCTCGACGCTTCCTGCTGGATCGATATTGTTCTGTCCGGCCAGAGCGGCCTGGATGTCGCTCAGAGTGAGCCCGCGCTCGGCAAGCACCTTTGAAGAGATATCGATGTAGATTTTCTCCGGCTGGTCACCGAGGATCGAAACTTTTTCGACGCCAGGCGTGGCGAGAAGCATGTCGCGTGCCTGGATTGCGAAATCCTTCAGCTCCGGATAGCCGTAGCCGTCGCCGGTAATGGCGTGCAGTGTGATGTAGGTATCGCCAAACTCATCATTGAAATACGGGCCGAACAGCCCGTCTGGCAGCTCCTGTTCGATGTCGGCAATCTTCTTGCGCACCTGATAGAAGGCGTCGGCGACTTCTTCGGCGTTGGTATCGCCCTTGATCTGGAGGGTGGTGATCGAACTCCCTGCACGAGTGTAGGATTTCACCCAGTCCAGATGCGGCGTTTCCTGCAGCTTGCGCTCGATCTTGTTGACGACCTGGTCCTGCATCTCCTCGATCGAGGCGCCGGGCCAGACAGCCTGGATCACCATGACGCGGAAGGTGAAGTCCGGGTCCTCCTTCTGCCCCATGTTGAAGATGCCGAGCCCGCCAATGATGATGATGAGGCCGAAGAGGAAACGTCCGATGCTGGGGTGGGCGATCGCCCAGCGCGAGAGGTTGAAGTGCTGCTTGCCCGAGGGAAACTGGCGGGAGGCGCTCATGTCCGATTTTCCTCCTTGCGTCAGACGTTTAGGATGCTGCCGGCGGAGCTGCTTCAACGACCTCGCCCGCTCTCTGCATGTCGCCCTCGAAAAGGTGAACCTTCATATCCGGCTGCATGAACTGCGTGCCGGCGGCGACCACGAGATCGCCGGCGGCGACACCCTCCGTCACGCGGACACCGTCATCGGAGAAGCCAGCGACCACCACCGGACGGAGACGAACCGTTTCCGTCTGCGGGTCCACCAGCCAGACAGCCGGCTTGCCGTCCTGCTTCGACAGCGCCGACAGCGGGAGCACATAGGCCGGGACTGCATCGTCCCCCTTGGCCGTCACGGTGGCCGTCATGCCAAGCAGCAGGCGCGGGTCGTCCGGCAGGCTGACGCGAACGGCAAAGGTGCGGGAGCGGCTATCCGCGCTGCCAGCCACTTCGCGTACCTTTCCGTCCAGCTTGAGATCGCTGTTCGCCCAGAGGTGGGCCTTGACGGCCTTGCCCGGCTTGAACACGGCAATGTCAACTTCGGGTACGGCAATCTCGACCTCCATCGAACCGGCGGCCGCGACCGACACCACCGGCGTTCCCGCGGCAACCACCTGCCCCGCCTCGGCGCTGACGGCGGTAACGATGCCGTCGACTTCCGACTTGAGGGAGGAATAGGCAACCTTGTTGCGCGTCTGCTCGAGCACGGAGGCCGCCGCAGCACGGAGGGAAACCGCCTGTTCAAAGGCAAGCTGGCTCTGTTCAAGGGCGGATTGCGACGTCGCACTCTTTCCCTGCAGGAACTCGGCGCGACGCAGCGCGCGTTGCGCGATCTCGACCTGCTTCTCGGCAGACGCCAACTCGGCTTCCGCCTGGCGGACGGACAGTTCGTAGTCGACCGAATCGAGACGGGCGAGCACTTCACCCGGCTTGACGCTTTGACCGATATCGACGAATCGCTCGACGATCTTTCCGTCCACCCGGAAACCCATGGCGATCTCCGTCTTCGACCGAATCGCGCCGGAGTACTGCATGATGCGACCCTGGTCGGGAGTCGTGACCTCCACGACCTTGACCGGCCGTATCGGCGTTTCGCCGGCGACCTTCTCTTCCGCGCAGCCGGCCAGCGTCGCCGACATGGTCAGGACCATTGTGATAGTCGTGAGTGAGATCTTCTGGGTGAAGGCCATTTTAGGCTCCTACCGAATACAAGGGCGCGACCGCACGGTCCACCCAACCTGTTACCTGAGGGCACGAAGAACAAACTCGGCGACGTCCAGCGGCTCCGCCACCTCGTCCTGCGAGATTCTCTTGGAAACGATTTGAGGGTGGCACAAAGCCGCTCCGCAATTTATGAAGCACTCTGCGGCCACGACCGGGTTTTGCTCACGGAATTCCCCAGCCGCGATACCCTGCTCGATCAGACCCTGCACAAGCTTCCGCAGATCCACCAGGTGCTCCTGGATGACCGACCACTGCTGGTCCATGGCGACCAGCACCATCTCGTGCACCTTTTCCTCGTCCATCATGGTTTCCACCGTCATCCGGTTCTGCAGCAGCAGATGGTCGCGCAGGCGATCAGAGGCAGACAGCGGACGCGCGGCGTTGCCGGCCAGCACTTCGTACTGCGCCTGAAGCATGCGGCGGGCGAGTGCCTGGTGGATTTCGGACTTGGACGAGAAGAAGCGGTAGATGTTGGCGGGCGACATCTGAAGGTCGCGCGCGATGTCGGCCACGTTGGTCTTTGTGTAGCCGTAGTGCCTGAAGAGGCGTTCCGCCGCATCAAGGATCCGCTGGACATTTTCAAGACGGGCCGCTTCGGCAGCCTGAGCAGAAAGGTCGGCCATGATGAGTTCCGAATAATGACTGACGAATTTTGAATTTCGTCAGTCATAACACATCAGGAGTCTTTGTCAAACTGCTGCACAGAGGGCACGCCCGGATCCAGGGAGGTCGGCCATCGCCTATCCCGCAAATTCGGACAATTTAGGCTGGAACGTCAGTGCTTTAGGGATTGTCGGTACGGTCTATGACGCGAGACCATTCTGCCGCGCGCTTTGCCGCTTCGACCAGGACTGGCTTCGGGGCTTTGTACCACTCGCCCGCCGGAATGCGACGCCGGTCCCGGACGAAGCTGATAGCCGCCTCGAGCGAAGGGAACTCCCGGGGCAGCGTCAGGTGAAGGAACAACGCCACGACAACGACCGAGCGTGACCGGCCGCCACGGCAGTTTATGAGCACGCTTCCGCGCTCGCGTCGTGGGTAGGAGGGCTTGTCCGGCAGCACCTGCTCCAGCGCGGCCCGCAGGATGTAGTGCGCCGCCACCATTTGCGTATCCGGATTGCCGGCTCCGTCGATAAGCCCGACCTTGTAGTACCGGATCTCTCCCGGCCCATAGACGCTGCCTTCATGATCGGACACGACCTGCGGCTGCAGGACATAGTTGAAATCGAGATTGACGGCGCAATTGACGACCGTCGTGATGCCGTGCCGCCGCAGCAAATCGAGATCGCTCGCGCCTTCCTTGCCGGCAATGAAGAGATCGACCCCATATAGCGGATGCTTCTCGTAAATCAGGCTCAACCTGGGCAGGTCGCCAGACGCCGTTCCGAGTTCGCGTTCCGATTGCTGCATGATCTTACCTCACCGGTCGCCCCTGCCGGGGGGCGGAATTTTCCGTCGCTTTGCGGCGTCGAGCTGCGGGGCCGGCACCCGTAATGTCATAGGTCCCAACGCGCGTGCACGCGTCAACCATCATCGATGACTGATGCCGTTTCCTTTGATGCGGCCGGGGCGCGACTTGCGATGCGCGAATTGGAGATCAAGCGCGCGACACGTTCCAGTGTCGGATAGTTGGCCCCCTTGCCCGTGGCAATGTACCCAGGACACATGAAATCCGGCGCCTCATCGCCAACCTTGCCGAGGGTCAGCGGCTCGTAGCGTCCGCCGGCGTTCTTGAGGATCAACGTTGCGGCGGCCACGTCCCAGGCGTTGACGCCAAAACCGGCGGCCGCGTCCGCCCAGCCTGCCGCGACGTGGGCGATGCTGAGCGCCGCGCTGCCGGGCCGGCGAAGGGTTGAAAACGTCTCCGTCAACGCCGCAAAGTTCCCGAGGGCCGCGTCGCGACCGTCGAGGCGGAAGTCACGGGCAACCGGATAGCCGGTGATCAGCGTCGCCCGCGTCTCCTCGGGGACCGATCGCGAGACGAGCGGCCTGCCGTTGAGAAAGGCGCCTTCGAGATCGGCTGAGAACATCATGTCGGCAACAGGATCATAGACCACACCGGCGAGAACCGTCCTGCCCTCGACGGCAGCGACGGAAACGCACCAGAAGGCAAGGCCGCGGGCGAAGTTTGCCGTCCCGTCGATCGGATCGACGTACCATTGGATATCGCCGTCGCCGACCTGACCACCTTCCTCGCCCATGATCGCCGAGTTCGGTTCCTGCTCAAGAATGTAGGCACGAATGGTCGCTTCGGCGCGCTTGTCATGGACGGTTACGACGTCGTGCAGGTCAACCTTGTAGTCGACGCTCATTTCCGAGCGAAATGCATCGAGCAAGGCGCCCCGAACCGCCACTGCCGCACCCTTGGCGATCTCCGCAAGGCGCCTTGATCGCGCCAGTCCACTTTCCGGGGGGGGCTGGGGTACGGCGGACAGGGAGCTTGGCATTTCGCATCCATTTCAGTTTGGGGACAGAAGTGTCCGGCGCGACCGTTCAGGCCGCGCCGGCATTGCTCATTTGCTGTAGTTCACACGCCAGAAATCCTGCCATTCCTCGCGGCGATCGAAATCGCTGAGCCCAGTGGAGGAGTCGTAGCCAAAAAGCTTGTCCGCCAACGCCATCAGGCCCGAAGGTTCGTCCTCGGGCATCTTGATGTCTGTGCTGGTCGGCAGCTTGCCATCCTTCATCTGCGGCGCGATGCCTTCCTCGGTCAGGACATAATGGATGAACAGCTTCGCTGTGTTCGGGCTCTGCGTCTTCGACGCGATCAGCCCGAGCTTGATGTAGGTCCAGCCAACCCAGGGATCGAGATCCTTGCAGATCCCGAGTTTGTAGCCCTTCGCTTCGTTGTCACGAAACTTGGCTGAACTCAAAAGGCCGAAGAAGGGCTCCTTTTGGCCGGGCGCCCCGACCGCTTCGGCAACCGGGTCGTCGCCATCGGTGGCAAGCGGCGCGTTCTGGGCCAGCGCCTTGATCCACGCTGCTGACGCGCTTTTCTCTTCCGTCTGCAGATCCTTGCCGAACTGGGCCTTGTAGGCCGCGGCCACCTTGTCGTCGCCATGCGCCTCCATCTGGTTGAACCAGTCGGTATAGGTTCCCTTCGTCAGCGGATCGACGATTGCAACCTTGCCCTTCCATTTCGGCTCGGTCAGCTCCCAGATGTTGGAAACCGGGCACTTATCGTAGGCCTCGGTGTTGTAGGCCCAGACATTGGCATTGGTCGAGATCGCCAGCGGGTTCCGGAACTGCGCCGGGATCTTGGCCGTCATATCGGCCGGCAGGTAGTTCTCGACGAACCCTTCCGGCAGCAACTGCGCAAGGGCCGCTGGGGCATCCGTGATCAGCGCGACGTCGCCCTGCACGTTGTTCGATTGCCCCTCCCGGATGATCATCTCGAGCTGGCTGTTCGCCGACACCTTCACACCCGTCGCCTTCAGGCCGTACTTGGCGCTGAAGTTTTCCGCCATCTCGACGATCTTGCCGGTGCTGTCATAGATGTTGATCGGCTTTTCCTGTTTCGCAGCCGCGATCAACGCGTCAAGGTCGGTTGGGTCCTGTGCATTGGCTTGCCCGGCGAATGAACCGGCCATCATGGTGGCCGCTATCATTGCCAGCATATGCGCACTCCTGATCTGCCCTTTCATCGCTCCCTCCCATGGAAATGGTGTCGGCAGGCTCGCGCCTGCCGATCCGTGATCTGTGGCACGTACTTCGCAGCTTCGATCAAGGCGTCCTGAACGTATCCTCTGCTTCACCTGCCTCGCCGACGCGAGTGATCCGAAGACGCTGCATGCTGCAGCCGCGGAGATCCCGCGGCTGCAGTTGATTTTCTATTCAAGTCCTTGCATGTCGCAATTCTCCCGGCCTCGCATCACTTCTGGTAGTTCACGCGCCAGAAGTCCTGCCAGGTCTCGCGAGCATCCCAGTCGTCCAGGCTGGTCGACATCTGGTAGGGCATGACCTGGTCGAGCGCCGACCCGATGCCCGAGGGCTCGTCCGCCGGCAGGCCGACCTCCTTGTTGGTCGACATCTTTCCGTCTTCCGTCTGCGGGGCAATGCCCTCGGCGGTCATGACGTAGTGGATGAACAGGCGCGCGGCATTGGGGCTGTCGGTGCCCTTGGTGATGAGGCCGACGCCAGGATAGAGCCAGCCGAGCCAGGGCTTCAGGTCCTTGCACAGGCCGAGCTTCATGCCCTTCTCGGCGTTATCGCGGAACTTGGCCGAGGCCATCAGCCCCATGAACGGCTCGGACTGGCCGGGTGCGCCAACGGCGTCGGCAGCGGCCGCATCCGCGTCGGTCAGAAGCGGCGCGTTGGCAGCGAGCGCTTTCACCCAGGCTGCGGTGGCGCTGGCTTCCTCGGTCTGCAGGTCTTTACCGAAGTGCTCCTTGTAGGCGGCTGCAACCTTGTCGTCGCCGTGCTTTGCCATCTGGTTGAACCAGTCGACGTAGGACGGCTTGCCGAGCGGATCCTGCATGGCGACCTTGCCCTTCCACTTGGGCTCGGTCAGTTCCCAGATATTCGAGACTGGGCACTTGTCGAAAAGTTCCGTGTTGTAGGCCCAGACGTTGGCGCTGGTGACGACCGTCAGCGGGTCCTGGTATTCCGCCGGAATGTTTTCGGCGAGATCCGGCGGCAGCCAGCTTTCGGCAAAACCCTGCGGGATGAGCTGGGCCATGGCGGCGGGCGCATCGCTAATGATCGAGACGTCGCCCTGAACGTTGTTGGCACGCGCCTCGCGAATGATCATTTCCAGCTGGGCGGTGGCCTTGACCTTGGAGCCCTCGGCAGTGAGGCCGTATTTCGCGGCAAAGTTCTTCGCCATGTCGACGATCTTGCCGGTGCTGTCATAGACGGTGATCGGTTTTTCCTTGCGTGCCGCCTCGATCAGGCCGTTCAGGTCGAAAGGCTCCTCCGCCCTTGCCTGGCCGGCCAGCGCTGCCAGCAACGCCGTTGCGCAAAGCAGGTATGCCCTGCTCTTTGATATATTCCGCTTCATACTGTTCCTCCCTCAGTAAGTTGCTTCTATTTGGTACGCGTTCAGTTGTAGGTGGGGCTCCGCAGCAGGGTATCTGCGTGATCGATCCGCTGGCCTGCGGGATCGAAGACGTGCAGGGCCTCCGGCGGCGCGAAGAAGAAGACGCGGGCGCAGTTGTCGACGCGCGGCAATGCATGCGTCGTCAAAAACAGCGTGTGGTTCTCGCTCCTCAATTCGAGAATCCAACTGCCGCCGGTCGGCAGCACACCCGTCACTTTCATCTCGCCGAAAAAGCTACCCTGCGGCACGTCTTCCAGCTTCGTTGTGTAGCCGATCGCCTCGGGCCGGATGCCGACAGAGCCAATGCCGCGCAGTTGTGGAAACCGTGCCGCCAGATAGGCCTCGGCCTTGTCCGCCACGTCGGAGGTTCCCGGCTTGCCGAAGGTCATAATATTGATCGGCGGGCTACCGACGAACTCGGCGACGAAACGGTTGGCGGGATGGTCGTAGATGTCGTTGGGTGTCCCCATCTGCTGCAGTGTGCCCTCGTTCATGACGGCGATGGTGGTCGCAAGCGTCATCGCCTCCCACTGGTCGTGGGTGACGAAGACGATGGTCGTCTTGAACTCCTTGTGCAGCCGCTTCAGTTCCGCCCGCATTTCGAGACGCAGCCGCGCGTCGAGGTTGGAGAGCGGCTCATCGAGCAGAAGCACGCCCGGATTGACGGCCAGCATGCGGGCCAACGCCACTCGCTGCTGCTGCCCGCCCGAAAGTTGCGAGGGGTAGCGATCGCGATATTTCGCGATGTCGAGTGCCTGCATGACACGCTCGACGCGCGCCTCACGCTCCGCCTTCGGCAGCTTGCGTAAGCGGAGGCCGAAGTCGGTGTTCCTCTCAATCGTCAGGTGGGGCCAGAGCGCGTAGCTCTGAAACACCAGCCCCATCTCCCGCTTTTCCGGCGGCACGAAGACACCGTCCATGATGGAGTCCACCACCCGTTCGCCGATGCGGATCTCGCCGCCCGACAGGTTCTCCAGGCCGGCGATCATGCGCAATGTCGTGGTCTTGCCGCAGCCGGATGGCCCCAGAAGGCACATGAATTCCCCGTCGCGGATCTCGAGGTCGAGGTCGGAAACAGCGTTGGCGGAATTCACGCCATAGTTCTTCTGCGCGCCGCGCAGGTTGATCGTGGGCATCAGCTTCCAAGTCCTTCTGCAAGATTTGTCCGGGTCAGCTTCTGGGCCAGCAGGGTGCCGAGGTAGGCGATTGCGGCGATGATCAGCACGACGGCGTTCGCCGCCTGGGTGTAGTGGTAGTCGACGAGCCGCAGCGAATAGGTCGTCAGTACGTCTGTGCTCGGTACTGCGAGGATGACGAAGAGGCTGAGCCCCTTGATCCCCGAGATGAACGGCAGCAGCACGCCGGTCACGAGCGATCCCTTTTGGATCGGGATGACGATCGAGATCATGCGGCGGAACCAGCCGGCGCCGGCGATCTGCGCGGCTTCCTCCGGATCCTTGCCGAGCTGTGTCATGGCGGAGATGCCGGCGCGCGAGGCATAGGGCATCTGGTCGGCGATCAGCGCGAGTACGAGGATGGTGACGGTGCCGTAGAGCGCCGGCATCGGACCACGGGGAACCGCGAACAGCGACAGATAGGCGGCGGCGAAGGCGATCCCCGGGACCAGATAGGGCAGGAACGTCACCTGGCGCAGGTAGACCGACAGCGCACGGACCGGCGTGCGGATCACGACATAACCGACCAGCAGCCCGAAGATGCCCGAGGTCAGTGACGCCAGCCCGACGATCATCAGCGTGTTCTTCGCCGCCGCCCACAGATCGGGGCTGAGAAGGATGCCGGTCTGCAGCGCAACCGTGTTGAGGTCGGTGCCGATCCAGTAGTCGAGGGTGAAGTTGTCGAGCGTGAACTGCGCCGGCATCTTCATGATCGTCGACAGGAACAGGGTGAGCAATGGCAGGCCGACGCTCAGCACGAAGATCGTCGCGGCGAAGCCAGTCGCAAGAAGGCGCATGCTGCCAAGCCGGCTCTGCCTGTTCATCGAGCCCTTCGAGCCGATGGTGACGAAGCGCCGGGCCTCACGCACCAGCCTGGCGTCGATCATCAGTGTGACGATGCCAATCAGCATGATCGAGGCTGCGACAACGCCTGCGACGCCCGTCTGTCGCGACGCGATGCTGCGAAAGAGCGAGGTTGAAAGCACCTCGAACTTGACCGGCAGGCCGAGCACATAGGGCACGCCGAATTCGCCGAGACACTTCGCGAAGATCAAGACCATCGACGATAGCAGCGCCGGACGCATTAGCGGCATGATGATCTGCAGCGCGACCTGATAGCGCTTCGCGCCGAGAATACGGGCGGAGTCCTCAAGCTGCGAGTCGAATCGGCGTAGCGCCGAGCCGAACAGCAAGATCACGAAAGGCGTGTAATGCAAGGCGAGTATAATCGTGATCGGGAAGCGGCCGTAGGCGACCCAATCCGGCGGCGTCAGCCCCATCGCCTCGAACCAGCCCGGCTGGCCGCCGACCGTTCGGTTCTTGAAAAGCGTGGTCCAGGCAAGCGCAAAGGTCCAGGCGGGCAGCATGTACGGGACGATCAGGGCGGTGGCGAACCACCGGCGTCCGAACATGTCCGTCCGGCTGATGAGCCAGGCAAGCACCGTTCCGATCAGCAGCGACAGCAAGATGGCGCCGAAGGCAACAGTTAGCGTATTGAAAAGCGGCTGCCAGAACAGGTCCGCCGACACCGGCGAAAAGAACGCCCGGTCGAGATAGTAGAGCGTCAGTTCGCCGACGTCCTTGTTCAGGCGCCGCTCGTGCCCGAATTGCACGCGAACGGCATCGAGCACGATCGAGATGATCGGCACAACGATCAGGTAGGTGAAGAGGAGCGCCGTGAACACCCCAATGAGGGTCGTCGGCTCGCGCATGGCCACCTTGAGCCGGTAGCGCCAGACCTGCCAGGCCGATGGCGTCGCGGCTGCTTTCGCCGCAACCGCCATAGCCTTCGCCGATTCACTTAGAAGAGCCATCATACCTCCCCATGGCCACTTTCATGTGCGACCTCCCGCCTTTACGGGGGCAGTGCGATACAGCCTCCTTCGAGGCCGCCTCTGCCTGACCGCGGTCGAGCTCGCGCTGGTCGCCTTCTTGCAGAGCAACGGGCGCCATCATCGGATCTCCCCGCGATTTGCTGCCCGGCGCCGTCGCGGCGCATCAGTCTCGCCCCACCTTCCGAGGAACAGTCGCACCGTATGCTCGATAAATTGGAATAAAAATTCCATTTCCTCCTTGCCGATGGAACATATGATCGATTCAGAATGGGAATTTGTCAACAATAAAATGCACACGCGATCACAACAAGATGTTATTGTTTTTCCTGCATTTTTTGTAACGGTTTCGCGTGCATTTTTTGATCGCGACGCCAACGCATGCCAGGGCAAAATGGAATGACCCTCGTGGCAGTGTGGATGTGGATGCTGCAAGTGTGCCTGCAGGTTGCGACTCAATGGACAGGATCAAGCGGCAGTCGCAGCGTTATCAGCAGCCGACCATTTTGCTGCCCGCAAATTTCATTGGAAATCAGCGCGGTTTATGGCCAGTGATAGTGGCAAGCTGATTCCTCAGGAGGATCGATGGCAAGGGGATTTGTAACGGCCGAGGAAGTTGCAAAGCGCGCGGGCGTTTCGCGTTCAGCTGTCTCGCGCACCTTCACCCCCGGCGGCAGCGTATCGAAAGTCGTGAGACGAAAGGTCTTGAAGGCCGCGCGCGAACTTGGTTACCGGGTCAATCGTCTGGCGCAGGGGCTGAACAGCGACCGCTCCAACTTGATCGGCGTTGTCGGCGCCAATCTCAGTTCACCCTTCATCTCCAAGCAGCTCGACCTGTTGAGCATCGGACTGCTGCGCCGGGGGCTGCAGTGCCTCCTGCTGAATGCTGCGGACGCACGTCAGGACATCGCGCCGCTGATCGAGCTACTCTTCGAGTTCCGAGCCCAAGCAATCGTTGTGCTTTCCGGCGAGCCGCCGGCATCAATCGTGGACGAGTGCATCGCCAACGGAGTTCGCCTCGTCCTCATGCACCAGCGACTGGATCGCACCGACATGAACATGGTGCTCAGTGACGATTCACACGGGGCCGATCTGGCTGCCATGCGGCTGATCGAAGCGAAATGCCGCAAGGTCGCTGTCGTCATGAGCGGCAGCCAGACACCGGCCCAGGTCCGCCGGGCAACTGCATTCACGCAGAAAATGCAGGCGGAAAGGATCGAAGTGGTTCCGTGGTGTGGTGGCCCGACGAGTTATGATAGCGGCCTTCGGGCGGGACGCGAACTTCTGGCTGACAAGGCAATCGACGGCGCCTTCTGTGTCACCGACCTTCTGGCGCTCGGTTTTCTCGACGCTGCCCGCCTCGAAATGGGCCGCCGCGTGCCGCAGGACATTTCCATCATCGGCTTCGACGACATTCCGCAAGCCGGCTGGAAGGGCTACGAGCTGACGACCATTGCCCAGTCCTTCGACGCGCTGGCCGATAAGGTACTTTCTGCCCTCGAGAGCGATGAGCCTGAGACCAGGTTGCAGGTGGTGCCGGTCGCCCTGGTGGAACGGAAAACTGTGCGCTGACCGGCGGGCGGGCGAATTCACGCCACTGCGTCTTCCCGTACCAGGTTCGACATGACCGTCAGTTGCGCAGCACCCCTTTCCGCGCGATCAAGGAACAACCCGAGCGCTTCGAGGAAAATGGCGAGAAAGCCCTGGAGCGAGTCGGCCTGCGCGGCACTTGGCTTCCGCCCGAACTCCCTTGCAAGGAACCGGTAAAGCCCAAGTCGGCGCTCTCCAATGTGGGGCAAGGACAGTGAACCGCCCTGCCTCAGGCAGTACCAGTCGGCAATCAGCTGGAGCAGCGGAAACCCGCGAAGCTCCTCGATGTCAACCGGGGCAGCCTGCGCAAGCACCTGCAATGTTGTGACAACCCCCTGCTCGCCGGACAGGAGGATACACATCTCTCCGACCGTCAGATCGGACACCTGCTCGGCGATCGCAACCGGCCATTCCTTGGGGAAATAGCGGTGCTGAACCAGCGCCAGTGTGTGCCAGCGCAGGAAGGCGCCATAGTCAGCAGCCCGGAACGCGGGATCCGGCTTCGCACGCAGAGCCGCAGTCTCCAGACCATAGCCTTCAGAGAGGGCAACGTTGACCGGCAGGTCGGACAACTCGACCGTTTCGACCCCGATTTGGTCATGGGCGGGATGCACGATTTTGAACGCCGGCGGAAAGGCGACCAGCGATGGAACAGCAACATTGGTCAGAGGACGACTGTCCCTGCCCCGGCGCGTCACACCCTCCACATGGAGATGCCCGCTGAAATGAAGGGACAGTCCGACTGCGACAAGCGCCTCTTCCACCTCTGCCTTCGGCGTACGTTTGGCAACGTTCGTTTCGCCGAAAAGCACCCGCTCAGCACCGGTTGTGCCATCGAACGGATCGAGCGCCGGGTAGTGCGAAAAGGCGAGCAGTGTTTTGGCGAGTTTGCGGGCACGCCTGCTGATATCGGCAATCCAGGTGAGGATGAAGGGCTTGCATCGCAGCATGGCGTTCCAGCCGCCCGCGGTGCTGTCGATGAAGGCAGCCTCCTCGGCCCGTACATACTCGCCATCGCGCGGCTCGAACACGTTGGCATCGATCATCAGCAACCAGAGACCCGGCTCCGGCTCGACCAGGTAGGAGGCATCCATCAGCCGGTAGCGGTTCCGGCCATCCGGCGAGGCGACCTCGTATTGGCGGTCTTCGACCGCATCGGAGGCCCCGAACGGCGTTTCCCAGTGGAGATACTCCGGCCGACGGAAATATCCGAAGTCTGCCATCGGATCGAGCCCGACCGGATAGCCTTCACAATACATGCGCTCGCTGACAACGGTGCCGGGACCCGCCTTGCGGGGATCGCTCGTCACCAGGACGCCCTCGCCGCCTTCGGCGAGAAACTGCTTGGTGTGGTGGCGGCCGCGCGGCCCGAAGATATCGTGGTTGCCTGGCAGCGCGTAGAAGGCCATGCCGAATTCGTCGGCATGGTGCCGGAGTATGCCCGTCAAAGTCTCGGTCGTGGCGCGCTGGCCATCGTCTGTGTAGTCACCGAGCAGCACCACATGGCGGATGCCCCGGCGGCGCACATTATCCAGCGCCGCCATAAGCGCATCCGCGCTTTCATTGAAGACACGCGTGGACTCGCGAGTGTCCGCCCAGCTGCGCATCGTCAGCCTTCGGCCATCCACCGTGATCCCCGGAAAGCCGAAATCCGCATCAAGGTCATGGAAATGGGCGTCGGCAATGACCGCGACCGCCGGCAGCGTGCGCGTCATCAGAGGGTTCCCTGCCTGCGTCCCTCGACCAGGTCGATCCAGTCCGAAGCTCGCCTTGCCGCTTCGTAGAGCATCGGCTTGGGCGTCTCGAACCATTCGTCCGGGCGCAGTTCACGGCGCTCTCGAATGACAGCGAGCGCGTCGTCAAGCGTCGGATAGAGGTGCGGCTGCTGCTTGTGCAGGAACAGCGCCACCAGCGAGACGGAGCGGCTTCGGCCGCCCCGGCAATTGACGAGCACATTGCCGCCGTCTTGGAAAGGATAGGTGGCCCGCTTCGGCATCGACTGGCGGAGCGCTCCGTCCAGGATGTAGTAGGCACCAAGCATCATCGTGTCCGGGCTACCCTCGCCATCGATCATGCCCAGCTTGTAATAGCGGATGTCGGCAAAACCGTCAGCGCACAGGTCGCCATCGGTTGCTGATGATGGCGAGCGGACAAAGTTGATGTCGAGATTGACGGCGCAGTTGACGACGGTGGTGATGCCATGGCGGCGCAACAACCCAAGATCACGCGCCCCGTCGCTGCCGCCGATATAGAGTGTGGCTCGATGCGGCCCGAGCCCCTCGGCGATCAGGCTGATTGCTGGGCGGGCGTAGACCGGCGCATCCATTTCGTCTCCTTCTCGCGGCCAACGCCGCACCAATTTCCGAACCGCGTTGTGTCATATCCGAGCGGTTTAAATCTACTTCCGGACCGTCCGAGCTCAGGCCCCCATCCCGACGATCCGCCAAAATCAAGCCGGCGCTTTCTGCCTGTCCAGGCTGTGTGTGAACCCGGCAAGCGGTATCTTGGATGCTTGGCTCGCGCCAGCCGCCACGCCCGGCGCCACCGCAAGAACCGGACCCCCATCCTGCAGGCTGCCGATTTCCAGAAACGGGCAGACCAGTCCGCCGGCCTCGCTGACCAGCAAAAAACCAGCCAGGCAGTCCCAGGAGTTCATGTGAAGTTCGATGTAACCGTCGGACCGGCCGTCTGCGACATAGGCGAGCGCGAGAGCACCGGATCCGGCACGCCGCACGTTGGCGCCCATGCCCAGCAGCGCTTCGACGACGCCGAGATACACTGCATTCGGAACGCGCGTGGACCACCCCATTTCAAGCGACGCGGCATCAAAGCGATCCGTTTGCGCGACGCGTATCGGCGCGCCGTTGAGCGTCGCGCCCTGACCTCTCCGGGCGAAGTAGAGCTCGTCCAGCGCAGGATTGTAGATCGCGCCGATCTCGGTCCGGCCGCCTTCGACATAAGCGATCGAAATGCAGAAGTGCGGGATACCACGGGCGAAATTTGCGGTGCCGTCAATCGGATCCACGACCCAGACGCGCTCGCTGATGGCGCCCCCACTTTCTTCGCCGAAGAAACTGTCGCCGGGAAAATGTTCTGCAAGCTTCTCGCGAATGTGGGACTCCGAGGCGGCGTCCGAGAGCGTCAGGAAATCCTGCGGTCCCTTCATCGAAAAGGCCCGCGTCGTCTCGCCACGGAACCCTTGCAACACCAACTCGCCGGCTGATCGAATGACCTCGCGACAGAGCGCGGCACGACTGTCGAGATCATCTGCATATTTTGAAAGTCCCACGGGGCGTACTCATCGCAGAAAATTGCACACGTGACCAGCATTTGCACGCGCGTTCATTTCGTTCAAGTCCTGCCGCGCGTTTTTCTGCATCGTGCGAGGAGCTTAGCTGGTGAGGTCACCGGTTGAAAGGCACGCAGAGCTTTTGCGTCGCCCGTCCGGGGCAGGAGATACGCAATGACCGAGGCTCTCGAGAGACGGCACCGTATCTCACTAGGCGAGGACGGTCAGTCCGCCGCCTGCCGGATCAACCGTTCCAATAATCGCCGCGCGCCCATATCCTGCTGTCTGTATGGTTCGCTGCAATCCGTCCACACGGCGATGATCACAGGCAACCAGCAGTCCGCCCGACGTCTGTGGATCGGTCAGCAACTGCCGCTTCCACGGCGGAAGATCGGTCGGCAAATCGACCTCGGCGCCATAGCTTGCCCAATTGCGATTGGACGCACCGGTGACGAACCCCTGTTCGGCGAGGGCCTCCGCCTCCCGGAGGAATGGAAGAGCGGCATAGCGCAGCGTCATGCCGACACCCGAGCCGCGCGCCATTTCCAGGCCATGACCAAGGATGCCGAAGCCGGTGACATCGGTGATGGCGTGAACTGCCGGGTCCTTGCCCAACTCCGCCCCGATCCGGTTCAACAAGGTCACCGAACCCATCAACTCGCTGTAAGCCTCGGAGCCGAGCTTCTGTTTCTTGAAGGCAGCGGAGTAGACGCCGACACCCAAAGGCTTTGTCAAGATGAGCGCATCGCCCGGCCTGGCACCGCTATTTTTTCGCAAATTCGCAGGCTTGCAGGTGCCGATCACCGCAAGGCCATAGATTGGTTCCGGAGCGTCGATGGAGTGGCCACCGGCCACCGGAATGCCGGCCTCAGCGCAAATGCTCGCACCGCCTTTGAGAATGGCGCGGATCATGTCGGCGGGGACCTTGTCCACGGGCATGCCGAGGATCGCCAGCGCCATGATCGGCGTTCCACCCATGGCATAGATATCGGAAATGGCATTGGTGGCGGCAATCCGGCCAAAATCGAACGGATCGTCCACCATCGGCATGAAGAAATCCGTCGTGGCGATTACACAGTTATCATCGTCGAGCTGCCATACCGCGGCGTCATCGCCGGTCTCCGTGCCGACGAGCAGTTGCTTGAACGGCAGCACAGCCGGCTGGTCCGCGAGCAATTCTTGCAGCACCGAGGGAGCAAGCTTGCAACCGCACCCGCCCCCATGGGCAAGTGTGCTCAGACGGATCGGCGAACTGGTGTCCATGACAGCCTCCGGAAGCGGTCAGTCGGTATGGTCAGGTAGGCCGCAGGCATCGAACGGCGCCCCATAACCCGAGAACAGGCAGCGAAGTTCACCGCCTCAATCTGGGTCGTTTGGGCCGCCACGTCAATGCGCGGCCGTCCGCTCCATAGCGTCATGACGACACGTCACTCTTCCGACGCGCATAGCGATGTTGACAGGCCTTGGTTATTGCGGTGAAGTGCTGATACGTACCGAGTTATGTGATTGCCTGGACTTGCCTAAATGCCGCTCGCGGCAGCATCAGCGGAGGTGTCATGCAATGAACGTGGAACTCTCTCGCCGGCAGTTTCTCGGCGGGGTCGGGGCGACAGCAGCCGCGACGGCGATGGGTTCATTCGGCTTTGGCGCAGTGGAAAGCGCCTATGCCGCAGCGATCCGTCCCTTCAAGCTGACCAACACGACCGAAACCCGAAACACCTGTCCCTATTGCTCGGTCGCCTGTGGCGTCATCCTCTATTCCAAGGGTGACGTGAAGAAGGGCGAGAAAGCCGAACTCATCCATATCGAAGGCGACACGGATCATCCGACCAACCGCGGCACGCTCTGCCCCAAGGGCGCGGCGCTCAAGGACTTCGTCAAGGCGCAGACCCGGCTCCAATACCCGATGGTGCGCAAGCCCGGCTCCGACAAATTCGAGCAGATCTCCTGGGAAGACGCGCTCGACCGGATCGCCCGGCACCTGAAGGACGATCGCGACGCGAATTTCATCGCGAAGAACGACGCCGGCGTCACGGTGAACCGCTGGACCTCCACCGGTTTTCTGGCAGCTTCCGCCACCACCAACGAAACGGCATTTCTCACCTACAAGGTGGTGCGCAGCACAGGGATAGTTGCATTCGATAACCAGGCACGCGTCTGACACGGCCCGACGGTGGCGAGTCTCGCCCCAACATTTGGCCGCGGAGCAATGACCAACTCCTGGACCGACATCAAGAACACCGATCTTGTCGTCGTCATGGGCGGCAATGCGGCGGAAGCCCATCCTTGCGGTTTCAAATGGGTGACGGAGGCCAAGGCCAATCGTGGCGCGCGGCTGATCGTAGTCGATCCGCGCTTTACCCGCACAGCCTCGGTCGCCGATTTCTACGCCCCGATCCGGCAAGGTTCGGACATCGCCTTCCTGCTTGGCGTGATCAAGTACTGCATCGATAACGACAAGGTGCAGTGGGAGTACGTCAAGGCGTTCACCAATGCGAGCTACATCGTCAAGGACGGGTTCGACTACAAGGACGGCTTGTTCACCGGCTATGACGAGGCGCGACGCGACTACGACCGCTCGAGCTGGGACTATGTCATCGGCGAAGACGGCTTTGCGACGGTAGACGACACGCTGCAGCATCCGCGTTGCGTCTGGAACCTTTTGAAGAAGCATGTTTCCGTCTTCACCCCGGAAATGGTCGAGCGCATCTGCGGCACGCCGAAGGAGAAATTCCTGAAGGTGGCCGAGATGATCTCGGAGTGCTCGTCACCGACCAAGACGATGACGTCGATGTATGCGCTCGGCTGGACGCAGCATTCGAAGGGGTCGCAGAACATCCGCTGCATGGCGATGCTGCAATTGATCCTCGGCAATATCGGCGTGCGCGGCGGCGGCATGAACGCCTTGCGCGGCCACTCCAACATCCAGGGTCTGACCGACGTCGGGCTGATGTCGAACCTGTTGCCGGGCTACATGAACATCCCGACCGAAAAGGAGGTCGACCTCGAGACCTACATGTCGACGCGGGCCTACAAACCGCTTCGACCGAACCAGACAAGCTACTGGCAGAACTACAAAAAATTCTTCGTTAGCTTCCAGAAGGCGATGTGGGGGCCGGCGGCGACGCCGGAAAACAGCTTCGCCTATGACTGGCTGCCCAAGCTCGACGTGCCGAACTACGACATGCTGCGCATCTTCGACATGATGAACGCGGGCAAGGTCAACGGCTATGTCTGCCAGGGGTTCAATCCGCTGTTGGCGGCGCCGAACCGCCAGAAGATGACGGATGCCCTGTCGAAGCTGAAGTTCCTTGTGACGATGGATCCGCTGGAAACGGAGACCTCGCGCTTTTGGGAGAACCACGGCGCCTACAACGACGTCGACACTACCTCGATCCAGACCGAGGTGTTCCAGCTTCCGTCCACCTGCTTTGCCGAGGACGAGGGCTCGCTCACCAATTCCGGCCGCTGGCTGCAATGGCACTGGCCGGGGGCGACGCCTCCGGGCGAGGCGAAGACCGACAACTGGATCATGGGGCAGCTCTACATCAGGCTCAGGGACCTTTATCGCAAGGAGGGCGGCGCCTTTCCCGATGCGATCCTCAATCTCCAATGGGAATATGAGGATGAGGGCGAGCCGCGCGCCGACGAACTGGCCAAAGAACTGAACGGCCGGGCGCTGACGACGCTGATGGATCCGACCGACCCGACCAAGGTCGTGCTGGAGGCCGGCAAGCAGGTGCCGGGCTTTGCGGTGCTGCGCGACGACGGCTCGACGGCCAGCGGCTGCTGGATCTATGCCGGCTGCTTCACGGAAGCCGGCAACAACATGGCCCGCCGCGACAACCACGACCCGGACGAGGCTGGCATCTATCAGAACTGGGCTTGGGCCTGGCCGGTCAACCGCCGCATCCTCTACAACCGTGCCTCGGCCGATCTCAACGGCAAGGCCTGGGATCCAAGCCGCAAACTCATCGAGTGGAATGGCGAGAAATGGAGCGGCTACGACGTTCCCGACATCGCACCGACCGCCAAGCCGGGCGAGGTCGGACCGTTTATCATGAACGCGGAAGGCGTCTCGCGCCTGTTCTCGCGCGGGATGATGCGCGACGGGCCGTTCCCGGCGCACTACGAGCCGTTCGAATCGCCGGTCGCCAACGTGATCGCGCCGAACGTTCGCGGCAATCCGGTGGCCCGCGTCTTCGACGACGACTTCAAGCAGTTCGCCGAGACGGCATCGGAGGAGTTCCCCTATGCCGCGACCTCGTATCGCCTGACCGAGCATTTCCACTACTGGACCAAGCACGTCACCGTGAATGCGGTGCTGCAGCCGGAGTTCTTCGTGGAAATCTCGGAGGAACTGGCAGGCGAAAAGGGCATCGCCAAGGGCGACTGGGTGCGCGTCTGGTCGAAGCGCGGCGAAGTCAGGGCGAAGGCGGTGGTGACCAAGCGCATCAAGCCGCTCATCTGCGACGGCAAGACGATCCATGTGGTCGGCATACCCTTGCATTGGGGCTTCACGGGTGCAGCCCGAAAGGGGTTTGGGCCGAATTCGCTCACCCCGGTCGTTGGCGACGCCAACATCGAGACACCGGAGTTCAAGGCGTTCCTCGTCAACATCGAGCGCAGCACGGCGCCGGTGGCGTAAGGAGGGAAAGTGATGTTTGCACCCGTTCCCAACCCCGACACCGCGCCGCAGCAACCGCGCTTCGGCGAGAAGGACCTGATGCGGCGGTCGGCATCGACGGTGACGCCGCCCGCCCAACGCCAGACCGAAGTCGCCAAGCTGATCGACGTCACGAAATGCATCGGCTGCAAGGCGTGCCAGGCGGCCTGCGCCGAATGGAACGACACGCATGAGGAGGTCGGCATCAATGTCGGCGTCTATGACAACCCGCTCGACCTGACGCCGGACACCTTCACGCTGATGCGGTTCACCGAATGGGACAACCCGGAAACCGGCAATCTCGAATGGCTGATCCGCAAGGACGGCTGCATGCACTGCGAGGACCCGGGCTGCCTCAAGGCCTGCCCCGCCCCGGGCGCCATCGTGCAATACTCCAACGGCATCGTCGACTTCGTCCACGAGAACTGCATCGGCTGCGGCTATTGCGTCAAGGGCTGCCCGTTCAACATCCCGCGCATCTCCGAGGTCACCCACACCGCCTACAAGTGCACGCTCTGTTCCGACCGCATCGCCGTCGGCCAGGGGCCGGCCTGCGCCAAGGCCTGTCCGACGCAAGCCATCGTCTATGGCACGAAGGACGAAATGAAGCAGTGGGCCGAGGGACGCATCGAGGACCTGAAGTCGCGCGGCTTTGCCAACGCCGGCCTCTACGATCCGCCGGGCGTCGGCGGCACGCATGTCATGTATGTGCTGCACCACGCCGACAAACCGGAAATCTATGCCGGCCTGCCCAGGGATCCGCATATCAGCCGGGTGGTCGAAGTCTGGAAAGGTGCTACGAAATACGCGGGCATGGCGGCTATGGGCTTTGTCGCCGCAGCCGGCCTGCTGCACTACCTGTTCCGCGGTCCGAACGTCGTGACCGAGAATGACGAGGAGCAGGCCGAACGGCTCACGGGAGATGGACGCTCATGAGCAAAGAGGAATACGACGTCGAGCGCGGCGACAGCATCGAACCCGGCCGGCCGGTAAAGGTGCACCGCTATTCGGGCGGAGCGCGCGTCAATCACTGGATCACCGCCACCAGCCTGGTGCTTTTGGCCCTCTCCGGCATGGCGATGTTCCATCCTGCGCTGTTTTTCCTCTCCGGCCTGTTCGGCGGCGGGCAATGGGCCCGTACCATCCATCCCTGGATCGGCGTCGTCCTCTTCTTCAGCTTCCTCGGACTGTTCCTGCGCTTCTGGAGCGCCAACCTGTGGCAGCGCGTCGATAGCCAGTGGCTGGCGCAAGCCAATGACGTCCTTGCTGGCCACGAGGAGAAGCTGCCGGAGGTTGGCAAATATAATGCCGGCCAGAAGGTCGTCTTCTGGTCGATGTCGCTCCTGATCATCGTGCTGATCGCGTCGGGAATGATCATCTGGCAACAGTATTTTGGCGTCTACACCACCATCGAGCAGCAACGCTGGGCGTTGTTGATCCATTCGATTGCCGCCGTTATCGCGATCTGCGTCTGGATCGTGCACGTCTACGCCGCCATCTGGGTGCGCGGCACGATCAGCGCCATGACGCGCGGCACCGTTACCGGCGGCTGGGCCTGGCGCCATCATCGAAAATGGCTGCGCGAATTGGTTTCGCGGCAGAAGCACAAGCCGACGGGATCGACACCCGCTGAATGACGCCGGTGGGAAACCACCGGCTCTTCCCGGAGGGCAAATTTCCGGGCATGATACAGAATGTCGATGCAATTCCACGTGGCCCGTCGGGTTCGTGAGGGAGTGATATGACAGGCAAGACAGAGCTGACGCCCGACCCGACGGTGATTGGTGACGTTTCCTCCCCGCCCTTCGTGCGATTGCCTGAACCTTCCACGCTTTTTACCGGTCGTGCGGCACGACTGCGCCAACTTGCCGAATTAAGCCCTCTCAAGTCCTTTCTCGTCTTCGTTGCGGCGCTGACCGATGCGCAAGGCCTTGTCGAGTTGGAGTTGCCCCCGGCCCAAGCGCCCGATCCGGACGCGATAAACCGCGCTCGCGAATTCGGCATGCCTCTCATCGACCGTCACAAGGCGGCGAGCGACGGTGGTCTCGAACGCATCTTCGACCGGCTTTTCGCCGAGGTCGCGCAGATCGAAATGCCGCAGGATGCAGCGACGGCGCTCGCGAAAACGGCCAATGCGGGCCGGCCGGAGCGTCTCGCGATGGTCGACGCGATCTTCACCGGCGCGCTGCCCCCGGATGCGATCGCGGAGCACATCTATGTCTGGGCCGGGCTCCAGCTTCACTTTTCCCATCTGGCGTCGGTGCTGGATCCGAAGACTGCGCGGCCGGTTGCCGACGGCCTGTGCCCCATCTGCGGAAGTCTGCCTTCCGCCTCCATGGTTGTCGGCTGGCCCGGTGCACGGTTCTGCGCCTGTTCGCTGTGTAATTCGATGTGGCATTATGTGCGCATCAAATGCACCTGCTGCGGCTCTACCAAGGGCATCGGCTACAAGGAGGTCGAGGGCGGAGACGGCGTGGTCAAGGCGGAGACCTGCGACGAATGCCAAAGCTGGACGAAGATCATCTATCAGCAGAAATCTAGCGGTGCCGAGCCCATCGCCGACGACGTCGGCAGCCTCGGCATCGACCTTCTGATGCGCGCGCAGCCTTATCACCGCGGCGGTTTTTCACCGCTTCTTGCCGGATTGTGAGAACTGCCATGGAGCAGAGAAACACCGAGCGTGGCGACATCCAGGCGGCACTGCGCCGACTTCCCTCCGTCGACCTGGTGCTGCAGTCGGCGCAGGCTTGCGAGCCGATGGCGCGGTTCGGCCGCGCCGCCATGATCGATGCGGCGCGTCAAGCTCTTGCGACGCTGCGGGAGGCGGTGAAGGCTGGAGCGCCGCCCTTATCAGCAAATGCAGTGGCCGAGCGGGCGGTGGCTCTGCTCGAAACGGCCGCGCGCTCCACCCTCTCCCCTCTTTTCAATCTCACCGGCACGGTGCTTCACACCAATCTCGGGCGGGCGGCGCTGGCGGAAGCGGCGATCGAAGCCGCTTCAATAGTCATGCGCGAAGCGGTGGCGTTGGAATTTGACCTTGCGACAGGCAAGCGCGGCGAGCGCGACGTTCATCTGCGCGACCTCGTCTGTGAGTTGACCGGTGCCGAAGACGCGACCATCGTCAACAACAATGCCGCCGCCGTTCTCCTTGTGCTGAACAGCCTCGCCCTTGGCAAGGACGCGATCGTCTCGCGCGGCGAGTTGATCGAGATCGGCGGGGCCTTTCGCATGCCCGACATCATGACCCGCGCCGGCGCCCGGCTGGTCGAGGTCGGAACCACCAACCGCACCCACCCACGCGACTATGCCGACGCAATCAACGACCAAACCGGGTTGGTGCTGAAGGTCCATACCTCCAATTACCGGATCGAAGGCTTTACCCGCGAGGTCGACGCGGCGGAACTGGCAGTGATTGCGAAGGAAAAAGGCGTCCCGCTCGTCAACGACCTCGGGTCCGGCACGCTGACGGATCTGACCGCCTTCGGGCTGTCGCATGAGCCGACTGTGCGCGAGGCGGTGGCCGAGGGCGCCGACATCGTCACTTTTTCCGGCGACAAACTGCTGGGTGGACCGCAGGGGGGCTTTATCGTCGGGCGCCGCGACCTGCTCGCTCGGATCAACAAGAACCCGATGAAGCGGGCACTACGGGTGGACAAGATCAGGCTTGCCGCCCTCGAGGCGACGCTGAAGCTCTACCGCGACCCGGAGCGGCTTGCCGAGCGCCTGCCGACGATGCGCTTCCTGTCGCGAAAAACGGACGAGATAAGAGCGCTGGCCGAAAGGCTAAGTGCTGCGATCAGGCCGATGCTGGGGCCGGATTTCGACGTCGGCGCTGTCCACTGCCAAAGCCAGATCGGTTCGGGCGCGCTGCCGCTTTCGACCATCGCCAGCGCGGGTCTGACGATTGCGCCGAAGGATGGCAGCGGCTCGGCGCTAGCAAGCCTGGCGGCCGCGCTGCGACGGCTCCCGATGCCGGTGATTGGCCGGGTCGAGCGCGGTGCGCTCATCCTCGATCTGCGCTGTCTGGAGGACGAGGAGCGATTCATCGCCAATCTCTCCAGCCTTTCCGCGGAAATGGGCAGGCCTGCCGATGATGCGGATCGCTGATCTCTTCACCCGCAAGCCGAAGACGGACACGGTCGCCGACGCGCTGCAGCGTGCTCTCGACGCCGCCAAGGCCGGCGACTACGCGACCGCTCTTTCCATCTGGGAGCCGCTCGCGCGCGAGGGGCACCCGCGGGCGCAGAACAATATCGGCGCCTGCTTTGCCGGCGGGCTCGGAGTTGAGCGCGACGCGGAACTCGCCCGGCGTTGGCTTGCACTGTCGGCCGGGGCCGGCGATCCGTCCGGCCAGCGCAACCTCGCCTCGCTTCTTTTCAACGGCCAGGGGGGTGAACCGGACCATGCTGAAGCCGCACGTCTCTACCGGCTTGCCGCGGAGCAGGGCGACGGGCAGGCACAGGACATGCTGAGCTGGATGCTGCTGGAGGGTGAAGCCATCCCCCCCGATCCGGTCGAGGCGCGGCATTGGGCAATGAAGGCAGCCGACGGCGGTGTGCCGGCAGCTATGACCCGGCTCGGCATGATCCACCACAATGCGCTCGGCGTTCCGCGCGACCCACAAGAGGCGGTACACTGGTGGCGGAAGGGCGCCGAGGGGGGCGATGCCGATGGCCAGGCCATGCTGGGCGCAGCCCTGCATCTCGGCACCGGAGCCGAACGCGATCCACTCTCGGCTTACGTCTGGCTGCTGCGCGCGGGAAAGGGCGGGAGCAAGCTCGCCGCCCCTTTCATCGCAACTGCGCGTGACGCGCTCACCGATGATGAGCGGCGCACCGCTGAGGCGGAGGCCGAAAGGGCCGATCCGCCATGATCGTCGGAACGGCAGGCCATATCGATCACGGCAAGACCTCTCTGGTGAAGGCGCTGACGCAGGTCGACACCGATCGCCTCAAGGAGGAGAAAGCGCGCGGCATCTCGATCGATCTCGGCTTCGCCTATCTGCCGCTGCCAGACAATCCGGATATCATCCTCGGCTTCGTCGACGTTCCCGGACACGAGAAGTTCATCCACACGATGCTGGCCGGTGCGGCCAGCATCGACTTCGTCATGCTGGTGGTCGCGGCCGACGACGGCGTGATGCCGCAGACGCGCGAGCATCTGGCGATCATCGATCTTCTCGGCGTGTCTCAGGGCGTGGCCGTGATCACCAAAACCGATCTCGCGTCGCCAGCGCGGATCGCCAAGGTCGAAGCCGACATCCGCGCCGAGCTCAGCGCCACGACGCTGGCCGCGATCCCCATCATGCCGGTCTCGACCCTTACCGGCGCGGGCGTGCCGCAATTGCAGGCAGCGCTCGCGCTAGCGGCGCGCGGCTTCGAGCATCGCCATGCCGTCGGACGTTTCCGCCTCGCTGTCGATCGCTCCTTCACCATTCAGGGCATCGGCACCGTGGTCACCGGCTCGGCGCTGTCGGGCAGTGTCAGGGTCGGCGATCAGCTTATCGTCAGCCCGTCGGGCACTGCGGCGCGCGTCCGTTCACTGCACGCCCAGAACCGCGAAAGCGAAGTCGGCCAGGCCGGCGATCGCTGTGCCCTCAATCTTACCGGCGACGGTGTATCGAAAGAGGCGATCGGCCGCGGCGACATGGTAGTCGCTTCCAGCCTCCATTCGCCGGCCGACCGCATCGATGCGACACTGCGGCTGCTTGCATCGGAGCGAAAGCCGCTTGGCCAGTGGTTTCCGGCGCGCCTGCACCACGCTTCGACCGAAGTCGGCGCCCGGATTGTATTGTTGGGCGACGAGGATCGGCCCGGCGCCGAAGACCGTGTTCAGCTGGTGCTGGACCGCCCCATCGCTGCGGCCGCCGGCGACCGCTACGTTATCCGCGATGTCTCCGCCCGGCGCACCATCGGCGGCGGGCGGTTTCTCGACCTTCGCGCCCCGCAACGCAAACGGCGAAGTGAGCAACGCTTGGCCCAGCTCGCCGCCCACGCGCTCGCCGACCCCGTTGCTACGGCAAAGGCGCTGCTGGCAATCGAGCCGTACCACCTGGACGCGCCGGCTTTCCTGCGCGACCGCGCCCTGCCCGAAGACGTCGCCGCCTTCGCGCGGGATCTCGATGCCGTCATGCTTCCGCATGGCGCATCGACGCTCCTGATGCTGCCGCCCCAATGGCAGTCCTTCCGCGCCGCGCTTCTGGAGCGGCTCGCGCTGTTCCATGCCGACCATCCCGACCTTGCCGGCTTGGGGCTGGAGCGCTTGCGGCAATCGCTCCAGCCGCGGCTACCCGCCTCAGCGTTCCGCGCCGCGATAAACCGCATGATCGCCGAAGGGCTGGTCGCGCTCGACGGCGCCTGGTTGCGACTTCGCGGTCACGAGGCGACGATGAGCGATGCGGACGAGGCGCTCTGGCAGCGAATGGCGCCGCTCATCAGCGGCGAGGCGCGATTTCGGCCGCTGCGCGTCCGCGATATCGCCGGCGCGCTGGCCCACCGGGAAGCCGATATCCGTCACCTTCTGAAGTTGGCGAGCCGCATGGGCCGGGCGCACGAGGTGGCGCAGGACCGGTTCTTCCTGCGGGGGACGATCGCGGAGATGGTCGGCATCCTCGTCGCGATGGACGCCAACCTCGAAAGCGGGTGGTTCACTGCCGCTTGCTTCCGAGACCACGTCAACAGCGGGCGAAAGGTGGCGATCCATATCCTCGAGTTCTTCGATCGCAACAGCGTCACCATTCGGCGCGGCGACAGGCGCCGGCTAAACCGCCAGAAGCTGGACTTGTTCGGCGATCTGACGCAGGCTGACACAACGAGCAGTGGAAGAGAGTCGTCCCTGGTGGGGCGTCCGGACTTCAAATCCGGGAGGGGCCGTTAGACGGTCTTTGGTGGGTTCGACTCCCATTCTCTTCCGCCAAACCTCCAGACTATCTGGTCACAGGCTACCCTTTGCCGGACTTATCAATTGCGCATCATGAAGCGTTGAAGCCATGCGGCCAACTTGCCGTAAGGGGGCATGGCGAGCCTTGATGGGTTAAAGAGGCGCACTTCAGCAATGCCCCTGGCGTGCGAGAAACGTCGGAATCCGTCTTTGCCATGATACGCCCCGATCCCGCTTGGGCCGATCCCGCCAAACGGCAGGTCGTTCTGGGCTATGTGAAGCAAGGTGCCGTTGATCGTGACATTGCCGGAATGGGTCTGCGCCAGCAGTTTGCGCGTAAGCGACGATTGTTTCGAGAATATGTAAAGGGCCAACGGACGTGGACGCTCGTTGATGAAGGCTATTGCAGCATCGATGTCGTCGTACGGCACAAGCGGCAGGACGGGACCGAAGATCTCTTCCTGCATGAGCAGGCAGCCGACGGGTGGATCAAGAACAATCGTCGGCGCTACGCGATGACCATTTCCTGCCAGGACGCTTTCATGGCTGAGCACTGTGCACCCGGAAACGCGACATTCCTCGACAGCATCGACCATCCGCGTGAAATTTCGCGCTCCGACGAGGCTCGTATAGTCCGCCTGGCCGCTCCCAACCGGGTAGAACGACTTTGCTTGCGAGAGAATGGCCTCCGCGATATCCCGCAGCCTGTCGCGGGGAGCCAGGACGTAGTCCGGCGCGATGCAGGTCTGCCCGGCATTCATCAGCTTGCCAAAGGCAATATCGCGGGCGGCCGTCTCGATCGGATAGTCCGGCGTGAACACGACCGGCGACTTGCCGCCAAGCTCGAGGGTCAGAGGTGTCAGGTTCCTCGCCGCCGCCGCCATGACCTTCCTGCCAACTGCCGTCGACCCGGTGAAAACGAGATGGTCGAAAGGCAGAGATGAGAATGCTTCTGCCACATCGACACCGCCGTTGACCACGGCGACTTCATCCGCCTTGAAGAACTCAGCGATGCTTTGCTCAAGGAGGTCCGCGGTCTCCGGCAGAAGTTCGGAGGGCTTGATCATGGCTCGGTTGCCGGCGGCCAGCACGTCGATCAAAGGGCCGAATGTCAGCATCAAGGGATAGTTCCACGGCACCAGGATGCCGACGACGCCGAGCGGCTGATACTCCACGCGGTTCTTCATCTGGAGGAATTCCAATGAACTGCCGCGGCGTTCGGGCCGCATCCAGCGGCGCAGATGGGAGCGAGTGTGCCGCAGCGCCGCCATGATGGGGGCCAGTTCCAGCAGGCTGGTCTCGTGCGGTGACCTCTGGCCGAAATCCCGGGATATGGCCTCGCAGAAGGCTTGCCCGTGCTTTTCGATCAGTTTGGCGATGCGATCCAACCGGTCGCGTCGAACCTGAAGCGTCGGGTAGCGTTCGGCGGCAAACGCGGCTTGCTGTCCGGATAGAAATCGTTCCATGGATTCCAGATTCAAATTCGACAATGGACTGCTCCGCCAGGTGAGTATGTTGACCAGTGAAAGCTCGCAAATGCGGATGCATGGAGAACACGGTTCTGCGAACTTTCATCCATCATGCGCATTTGCTACCCATCATTGCATGAATGCCCCGGGCTCCGATCAGGCTGATACCGGGAAGGTCGGCCAATAGCCGGTGATATTCGTGCCGTCGAACAGGGCAATATCGCCGAACTGCAGGAACACGGCTTCGCTCTGGTTTGGGCGGAAGAAGACAAAATCGTCTGGCTTGAGTGCAATTCGATCCGATCCGGTGAGGAGTTCCTGATTGCTTGAGCGGCCGTAGAGGCTGTTGAACTCCAGGCCCGGCGGCGATTCCGGGGTCGCCAGCCAGTGGCCGCCGTATATGAAGAACGCGCGCTTCGTGTTCGGATCGATGAAATTGAGCGGGCCCGACAGCCATTCGTTGCCCGGCAGATGCATTCGGTCCAGCGCCTTGACCACTGGCGTCGCGATAAACGCGGCCGGCACGTGCTGTGCGAGTTCCGGCAGATCAAAATCGGCCGGCTTGGCGAAGGCCGACCCCACCGACACCTCGTTTGCCACCGTATTCTGTGCGTGTCTCGTATAGGTCGGGCTGCCCGCGCCGTTGAGCGTCAGCGTCGCGAGATCGATGCCAAGCACTTCGCCCATCACACCAATTGCGGCGCGATATTTGTCCTGCGCCTGATCATAAGCGGCGTCGGGATCCAGCATCTTCGGCACGTGGGGATCGTAGCCCATCAGGCCGGTGACAGCGATTTCGGGACTTTGCTTCGCAAGGTCCAATCCCGCGGCAAGCGCCTCTGTCGTCGGGAAGCCCCCCCGATGAAGTCCGATATCGATCTCGAAGTTCGTCCGCAGCTTTATGCTCTTCCCGCGCGCGATCTCCGCATATTTTTGAAGCCGGTCGGGGGTGTCGACCAGCCATTGCACGCGTCCCGCAGCGGCGGGCCCGAGCGCGTCCAGGAGCTCGGCGACTTGAGCTGCTGGAAGCGGTTTTCCGAGCAACAGATCCGCCTCAGCACGCTGGGCCATGGTTGCAAGCATCGCACCATTGAAAACCATGAAGCGATTGGTCGCCATGCCGCGGGCGACATGCTCTATTAGCCCTTGCGCCGGGAGTGACTTCACCACGACTCTCAAAGGCAGCCGCTTCGGTGCAAGCGCTTGGCGTGTCGCCGCGAGGTTGTGATCCAACCGGTTCACATCGATCACCAGCACCGGACGAGCAATGCCGGCCTGCCTCAGCGCGTTTGAAAGTGCTAGGAAATATTGATCGTGCGTGCCGCCGCGATCTTCCTTGCGTGCCGCGAGCAGTGCTGTGCCGCCGACGACTGCAGCCCCGCCGCCGATGATGAGCGCCCGGCGGGTCCAGCGTCGTGTTCGTCTCTCATCAGCCATCAAGGAATACTCCCTTCAAGTAGTCGTTGAGCAGACGACCTTGCGGGTCGATGGTCTGCCTCACTTCACCCGCCTCTTTCCAGCGCGGGTAAAGCTGCGCCAAATCCGGCGCCTTCAGCGTGTGCATCTTGCCCCAATGCGGACGGCCTCCATGACGGCGGAAGATCGGCTCGACGATACTGAAGAAGAAATCATGATCTTCCTTGTAGTAGGCATGGACAGCGATCGATCCGCACTCGCGCTCATGAAAGGGTGACAGCCATGCATCGTCTGCCGCAATCACGCGCACCTCGATTGGAAAGAAAACATCCGGCCGATGGGTTTCTATTGCCGCCAGTACCTCACGAAGCGCTGGTACTTGCGCGTCGATCGGCAGGTGGTATTCGATTTCCTTGAATCTGACCGGGCGTTCGTTTGAGAGCAGTTTCCAGCCATCATCGACCACCTCCTCAGGCTCAATTTTCGACAATTCTCCTTCGGCGATGCGGCGGCGGAGAGCGGGTGTGAACTCGAATATGTCGCGCAGCTGCTTAAGCGCCATCAGCGTTTCAACATCTCGATCCGGGCCTCGCGGCTTGACGGGCAGATCAGTGACGTCGTGGGTGATTAGGGCGGCGTACCCCGTGAAAGGGAGCACATAAAATTCCGCGTTGCGGTGCTTTTGCCTGAGCGTTGGCCAGTCCTCGAGCATCTCTTCGATCAAGCGCGCCTCAACCCGCTTCAGCACACGGCTGATCGGCTGGTTCTGTAGCGTCACCTCGGTGACAACTCCGAATGCGCCGAGCCCGACGCGCGCGGCGTTAAAGATCTCGGCGTTGGTCGTTGCGTCACAGTCGAGCAACTCACCCGTTGGCGTCGCCAACCGAATCTTGATGACCGAGCCATGCATCGCCTGGATGCCGCGCCCGGTGCCATGCGTGCCGGTGGCAATTGCACCGGCGATCGATTGCTTGTTGATGTCGGGCAGGTTGACCATTTCCTGCCCGATCGCGGCAAGCGCCGGGCCGAGGTCGGCAAGCCGGGTACCGCCTCGCACCACCGCGCAATGGGTCGCCGGGTCATGGGAGACAATGCCTGACATGCCGTCAAGCGTCAGCAGCGTGCCTTCAGTCGGGACAAGTGCAGTGAAGGAATGGCCAGAACCGACTGGCCGGATCGGTCCCGGTGCAGTCTTGAGGATATGTACGAGCTCGTCTTCACTTTGGGGGGCAGCTCGTTGTACGGGATAGGAGTGCGCCGTCCCCGCCCAGTTACTCCACACGAAGTGGCCCTGCGCATTTTGCATTTCCGGCGCTAGCGGTTCGCGGTCAAGCCACATCCGGCGCCCGGCCAGCCCGCCTGCACCAAGCGCGCCCGCCCCAAGAATCCCACCGCCGATCAGGGCTGCGCGCCTCGAAATTCCAGCCATCATTCCCTCCCAGCCATAAAGCGGATCAGCGCTTGAAAGTCGTTTGGCGAGCAGGCAAAACATTGGCCTCCCGCCGGCATGCCATTGAATCCACTCACGATACTTCTGAGCAATTCAGTCTCCCCCTTCTGCCACCTCGGTTCCCAGAGTGTGCGGTCGCCCGTCAGCGGCGCACCTGTATCCTTGACGGTGTGACATGACTTGCAGGCCTGATCGTACAGTCCAGCCAGCCTTGCATCGGCGGGCTTCAGTGCTGCACTCTGTTCAGGCGTCAAAGGCTGCGGCGCTGATTCAGATTCGCAGCCGGCGAGCAACAGCACGACCAGCGCGCTCGCCGCGCGCACTATCGGTCTGAATGTTGGATTTTCCCGCCTATCGGCACGGGTCAGCTCTGGGCGTGACCTCGCGAATCGATGCCGCAGTAACCGCGGTGCTCTCATTCCGCCCCTCCCAAGCAAAAACAATAGCTATGACTACATATTAGCCATGGCTATCGGTTGTCAATGCCAGACGGAATAGTTCGGAGGGTGGTTTGAGGGGCGATCGAACGATGCGACGGGGTGCAAAGCAGAAAAAAGATCGGAGCACAGCGTTGGCCGTCGAGGCCGAACGCTACGTCTCAATTGCGCGTGCCATCACTCTCGAAGAGCAAAGCCGAGCGTAGAATCCTGGCCGCCTCCGCGAAAATGACGTCCTTTGAGATGCCGTGCTCCTCGTGCAACAGCTCGTCGACCGCGTAGCCGAATTCCACCGCCATGCGGATCCGGTTCCACAAGGCGTCGCGCGACAGTTGCGGCAAATGGGGCATACTTGCGTCTGTGAGCAGATCGGTCACGTACCGATGCGATTGGACGCGTATATGGACTAGCCTCGGGGCCGCATGCAGCGCACGCTCGATCCAGACCCCGCCCGGCTCTGTATCTGTGATCGCCGCTGTTTCGCGAAGCAATTCCTCGACATGCGCCGCTGCAAGTTCAACTCCCTTGCTCAGGTATCGGTCGATCCAGGCCATCAGAACCGCATTCTGCCGCTCCATTAGCCTCAGTCCGAGCGCTTCCAGTACCGCATATTTGTCTTCGAAATAGCGATAGAGGGCCGGTGGCGAAACGTTGGCACGTTGGCAGATCAGATTCGTCGAGATCCGTTCGATGCCCACTTCGGCAAGCAGCACGCCAGCGACTTCAAGCAGCGTATCGCGCGTCTGCACGGCCCGAGCCTGCTTTGGTGGTTGCTTGGCGACCATGGTGGCCTTCGCCATCAGTTCCGCTTCCTTTCCAAACACGCATAACAACACGGGCCTTCAAAATTGAAGTGCCGCACCTGCATGCCAGCATCGCCGCCATTTCAAGACGTGCAGAAGCTCCATAACACGTTGGTCGCCATCGCCGATCCGACCACTTGCCGCAAAGAGATGCTGGGTCGGGGATCACGGCTGATCACTGCGTTCAACAGCTTTGGAGATTGCTACATCGACAGCTGTGCGTACGCAACATCCCGGCATGACTGCGGCGTGATGTCTCGTTGTTTGCGTATTTGAAACGATCCGCTGGTGGAAGTTAAGACCGAAGGTGCGCGGTTGCGGCGCCAACCATCGCGGTGCCATTTCTGGCATTTGGCGAAGCGGTGATTTTGCGCAGCGGATCACTTGAAAAACGGCGACCTCGCGCTCCAGCAGCTTTCTCTCGAACAGGCATGGTCTAGCCTGAGCAGCATTGCCCGCAGGTCAACACTCCGCAAATGTTGGGGCGAGTTTAGGTGGCAATCCCTGACTTAGTGCGAAGTAGCAACCGCTCCAGAGTTACCTTGAATTTCTGCCAGAACGTCAGAATTGTTGCAAAAGGCGACGTGATCGATTGCGATCGTTCCCTTTTTGATGCTTCGTCGACAGACAGCCTTCCATTGGCATTCGACACACACGCGTCTCATGTCGTTGTAATCTCTTTTGCGAAGCGATTCAGCGTCGATACCGAGCGCTGTCAAAAGGCAACCTAGTTCATCGGCAGCGTGATGGACTTGATTAATCACTTCGAGGAACTGCACAGGCGTCAGTCCGCAATCTGCGGCGAGCGCATCTATTTCTGCCGGCAATAGCAGCGCGAGTTCGCTACGCATGCGCGCGCGCTCGCGGTATCCCTTCCAGCGGTCAGTCATCAATTCGAGAGCGTCAAGAAGCAGGCTGCGGTTTGACATAATGCTCCTCCCTGAAAGGGGCAGGATGCAACAATCAGTTGCACTCGTCTTTGAGCAAAAGCAAATATATCAATACAAAGTGGCGGCCGACCAAACCGGCCGCATGCTGGATCCGCACCTAACATCGCTTTAGTAGGCAATATTTAACGGTCTTGTCCCATTTCTTCCGCAGCTGAAATTAGGAATGTTCCATCGCGCACAACCGTGCTTTCCGTCAGCTGTTTCCGGCGCCCGGATGCTGAACCGACGTCGAACTGCGCGAGGATGGCGCATCAGTTTGGGGAGCGGAATAGACTTCTTTCGGAGGAGATCAGGACGGGGCTGGTTTCGTTCGTCGAGGCGGCCTCCCGCGTGGCCGCAATTATCTGCGAAGGCGCCTTCCTTCTGGGGACGGCGCGGATTCAGCAGGAGGTGGTGGAGCTTTTTGAAGCGGAACCGAAGCAGCCAGAAATCAGGCACATAGAAGAGATGGCGCTGTTGACGTCTCAACAGCGGAGCTACCACGAAAACGCCCTGGAAAAATTGCTGAGCATTCGGGACGAGGTCAACCGGTTTGAGAGTGGCCGTTTGTCCGTGCGCGTTCTCAGCTGCCTCATTGCGGATCTCGAGGCTTTCCAGCAACTAATTGCTGCGGGTCTCACAGACATTGCTTCCGTGAACCAGAGCCTTCGACAAAACGTTTCATTGCTGATGTCAGTGATGTGAGGCCGGCGGTGGATCGCCGACCTCATGGTTCAAAGGATGCCCGTTATCCGCGAGATGCCGACAAGGAGACCTGTACGCTATGTTCGCTTCGCCAGCATGGAGCGGGACAACACGACGGCGAGCCCGACAAGGACTGTCGCGGCGATGAAGAGGAATGCCGCTGCCGCAATGGCCGGGCTGATGTTTTCACGGATACTGGAGAACATTTGCCGGGCCAGTGTGCGCTGGTTGGGGCCGGCGACAAAAAGCGTCAGAACGACCTCGTCCAGCGACGTGGCGAAGGCGAGCACGGCACCTGAGAGCACGCCCGGCATGGCGAGTGGCAGCGTAACGCGCCGGAAGACCGTCGTGGGTGCAGCACCAAGGCTCTGGGCCGCAAGCTCCACCCGTTCGTCGATTCCGGCAAGCGCGCCGGTGACGCTGACCACGACGAAGGGCACGGCAACGACCGTATGGGCGATGATGACGCCGGCATAACTGTTGGTCAGCCCGAATCCTGCCAAGAGCACCTGCATGCCTACTCCGAGCACGACGGCCGGAACGACCATCGGCAAGAGGAAAAGCGTGCGCATCGAGCCGCGGAAGAACAGCACCCGGTTGCGCAGGCCCAGCGACGCGGCTGTGCCGAGCACTGTCGCAAGCAGGGTCGTGCCCGTCCCGATAATCAGGCTGTTGATGATCGCACGCCGCCAGGCATCAGCGGTGAACAGTTCCGTAAACCAGCGAAGCGAATAGGACGGGATCGGATAGGTGAGGATGACGCTCGAGGTAAACGCGAGCGGCAGGATGGCGATCAGCGGCGCGATGAGGAACAGGATCGTCAGCGACGCGAAGGTGAATTTCGTGAGTTTCATCGGCATCGCTTAGCGCCTCCCCGGCTCTTCGGCGGAAAGCCGCGCATAGACACTGTAGAGCAGCAAGGTCGCAAGGAGCAGCACGATGCCGAGCGCCCCGGCCATGCCCCAGTTCGCAGAACCTGTTGCGTAGAAGGCGATGATCGAGCTGATCATCTGGTCACCGGGACCGCCAATCAGCGCCGGAGTGATGTAGTAACCAATCGCCGAGATGAAGACGAGCAGGCTGCCGGAGGCGACGCCGCGCAGGCTTAGCGGCAGGAGCACACGCAAGAAGGCGCGCAATGGGTGTGCGCCAAGCGAGGCTGCAGCCGGCATCAGGTTTTTCGGGATAGTGATGAGCACCGAATAGATCGGCAGCACCATGAAGGGCAGCAGCACGTGGGTCATGGCGATGATGACGCCGGTACGGTTGAAGATCAGCGCCAGCGGCCCATCGATCAGTCCGAGCGACTGCAGGAGGTCGTTGATCAGCCCCTTCTCCTGCAACAGGATGAACCAGGCCGCTGTGCGCACCAGAAGCGAGGTCCAGAGCGGCAGCAACACGGCCCCAAGCATCAGGTCGCGCTTCCAGCCGGAGAGCGAAGCGGCGATTATCGCATAGGGAAAACCGATGCAGGCACAGGCAAAGGTGACGAGCCCGGCGATCCAGAATGTCCGCACCAGGATGACGCGGTTAACGGACTGGTCGGCCGGCAGTTGTTCGATGTCGCCGGCAGCATTGCGCCCGAGGTCGACGGCGGCGAGCAAATTGCGGTCGGTCAGTGGCGAGAGCGCATCGGTGATCGCGAGCCAGAACTCCGGCTTTTCCCAGCGCTTGTCGATGGATACGAGATCGGCGGGCGGGTTCGCGGTGTCTTCAAGGGCGGTCGTCGTCTTCGACATCAGCGTGCGGAACCCGGAACGGGCGCTGTTGAGGCGGCGCACCATGTCGCCGAGCGCCTGGTCGTTATCGACGGCCTTCAGATCCTCCATCAGCGCCGTCTGCATGGGCATGGTCGGCGGTGACTTGCGATCCCAATCCTGAAGCACTTCGGCGCTGCGCGGCAACAGGCGCAGAACCGCTGTATCGGAGACCGCCTGCGACATCATGGTGAACAGCGGCCAGACGAAGAAGCCGATGAGAAAGAGCAGCAGCGGTGCGAGAAGCAGAAGCGACCGACCGGTCCGGGATTTCCGTGCTTTCATGGCGCGATGACTCGGCAGTCACTGGCCGAAAAGGCCGCATAGACCTTGGTACCTGGCGAGAATTCCCGCGAGCGACGGCCGAGCTTGGCGATCAGCGGATGAGCGTCATTGTGCAACTGCACCCGGAGATGGTCGCCCTGATAGACGGAATCGGTGACCTCCGTTTCCAGGCAATTTCGCACATCGCCGCGCGTTTCGCTGAGATCAACGCGCTCCGGTCGGATGGACAGGTAGACTGGCTGGCCCGAAGTCACGGTGCCCGAAACGGCGGAAACGATACGCGCCCCGGATGGCAGCTTCACGGTTGCTTCCTGCCCCTGGACCGCCTCGACCACGCCCTCGACGAGATTGGTCTCACCGATGAACTCGGCGACGAAGCGCGTTGCCGGCTCGTCATAGACTTGTCGCGGCGTGCCGATCTGCTCGATCTTGCCCTTGTTGAAGACCGCAACGCGGTCCGACATGGTGAGCGCTTCCGACTGGTCGTGTGTGACGAAGACGATCGTCAGGCCGAGTCGATGGTGAAGATCGCGAATGTCGAGTTGCATCTGTTCGCGCAGTTGCTTGTCGAGCGCGCCGAGCGGCTCGTCCATCAGCACGACGCGCGGTTCGAAGACGAGCGCGCGGGCAAGCGCCACGCGCTGCTGCTGACCGCCTGAGAGCTGGGACGGCCGGCGGTCGCTGAGCGCCGAAAGCTGCACCATGTCCAACGCCCGAGTGACGCGCTCGCCGATCTCCGCCTTGCCGATACCGCGCATCTGCAGCGGAAAGGCGATGTTTTCGCCGACCGACATATGCGGGAACAGGGCATAGCTCTGGAAAACAACGCCCATATCCCGCTTGTGGGTCGGGACGTCGTTGATCGCGGTCCCGTCCAGGAGGATAGCGCCTGAGGTCGCCTGCTCGAAGCCGGCGAGCATCATCAAAAGGGTTGTCTTGCCAGACCCGGAGGGACCGAGCAGGCTGACGAACTCGCCTTTTCCAATGCTCAGATCGAGGTTTTCGACCACGCAGAGCGAGCCGTAGAATTTCGTGATGCGGTCAAATCGAATGAATTCGGCCACGGAAGACTCCATCGCTTTTGGGGCAAAGGATGTCTCACACGGCTAAGCCGGTGTGAGTCGTCCAGCCAGACAGGAAGGGCGCCGGCGCGCGACGCCCTTCCTACGGATATTTCTTACTGGGCCAGCCAGGCGTTGAAGCGCTGAGTCAGCGTTTCGGCGTTGTCGATCCAGAAGTCCGTGTTGAGCGAGATCGATTCCGTCATGTTGGCCGGATCGGTCGGCAGGTCCTTGGCGAGGTCGGCCGGGACCAGCGCTGCGGCTTCCTTGTTCGGCAGACCGTAGGCGACGAATTCCGGCAGCTTCGACTGATGCTCCGGCAGGCTCGCAAAGGCGATGAAGTCCTGTGCGGCATCCTTGTTTTCAGCGTCCTTCAGCACGACCCAGCTGTCGACAGCATAGATGCTGCCCGGGAAGACGACCTTGAAGTTCTTGCCTTCCGAGCGGTTGATGCCGGTGATGCGGCCGTTATAGGCGGAAGCCATGGCTACTTCGCCGGAGGCGAGGAACTGCAGCGGCTGTGCACCGGATTCCCACCAGACGATGTTCGGCTTCAGCTCGTCGAGCTTCTTGAAGGCGCGCTCAACACCCTCTTCGGTTCCGAGCACGTCATAGAGCTCATCCTTGGAGACGCCGTCGGCCAGAAGTGCGAACTCGAGCGTGTACTTCGGTCCCTTGCGCAGCGAGCGCTTGCCGGGGAACTTTTCGACGTTCCAGAAATCCGCCCACGAGGCTGGGCCTTCCTTCAGCTTGTCGCCGTCATAGGCGATCGCCGTCGACCAGACGATGGCGCCGACGCCGCACTCGTTCACTGCAGACGGCAGGAACTTGTCCTTGCCACCCATCTTGTCCCAGTCGATCTTTTCATACAGGCCGTCGGCGCAGCCGAGCGCCAGCTCCTCCGCTTCAACCTGCACGGCATCCCAGTTTGGCGCTCCGGCCTTGACCTTCGACTGCAGCACGCCGATGCCGCCGTCCCATGCTTCGTCGAGCACTGGCTTGCTGGTCTTTGCGGCGAAAGGCTCAAAATAGATCTTGCGTTGCGCATCCTGATAGTTGCCGCCCCAGGAGACGACAGTCAGGTCACGCGCGAAGACCGGTGCGGCCAGGCCGGCGGAAAGTACGATGGCAGCTGCTGCCAAAACGCCTGATTTCATGATTGTTTTCATTGCATTCCCCTTTTCTGCGTATGTGAGGAACCGACCTTGCGCCGGTTCTGTTGGCGATCTCATGCAGACTGTCGATGCTCGCCTTGCTTTCCCGCACAGGCGACTATTGCAGCCTTTTCGGTCGTCTCGTTCTTTCCCCTGAACGTTTGCCCGACCGAATGATGCATTCCCTATTGCCGGTCAACGGGATTTTTTCCCGCACTTGCGGACTGTCAAGTGTGCTGCCCTCCGTTGATGTGGATTTCGGCACCGTTGATGTAGGATGACTGCTCGGTGCAAAGGAAATAGATGGTCTCGGCGACCTCGCGCGGTTCGCCAAGCCTGCGCATCGGCACTTCCGCCGCCACGAGCGCGTCTGTTCCGGGTGACAGGATCGACGTTTCGATCTCACCTGGTGCGATGGCGTTTGCCCGGATACCCCGGCAGCCGAATTCATGCGCCATTTCCCGGGTCAGCGCCGCAAGGGCCGCCTTGGAGGCTGCATAGGCCACGCCCGCGAACGGGTGAACGCGCGATCCGGCAATGGAAGTCACGTTAACGATCGAACCTTTCGCCGCTTCCAGTTCCGGTAGGAGTGCACGAGCGATCAGCGCCGTGGAGACGAGATTGACGTTGAGTACCTGCGTCCACACATCCGCATCCGAGTCGGCAACGCCGAGACGGCTCCTGCCCGGTCCCTTCGGTGATATCCCGGCGTTGTTGACGAGGGCATGCAGCTTCCCATTCGGCAGGCGCTCGCGCACGGTCGCGGCAAGGCGGTCGATCTGCGTCAGGTCAGCAAGGTCGGCCTGTATATGACTTTCGCGGGCTGACGGCCAGGCGCATTCCTCGGAAAATGGTTGGCGCGAGACGGTGAGAATACGCCAGCCCTTCGACTGGAAGAGCTTGACCGTCGCATGGCCGATGCCGCGGCTTGCTCCCGTCAGCAACATGTAGGGGCACTCTTCCGTCATATGACCGTTCTCCTTTGATGCTTGATACATCGTAATTGGGTGCGAGTGAAATGCAAGCGTAGATTCGAAGGTGAGCTAGGTGCTACGCCTCTCCAGGTCCAGGCCGTGTTCGATCCTGTTGAGGAGCGGCTTGCCGCCAAGCAGGATGTCATCGACGATCGCCATCGAAGCGGCGGCGGAATCGTGCCGTTTGAGCGCTTCTACTACGGGATAGTGGTGATCGATCATTGCCCGCCCGCCAGGAATATAAGCGTCCGAGATAAGCGGACCCATCTGCAGCCAGAGCCGTCGCAGGATGCCGTTAAGCACCGGAAGCCGGGCAATCTGCGGCAGCATGAAGTGGAAAGCCTGGTTCAGTTCCGTGCCTTTCAAGCGGTCTCCAGCCTCGATCGCCTGCTCGTTTTCCCGCAAAATACGCTCCAGAATCTCGATATCCGCGCTGGTCGCAACCTGGGCAGCCGTCTCGGCGGCGAGACCCTCCAGTTTGATCCGAATGGCGCGGATCTCAAAATAGCGGCTCTCGCTCATGGCCGGAATACGGATATCGCGCGGCGAGCGGAAAATGATCGCTTCATCGTTTGCAAGCCGCAGGATGGCGTCGCGGATAGGGGTGACGCTTGTTCCGAACTGCTCGGCGAGATCGCGGATTTTAAGCCGGTCGCCCGGCTGGAACCGACCTTGCATCAACGCGTCGCAGAGCGCACCGTAAACGGTGCTGTTGAGGTTTTCGTGGTCGAGGGTCGCGAACTCAGGCATGGAAATGACCCGGCATATCGTTTAATAAGATACTTGATGCATCTTTTTTGATGTGTTTCAAGTGCAGGCTAGTGTCGTGCGGTATTTCTGCCCGACGTTGCGTATCGAAGTAGCACCGCCAGCCCCCTTTGAATGGGACGCAATGTCCATCAACGGGGCAAGGTCGAACGAAATGCGGGAAACCCGCAACGGAGCAAGCATGACGGAGCAGTCGCCCGCCACGAAGAAGACGGATGCCATGTCGGCGTCGTGGAGCGTAACATCGCTCGCCGATGCCGAAGCGGAGGTCGCGCGTGTCTATGGGCTGAACGGCAGGGTGAAGCGGCTTTCGAGCGAACGGGATGAAACTTTTCTGTTCACGCGTGACGACGGAACGGAATTCATCCTGAAGATCGCCAATCCCGCCGAGGACCCGGCCGCTCTCGAGTTTCAGGACGGGGCGCTTCTGCAACTTGCGGCGACCGCCCCTGCCGTGCCGGTGCCACGGCTCGTGCCGACCGCATCCGGCGCGCCGAGCCATACACTTTCGTCCGTAGACGGCCCGCGCATCATGCGCCTTCTCACGTTCCTCCGTGGAGAATTGCAATACCGCACGCCCTCTTCCGAAGCGCAGAGCCGCAATGTCGGCCGGGCGCTTGCGGCGCTCGGACTGGGCCTTGAGGACTACAGAGGGCGCCCACCTGCCGGCAAGCTGATGTGGGACATTTCCCACACGCTCGACCTTGCCGCTGTGGTCGATCATGTCGGGCCGGAGCGCCGGGCGCAGGTGGAGGCGGTGCTGGGCGAGTTCGAGCGCTCTCTGCCCGCTATCGGCGGGCTCAAGCGGCGGCAGATTATCCACAACGACTTCAATCCCCACAACATTCTGCTCGATCCGGCGGCCCCGACCGAGATCGTTGGCATCATCGACTTCGGTGACATGGTGCATGCGCCGCTGATCAACGACCTTGCCGTCGCGCTGTCCTACCATCTGGCGACGGACAACTGGGCAGCACGCACCGGTGCCTTCCTCGAAGGCTTCCTTTCGGCGCGTGCGCTAGAACCCGCGGAGATCGAACTTCTGCCGCTGCTCGCGCGGTCGCGCCTGGCGATGTCCATCATCATTGCCGAATGGCGTTCAGCACGCTTTCCGGAAAACCGTGACTACATCATGCGAAATCATGCCACCGCCTGGCGGGGGCTGCAAAACATATCCGATCTGACACCAGCCGGGCTGAAGAAGCTCGTGCCCAACCTTTCAGAGGCCTAATCATGTCGATGGTGAATGCTTTCTCGCGCGAAGATTTCGAACGGCTGAACGAGGCCGAAAGGGCGCTGATCGCGCGGCGAGAAAAGGTTCTCGGCCCCGCCTATCGCCTCTTCTACGAAAAGCCGCTGCATCTCGTGCGTGGTGAAGGCGTCTTCCTTTATGACGCCGCGGGCGAAAAGTACCTCGACGCTTATAACAATGTCGCCTCGCTCGGCCATTGCCATCCGCGCGTGGTGGAGGCAATCACGAAGCAGACGGCGGTGCTCAACACCCACACCCGCTATCTGCATGAAGGCATCATCGACTATGCCGAGACGCTGACGGCCACTTTCCCCGACGCCCTCAGCCAGGCCATGTTCACGTGCACGGGCAGCGAGGCCAACGACCTCGCTGTGCGCATCGCCCGTCATGTGACGGGTGGAACGGGCATCATCGCGACCGAACTTGCCTATCACGGGCTGACGAGCGCTGTTGCGGAGTTCTCGCCCTCGCTCGGCGAATCGGTAACGCTCGGACCGCACGTGCGCACGGTTCCCGCTCCCGACAGCTACCGCTTCTCGCCCGAAGAGATGATGGAAAAGTTTGGCCGCGATGTGCGCGCGGCGATTGCCGACCTGAAGCGCCACGGCATCAAGCCGGCGATGCTGATCACGGACACGATTTTTTCGAGTGATGGCATCTTTGCCGGGCCGAAGGGTTTTCTGAAACCGGCCGTCGACGCGATCCATGAGGCGGGCGGCCTCTTCGTCGCCGACGAGGTGCAGCCCGGATTCGGCCGTACCGGTGAGGCAATGTGGGGTTTCGAACGTCACGGTGTGGCGCCTGACATGGTGACGATCGGCAAGCCGATGGGGAACGGCTATCCGATGGCGGGTATCGTGCTTCGGCCGGAAGTCATCGCCGAATTCGGCCCGCGGGCACGCTATTTCAATACGTTCGGCGGCAACCCGATCGCTGCGGCCGCCGGCAAGGCCGTACTCGACACGATCCGTATCGAAGGACTGCAACAGAATGCGCTGGAGGTCGGCCGCTACCTGATGGACGGGCTGAAGAGCCTTTCTGGCATTTGCCCGGCGATCGGCGACGTACGCGGCACCGGCCTCTTCATCGGCGTCGAAGTCGTTGCTGACCCGGCAGAAAAGCGCCCCGACGCGGCACTCACGACCCGCATCGTCAACGGCCTGCGGGATCGTCGGATCCTGATCAGCGCCTCCGGCCCCAACGCCAACATCCTGAAGATCCGCCCTCCCCTCGTCTTCTCTCGGGAAAATGCCGACATGCTGGTGGATGCGCTTGGCGATGTGCTGAAGACGCTCTGAGTGGTTGGGTAGCGATATCACGTCTAGATGGCGGCCGCTCGTCGCTGTGAACTTGGCCGATGATTGAGCGTTGCGGGTCGGATACAGTCATGTCTCCGGCCCGTTTGCTTGTGCCGGGTCCCTATCAGCTCATCGCTGTTGATTCGCCGGGAACTAACCCCGGCGTTTGCGCCAAGGCATGTTTCGCGAGCTATCCCGTAACTTCATCACTGCTCCTCGTGAAGAATCAGATCGGCCGCCTTTTCTCCGATCATGGCCGAGGGGGCCTGTGTGTTGCCGCTGATCAGTTGTGGCATGATTGAGGCATCGGCCACGCGCAGTCCCGCCACGCCGCGAACACGTAGACGTGGATCAACCACCGAACTGGCATCTGCTCCCATCCGGCAAGTTCCGACCGGATGATAGATCGTATCGGCATGGAGGCGGATCAGGTCTCGTAGCGCCTCGCCTTCCTCTGTGCCGATCCCGTGGATAGGCCGGCCACCGAAACGGGCCAGCGACGGCGCGGCAAGGATGCGTCGCACGATCCCCACTCCGCGAACGAGGATTTCCATGTCCTCCGGCGCGGAAAGGAAGCGCGGATCGATCAGCGGCGCGTCGCGTGCCTCGGCGCTCCGCAGGCCCACGCGACCGCGGCTGGCCGGGCGCAGCGCACAGACATGCAGTGCCATGCCGGTGCCGAGATGGATGTTGCGGTTGTGGTCATCAACGAAGCCGATGCAGAAATGAAGCTGGAGATCGGGCCGCGATACTGTGGGGCTTGAGCGCAGAAATGCCCCGCCTTCTGCGGCGTTGCTGGTAAACATGCCTTCGCCCCGGCGCATCCAGCGAACAAGATCAACCGCGCCCCGGGCCGCCGTCGATAGGTTCAGCCCGAACAGCCCCGGCGCCTTCATCCGAAGATTGGTCGTGAAGTCCAGGTGATCCTGAAGATTTTCGCCCACGTCTTGACGATCGGCGAAAACAGCGATGCCGTGCTGCGCCAGTTCGGCGGCGGGTCCGATCCCCGACAGCATCAGAAGCTGCGGGGAGCCGAAGGCCCCGGCGCTGAGCACAATCTCGCGCCGCGCCGTCACGTCGAAGGACTGGGTGCCGCGCCGCAGCCGGACCGCGTTTGCCCGGCCATCGGAGAACAGAATGCGCTCAGCTTGCGTCTCGGCAAGAATGCAGAGGTTCGGGAGGCGCGGGCCCTCCTGCAGATAGGCGCGGCCGGCATTCAACCGCCGTCCCTCGCGCTGGAACAGCTGATAGGCGCCGAAGCCCTCCTGGCTGGGGCCATTGAAATCCGGGTTGTGATTGTAGCCGCATTCCTTTCCTGCGCGGATAAAGGCTTCTGTTGCCGGGTTGGTGTGGCGGGGGTCGCTGACGACTAGGGGGCCAAATTCCCCGTGCCAGTCGCTTGCGCCCCGGCTATTGGCCTCCAGCCGCTGAAACAATGGTAGGACATCCGCGAAACTCCAGCCGGCGCAGCCCTGCGCGGCCCATTCGTCGTAGTCCTCAGGCTGACCGCGAATGCAGATCATCGCATTGATAAGGCTGCTGCCCCCTATCCCGCGTCCGCGTGGCTGGTAGCCCCGCCGCCCATTCAGTCCCGGTTGCGGTTCGGTGCGAAACGCGTAGTTCCAGCGGTTCTTCCACGGCATCAGTAAAGCCATGCCTAGCGGCATGTCGGACAGAAGCGGCGCCTTCGCGCCGCCGGCCTCAATCACCGCGACACTTGGATGCGACGGCGCTTCTGCCAGCCGACGGGCGACCGCCGCTCCGGCTGGGCCGGCGCCAATTACGATATAGTCAAACTCAACCTTTGACCCGGCTTGAGGCATTCCCCGTTCTCCGTCTTTTTTGAAGCCACATACCCGTCTCCCCTCTGTCGTTCTCTGCAAACCGTCAGGTGCGCCTGCGATGATCCGTGATCAATCGTCGCGGAGTGCCGCCCGCCCGAATTCGGCGAGTGGCAACCTTGCGCCGGCGGCCTTTGCCGCACACCTCACTGCAACGAGCGAAACACTCCGCACAACGGAACGCTGCGCATCTCACTCATTGCTTCGCCCGCGCAAATGCGCTTGTCTAACCCAAGAACTCCAGCGGCGGATGGGCGAGTGTTCGGTGGCATAGCAGCAGGTCATTGAACAGCAATGGAACGGCTCTCCAGCATGACGGGGCCATCCGAGGCCGTCAAAATGTAGCGGATCAGATATTCGCCAGGTTGGTCGGGCGCCTTTAAGGCGGCGTTTCCACCGGCTGTTCCGCTCGGCAGATAGACAAAGCTGATTTCCCCGCCGATTTCGGCATGGCCGGCTGGAACCAGATCGATATAGTCTCCGTTGTTGGCCGGACCGGTCCATTCGACCATGAACTCCGTTTGTATTTCTGTCGCTTCCGGACCAGCCAAGGTCGCCGTTGCTGGCGTGACCGCAACCGTTCGAGCGGCCAGCACTTTTTTTCCGTCTGTGGTCTCTTGCACGTAGCGGGTTTGGTAGTCGCCGGGCTTGCCAGGTGCCTGTAGCATCCCTCGCTTTTCCTCACCCGAGCCCGTCGCATAGAAAAAGCTCAGCTCACCGTTGGTTTCACTAGAACCAGCGGGAACGAGATCGACATAGTCACTCTCGCTGCCTGGGCCATTCCATTCGACCTCGAAGCGGGAACCAATCGTCACCGATTCCGGTGCTGTTATCATCGCGTCCACCGCCGTTACCTCGACCGCCTGGCTCGCCAGCACGCGCTTGTCGTCGGCGGCCTGCATCACATAGCGGACCTGGTAGAGGCCCGGCGTCCCTGGCGCGCGAAGCGCGCCGGTCTCGCCGTCTTCAGAGGAGTCAATGTTGAAATGGCTGATCTCGCCGTTTGTCTCAGTAAAGTTGGCAGGCACCAGGTCGATATAGTCGCCCGAGTTGCGGGGGCCGGTCCAGGCGACACTGACATCTGCTCCTGCGCCGATCTTCGGCGGGAGGGCGATCGTTGCGGTCGCCGGCGTCACGACCAAGGGCACGCTGATCATCACTTTCTTCGCGTCCGGTGCCTCCAGCACATAGCGGAGTTGGTAAGCACCGGGCTCGGCGGGCGCTTGCAGCTTTCCGGGGCCTGACGCCTGGTCGCGCGCGACATAAAAATAGCTGATCTCGCCGCTGGTCTCCTGATGTCCAGCCGGTACGAGGTCGACATAGTCACCCTGATTGGCCGGCCCCTTCCACTTCACCTCGAATGCCTGGCCCGTTGTCACCGAAGGCGGTGGGATCAGGGCGAATTCGCTGTCGACCACCTCGACGGGAGATCGTGCGAGGACATGGCGTCTGTCCGGTCCGGCCCATACATAGCGTACTTCATAGGTCCCGACCTGTCCGGGTGCCCGCAACTGGAGTGGCCGGCCTTCCGAGGCGTAGCGGTAACTGATTTCGCCGTTTGTTTCCTCGTAACCGGCCGGCACCAGATCGACATAGTCGCGTTCGCCGCCAGGACCGCTCCACTCGACTGCCAGGCCAGATCCGATGGCGACCTTTGGCGCCGGCGCCACGCTGGCTTTCGGAAGCTCTACCTTCTTCGGTTCTTCGGTCTCCTTCGGCAGCGAAATGGTTTCATTCAGTGCGGCGCTCAACTCCTCGGCGTTGGTCGCCTGGATATAGCGGCCGCCTGTGTTCTCCGCGAGGCATGCAACCTGACGCCCCTCATCCTTTGAAAGCCCGAAACCGACCACATGGACGGTCAAGTCCACGCCCGCCTCCGCCAGTGCTGCGCCGACGGCGCACGGGTCGGGATTGCAGGTCTCGACCCCGTCGGTGATCAGGATGACGGTCGCCTTTTCCTCGGTATGGCGCAGTGCCGTGGCGGCTTGCTCGACAGCCGCCGACAGCGGCGTCTTTCCGAGAAAGCGCATGCCGGCCACTGCCTTGGTGATGACTTCGCCCGTTCCGGGAGCCGGTTCCACCACCAATTCGATATCGTCGCACTGCCCCTTCTTGCGATGACCATAGGCCATCAGCCCCAGTTCCAGTTCCTGCCGCATGGTTGGCAACACCTTGCGGAGCGTCTCGCGTGCGATCTCGAGCTTTGGCTTGCTATCGATCTGGCCCCACATCGAGCCCGATCCGTCAAGAATGATGATGGCCTTGTCTGCGGCCAATGCGGGTGCGGAAGTGAGTACCGCAATGGACAGAAGACAACTTTTTAAGATCGCGCGCATGACGACTCAACCTCCGGAAGAATCGCAATGTAAGGACAGTCCAAAAAGACTCAAGGGGTCTGTCGTTGCTGTCCCGAGACCTCGGCATTGCTTGGCAGTGCGGATTCGGACACGCTACTCATACGCAACGTTGGCTGTTGCCACAGTGAGACAGGCGAAGGGTCTTCGCGTGACAAAAAAATGTAGGTAATGGGGGAGCCGCAGACTTCCGGGCTAGGTGCCATCATTGCTCCAGTATTACCGCTGCTGCCTTTTCGGCGATCATGATGACCGGCGAGTTCGTGTTGCCCGAGACGATCGTCGGCATGATCGAGGCGTCGACGACACGCAAGGCGGAAAGGCCGTGGACCCTCAGCGCACTATCGACCACGGCCATGCCGTCCCGCCCCATTTTGCAAGTGCCGACCGGATGAAAGATCGTTGTTGCTATGTCGCCGGCGCGGCGGATCAATTCGTCGTCGGTTTGATGTTCCACTCCCGGAAGCACTTCCTTCGGATGGAACTTTGCAATCGCCTGCGTCGCCATGAGGCTGCGCGCGTGGCGGATCGCCTTCGCTGCCAAGAGCTGGTCGCCGATGGTCGACAGATAGTTCGGTCGGATATTCGGCGCCAACCTGCTGTCATTCTTGCTCAGGTGAACTGTGCCGCGGCTTTCCGGCCGCAGGTTGCAGACCGAAACCGTGACCGCGGGATAGCGATGCAGGGGTTCCCCCAGTCGATCGGTGCTCAATGGCTGGACATGATATTCGAGGTCGGCAGTGGCGAGGGCAGGGTCGCTCTTGGCAAAGATGCCGAGCTGGCTCGGGGCCATCGATAGCGGACCAGAGCGCCGCAGGATGTATTCGAGCCCCATGCCGGCGCGGGTGAAGAGATTGTGGTATAGCTGGTTCAGTGTCTTCGCGCCTTCGACGCGAAAGACGGTTCTTATTTGCAGGTGATCCTGAAGGTTTTCGCCGACCCCCGGCAGTTCATGCGTCACCTCTATCCCGATGGAGGACAGCACGTCAGGGCGGCCGATCCCGGACAATTCGAGGATTTTCGGCGAGTTGATCGCTCCGGCGGAAAGGATCACTTCCCGCCGCGCATGGGCGACATGCGCCTGCCCTTTCATGGTGAAGCGGACACCCGTCACGCGCTTGCCTTCCAGAAGGAGGTGCCCGGTTTCCGCGCCGGTCAGAACCCGAAGGTTCGGCCTCTTCATCGCAGGTCGCAGAAAGGCCTTCGTCGTGTTCCACCGCAAGCCGCCGCGCTGGTTGACCTCGAAATAGCCCGAGCCTTCATTGTCACCGTCGTTGAAGTCGTCGCGTTTCGGAATGCCAAGCTCTTCGGCAGCATCGCGAAAAGCGTCGAGGATTGGCCAGGAGAGGCGCTGGCGCTCCACCCGCCATTCACCGCCGGCACCGTGCATCGCCGACTTGCCGCGATGACTATCCTCTGACTTGATGAAGAATGGCAGAACATCGTCCCAGCCCCAGCCGGCATTTCCGGCCTGACGCCAGCTGTCATAGTCGGCCGCCTGCCCGCGCATGTAGATCATGCCGTTGATCGAAGAGCACCCACCCAGCACCTTGCCGCGCGGATAGGGCAGTGAGCGCCCGTTCAGGCCGGGCTCTGCCGCGGTCTTCATCATCCAATCGGTGCGCGGATTGCCCATGCAATAGAGATAGCCGATCGGTACTTGAACCCAGTGATAGCGATCGCTGCCTCCGGCTTCCAACAACAGGACGCGGTTCGCAGGATCGGCGGACAGCCGGTTTGCGAGAACGCAGCCAGCCGACCCCGCTCCAATGACGATGAAATCGTAGGTTCCGCCATTCACAGCGACGTTCGCGGTCCCTTCATTCACATGCATGGTCACGCTGCAACTCCCTCAGAGGCTCACCCCGTCCATAGCGGTATCCCGCTGGCTTCAGCAACATCGGGATCGGCCGTGTAGATGGAGTGGCCCCTGTCGCGAAGAGCCTTTAGGGCCTTCTGGTCCATGTCCTTGTGGAATCGCGGCAGGTTCTCCTGGTTATAGATATGGCCACTTGCATGCGGGCTGATGCCGGTCAGGATGACGGCCGGCGCGCCATTGTGGAGAGCAAAGAGTGCCGCATGGATACCGTTCGAGCACTTGTCTTCCCTGTCGAGTTCCTCGCTCTTCATGCCGCAGACGCGGTCGAGGAGCGCCATGCGCTGGTATCGGTCGATGATGTGGAGGTTGTCGTACTGGTAGTCGAAGTTTCGGAGCCCCTCCCGCAGGGATGGCAGACCGTCGCGCCACAACATCATGTACAAGGTGCCGGTGCGTTTGCCCTGCAGGACCCGCCTGACTTCCTTCGCATTCGTGTTGGTGCCGCGGACCTGGTGGAACATCATGAAGGTGATGTCGGGCTTCTCGATGCCCCACCTTTCCGTCACCATCTGCGCCCCGTTGACGGTGATCACACGGAAACGCGCGTCCAATCCGGCGGGCTTGTTCGAAATCGGCGCGGACCCGACGACCACGACCGGCCCATCGAAGGGAGCCGCCGCGATGGGCGGGCGCGGCCGCAGGAGATTGTATTTGATCCGGCGGTAGATCCGGGTCTTCATGTCCGCAAATGTCACGCTATGCCCGCCTGTAGGTTGCCAACGTGACCGAAATCTATCCCTGCATCCGCAACGGCTGTCAAATTCGGAGGTCGGGAAGCGAAATCGGCCTCAGAAAAAAAACGCTTGACCTTGACATCATGGGAAGGTGCACGATCTGCACAATGAAAGGACCGTGTATCATGCTCACAGTCAAGGAGCCGGAATTCCGGCAGACGATAAAGCTCTCCATCGAGGACATGACCTGCGCCTCGTGTGTACGTCGGGTCGAGAAGGCAATCGAGAAGGTGCCAGGGGTCTCAGTTGCCGCCGTCAATCTTGCGACCGAGAAGGCCGACGTGACGTTTGATGGCAAGCCGGATATGTCGGCCGTCGCCGAAGCCGTCCGCGCGGCCGGATATGGCGTTTCCGAGGAGACGCTGGAATTCCCTGTCGAGGGAATGACCTGCGCCTCATGCATCGGCCGCGTCGAGAAAGCGCTGAAATCGGTGCCCGGCGTGATCGACGCTACCGCAAATCTCGCGAACGAGCACGCACGCGTTCGTTTTCTCCGTGGCGCGGTAACCTTCGACGATCTGTCAGCCGCAATCGAAAAAACGGGCTACCACGCAGCCCGCGAGACCGCTGCAACCGGAGCGCCCTCCGACGAAGTCCGCCGTGCCGGTGAGATCGCAGCCCTCCGCCGCTCGCTGATCGTCGCCGCACTCCTGACCGCCCCCCTCTTCGTCATGGAGATGGGTGCGCATGCGGTGCCGGCTTTCGGGCATTATATCCATGAAACGCTCGGTATGCAGACGAGCCGGGTGATCCAGTTCGTGTTGGCGACGCTCGTGCTCGCTGGTCCCGGCCTGCGCTTCTTCAAGAAGGGTGTTCCAAGCCTGCTGCGCGGCGCGCCCGACATGAACGCGCTCGTGGTCATCGGCACGACTGCAGCCTGGAGCTTTTCCACCGTCGCCACCTTTGCTCCGGAACTGCTTCCGGGCGGTGCCGCGAATGTCTATTTCGAGGCGGCGGCCGTCATCGTTACGCTGATCCTCGCGGGGCGCTATCTCGAAGCGCGTGCCAAGGGCCGCACCGGCGAAGCGATCCGGCACCTCGCCGGTCTTCGCGCCACTTCAGCCCGCATCCTGAGGGACGGGCAGCCGGTGGACGTCGCACTGGAGGCTGTCGTTCCCGGCGATATCGTGCTGGTGCGTCCCGGTGAGAAAATTGCCGTCGACGGCGAGGTGGCGGAGGGCAGTTCCTTCGTCGATGAATCGATGATCACCGGCGAACCGATGCCGGTCGAGCGCAAGGCCGGTGACCTGGTCACCGGCGGCACGCTGAACACGACCGGATCGTTTTCCTTCCGTGCCACCCGCGTCGGCGCCGACACGGTGCTGTCGCAGATCATCCGTATGGTCGAGGACGCGCAGGCCGCCAAACTGCCGATCCAGGCGCTGGTCGACCGCGTCACCGCCTGGTTCGTCCCGGTGATCATCGCTGTCGCGCTCGTTACCTTTGGTCTCTGGTACGTGCTCGGCCCGAGCCCGGCATTGGCCCATGCGTTGGTCGCAGCCGTCGCCGTGCTGATCATCGCCTGCCCCTGCGCGATGGGCCTTGCGACGCCGACGTCGATCATCACCGGCACGGGACGGGCTGCCGAACTCGGCGTCCTGTTTCGCCAGGGCACAGCACTTCAGACGCTGGAATCGACCAATGTCGTAGCTGTCGACAAGACCGGCACGCTGACGCTCGGCCGCCCTGAGCTGACAGAGATCATCCCCAACGACGGCTTTTCTCGCAGCGAAGTGCTTTCGCTGGTTGCGGCTGCCGAAGTCCGCTCCGAGCATCCTATCGCGCTCGCGATCCATGAGGCGGCAAAGTCGGAAGGGCTGGACATTCCGGCCGCGGACGCCTTCGAAGCGGCCTCCGGCCGGGGTATCACAGCGACCGTCTCCGGTCGCAAGGTTGATGCAGGTTCGGTCGGCTTCATGGCCTCGCTCGGGCTCGACGTTTCGCCCTTCGCAAAGGATTCGGAGCGCTTGGCGGCGCAGGGTGCCTCGCCGCTCTATGCGGCTATCGACGGCAAACTTGCAGCCCTCTTCGCGGTAACCGACCCGGTCAAGCCGACGACGAAGGAAGCGATCGCGCAACTGAAGGCGCTCGGCATCAAGGTGGCGATGATCACCGGCGACAACCGCCGCACGGCCGAAGGGGTCGCCGCCACGCTTGGTATCGATAAGGTGATGGCGGAGGTACTGCCGGATGGCAAGGTTACTGCCGTGCAGTCTCTCTCCGAAGGTGGCCGGAAGAAGGTCGCTTTTGTCGGCGATGGCATCAATGACGCCCCCGCCCTTGCCGCCGCCGATACCGGCATCGCCATCGGCACCGGTACGGACGTTGCGATCGAAAGTGCCGACATCGTTTTGATGGCGGGTGACATGCGCGGCGTTGCGACTGGTATCGCTCTTTCGAGGGCCACGATGCGCAACATACGCCAGAACCTGTTCTGGGCGTTCGGCTACAACGTCGTGCTCATCCCGGTAGCTGCCGGGGTGCTCTATCCGGCTTTCGGCATCCTGCTGTCGCCGGCAATTGCGGCTGGCGCGATGGCGCTGTCCAGTGTCTTCGTGGTCAGCAATGCGCTCAGGCTGAAACGGTTTCATCCGGCCGGCGCCACAAACAAGCCAAAGGAAAGCTGGGCATGAACATCGGTGAAGCGGCAGCCGCAAGCGGCGTCACGGCGAAGATGATCCGCCACTACGAATCGATCGGCCTCATTAAGGAGGCCGGTCGGACCGGCTCGGGCTACCGCACCTACGGCCCGAAGGATCTCGCGACCCTCGCCTTCATTCGTCGTTCGCGCGATTTGGGTTTCTCCATCGCCCAGATCCGCGATCTGCTCACGCTTTGGCAAGACCGCGGTCGCGCCTCTGCCGATGTGAAACGCATCGCCGGCGAGCACATCGAGGAACTGACCGCTAAGATGCGTCAATTGCAGGAGATGGTGCAGACATTGCAGCATCTCTCCGCCCATTGTCACGGTGACGACCGGCCGGACTGTCCGATCCTGGAGCGGCTGGCGACGGGCGAGGAAGGCAAGGGCTGTCACTAGAGGTCCCAAAGAATTGTCTCGCATCGCCCGCTTCGACATCGATTTTGCCGGCCCTGTGATGAGTCAGGGCGAAGAGGTCTGCGAGATGAACCGGCACCACGCCAACGTATCGCGACACTGACACCTGAGGGCAGCTAACTCTCCAATTTGGCGCTCGACATGCGCGTGATGCCGTATTTGGAAGTCGTGCTACCGCCTTTCCTGCTTGCCGCGGCTACTATATGGGTCTCTCCTTGTCTTGCTTTGGTTGCCTTAAGGTGGGCCTCAATGGACTGCTGCATGGTCGATAGCGTCCGAATGGTGGGCGCTATCTATGGCGATGAAGCCCTGCCATCGCGCTTGCACTCGCGTGTCGGGGCTGCGTTGCGAAGCTCGAAGATCAATTTGTGTTGAATTCCGATGTTCTCCCCCAATCCTTAGAGTGGATACTAGCGCTGGTGCATGATCAACGGATCGAAAGGAGTCGGGTGTTGCGTCATTTCTTCGCCGTCCTCGCCCTTCTTCTCCTGGCCATCCCTACGCCCCTTTCAGCACGGGAGCAGGGCAACGAGCAGAAGCAGGTTCAGAATGAAGCCATTTTGAGCCTGCTGCCAGCCGATGCCGTCACTGCACACACGCTGAAGCTGGGGACTGGCGAGATCGCTTACACTGCGACAGCCGGCACGATCGAGCTTCGCGGCGATGACGGCAAGGTTACAGCGAAGGTCTTCTATACCGCCCACGTGGCAAAAGGCGCCCGAGTCGATCGGCCCATCACATTCGCCTTTAACGGTGGGCCAGGCGCTGCTTCCGCTTATCTCCATCTTGGCCTGGTGGGGCCGCGCATTCTTGAATTCGGAGCGAGTAATCGCGACGGAACGCAGTCCGTGCTTGTCGACAATCCGGACAGTTGGCTCACGTTCACCGATCTTGTGCTGATTGATCCGGTGGGAACGGGGTGGAGCCGGGCGGCCGATAAGGAAGCTGAGTCCGCCTACTACGGCGTTCGGCAGGACGCAGAAAGCCTGGCAAAGGTCATTGCCCTTTATATCCAGAAAAACAGCCGCACCGGCTCGCCGAAGTATCTGCTCGGCGAAAGCTATGGTGGTTTTCGGGCGGCCAAGGTGGCAAGTGCGTTGAAGGATACGCAAGGGATCGTGGCGTCCGGGATCGTGATGGTTTCGCCGCTCATCGAAAGCCGGCTTATTTTCGGCGCGACTGACTATCCGCTGGGTGCCGCCCTTCAGCTTCCGTCGCTTGCTGCGGCAGAACTGGAACGCAAGGGTATTTTCAGCGAGCAAGCAGTGGCCGAGGCCGAGAAATTTGCGATGAGCGACTATCTCGTCTCCCTTGCAGGCCCCCCTCTTGCCGGAGAAGCGGCGGATCGCTTCTACCAGCGCGTTGCACAGCTGACGGGGATCGAGCAGGACGCCATTGCCCGCGCGCGGGGCTTTGTTGGCGAAATCTATACCAAGAACCTAGCGGCGGCCGACGGCAAGGTCGCAAGTCCCTACGATGCTGCCGTGCTCTTTGACGACCCCTACCCCGAGACCGATGCCGACCGCGGCGCGGATCCGATCCTGGAGGGTTACACGCGCGCCTATGGCGCGGCCTTTGCAAACTACGCCCGCGACGAGCTGGGGTTTCCCACGGAACTGACCTATCACCTGCTCAATAAGGATGTGAACCGGCGCTGGGACTGGGGTGGTGCCCGTTCGGACGTCGGCGCCACCCGCGATCTGCGCAATCTCCTGTCGGTTGTTCCCTCTTTCCGGCTGTTGGTGGCGCATGGCTATAGCGACGCGCTGACGCCCTACGGTGTCAGCCGATATGTCATCGATCACCTGCCGGCCACGCTCGCTTCCGGCCGGGCGATACTTCAAGTCTATCGCGGGGGCCACATGTTCTATACGAAGCCGGAGGAACGGCGGCAATTCACTGCCGATGTGCGCGCATTCTACGCCGCTCAAACCAAGGACTGACCGGAAAACGATCACAGTTTGAAAAATGTGATCAAATTTTTCTTTCTCCACCTATTGCTCTTTGTCTCCGAGCAGTCGACATTCCCGCTGGGTCGCCGGCCATTCCGGCAACGAACAACGATTTGACAGATGCGACGGGAGGAAAAAATGCTCGACAAGCGCAAATTCTATATCGACGGCAAGTGGGTCGATCCGCTGAAGGCCAACGATCTGGAAGTCATCAATCCGGCCACGGAAAAGCCGATCGCCTGGATTTCCATGGGCACTGCCGCTGACATCGATCGCGCCGTCGCTGCTGCCAAGAAGGCCTTTGCCACCTACAGCCAGACGAGCCTGGACGAGCGCATTGCGCTGCTGGAAAAGCTTCTTTCGATCTACAAGCGCCGCTACGACGAAATGGCCCGCACGATCACGCTGGAGCTCGGCGCGCCGATCACCATGAGCATTGAGCAGCAGGCGGATGTCGGAGTCGGTCATCTGCAGGGCTTCATCGATGCGCTCAAGCATCTGAAGAGCCGCGAAGTTCTGCCGAACGGCGATGTCGTGCGCCGCGAGCCGATCGGTGTTTGCGGACTCATCACGCCGTGGAATTGGCCGATCAACCAGGTTGCACTCAAGGTCGTTCCAGCCCTTGCCACGGGCTGCACCTGCGTGATCAAGCCGTCCGAATTCACCCCGCTCAATGCCATCCTCTACGCCGAGATGGTGCACGAGGCGGGTTTCCCGGCCGGTACCTTCAATCTCGTCAACGGCGACGGCATCGAATGCGGCGCGGCGTTGTCGAAGCACAAGGACATCGACATGATGTCGTTCACCGGCTCGACCCGCGCCGGCATCGCCGTCAGCAAGGACGCAGCCGAAACTGTCAAGCGCGTGACGCTGGAACTGGGCGGCAAGTCACCGAACATCGTTTTCGAGGACGCGAACCTGGAAGAGCGCGTTGCCGAGAGCGTGGCCGACTGCTTCAACAACTCCGGCCAGTCCTGCAATGCGCCGACGCGCATGCTCGTGCAGCGCTCGGTTTATGACAAGGCCGTTGCCATTGCGCAGGAAGCGGGCAAGGCGGTGAAGGTGGGCAATCCGGAAAACGAAGGCGGTCACATCGGACCGCTCGTCTCGCACATTCAGTTTGGTCGCGTTCAGGCGCTGATCGAGGCGGGCGTTGCCGAAGGCGCGCGTGTGCTGGTGGGCGGCCCCGGCAAGCCCGAGGGCTTCGAGACCGGCTACTTCGTCAAGCCGACGATCTTCGCCGACGTTAACAACAACATGCGGATTGCGCGTGAAGAAGTGTTCGGGCCGGTGCTTGCGATCATTCCGTTCGACACGGAAGAAGAGGCGATCGCGATCGCCAACGACACCAATTATGGTCTCGCCGCCTACATCCAGACCGGCAGTGCGGATCGTGCCGAACGGGTCGCAAGCCGTCTTCGTGCCGGCATGGTCCACATCAACGGCGGATCGCATAAATATGGCAGCCCCTTCGGCGGCTACAAGCAGTCCGGCAATGGTCGCGAGGGTGGCATCTTCGGGCTCGAGGACTTCCTCGAGATCAAGACGGTGCATCGCCCGGAAGGGGCCTGATTGAAATCGTCCGCCGCTTCAATGAGGCGGCGGACAAATACACCATTCGGTGCGCCGACACGGCGGCAGTTCTCAAGCTGAAGGGTGGCGGGCTTGCCGCCACTCCACAGACCTCAGCGATGTGGATCAGTCTTCGTCGTCCAACATCTCCATGGACGGCACGCTGTCGCGGCTTCCGTTGAGGATCTCGCGCTTGCCGACATGGTTCGCCGCTCCGACGAGGCCGTCCCGCTCCATCCGCTCGACCAGCGAGGCGGCGCGGTTGTAGCCAATCGAAAGGCGGCGTTGGATGTAGGAAGTCGAGCACTTGCGGTCACGCAGGACAACCTTGACAGCCTTGTCGTAGAGGTCGTTGCCGTCCTCCTCGCCCATCGCAGACTTGTCGAATACGGCGGTGTCCTCAGGCTCCGCAGCTTCTTCCTCATCTGCGTCTTCGGTGACAGTGCCGAGATATTCCGGGCGACCTTGCGTCTTCAGATGCGCGACGACGGCTTCGACTTCCGAGTCCGAGACGAATGGGCCGTGCACGCGGGCGATGCGGCCGCCGCCGATCATGTGCAGCATATCGCCCTGGCCAAGCAGGTGTTCGGCACCCTGTTCACCGAGGATCGTGCGGCTGTCGATCTTCGAAGTGACCTGGAAGGAAATGCGCGTCGGGAAGTTGGCCTTGATCGTGCCGGTGATGACGTCGACGGAGGGGCGCTGGGTCGCCATGATCAGGTGGATGCCGGCCGCGCGCGCCATCTGCGCCAACCGCTGGATCGCCCCTTCGATCTCCTTGCCGGCGACCATCATCAGGTCGGCCATCTCGTCGACGATGACGACGATGTACGGCATCGGCGTGAGGTCCATTTCCTCCTGCTCGTAAGTCGGCTCGCCGGTCGAGCGGTCGAAGCCCTTCGGCACGTCGCACATCACCGTCTCGCCATTGGCGCGAGCGGTGGCAGCGCGGGTGTTGAAGCCGTCGATGTTGCGCACGCCAAGGCGCGACATCTTGCGATAACGGTCCTCCATCTCGCGCACGGCCCACTTCAGCGCCATTACGGCCTTCTTCGGATCGGTGACCACGGGCGTCAGAAGGTGCGGGATGCCGTCATAGACAGAGAGTTCCAACATCTTCGGGTCGACCATGATCAGGCGGCATTCCTCGGGCTTCAGCCGGTAGAGGAGCGACAGGATCATCGTGTTGATCGCGACCGACTTGCCCGAGCCGGTGGTGCCGGCGACGAGCAGATGTGGCATCTTGGCGAGTTCGGCAATGACCGGTTCGCCGCCGATCGTCTTGCCGAGGCAGACCGCCAGCTTGAACTTCGTCTCCCAGTAGCTTTCGCACTCGATCAGTTCGCGGAAATAGACGGTCTCGCGAACGGCGTTCGGCAGTTCGATACCGATGACGTTGCGGCCCGGGACGACGGCGACGCGAGCCGAGAGCGCAGACATGGAGCGAGCGATGTCGTCGGAAAGACCGATGACGCGGGAGGATTTGACGCCGGGTGCCGGCTCGAATTCGTAGAGGGTAACGACCGGACCGGGTCGCACATCGATGATCTCGCCCTTGACGCCAAAGTCCTCGAGGATGCTCTCAAGCAGGCCCGCGCTCTGCTCCAGCGCCTCCTGGGTCATCGTGTGCGCCTGCTCGCCGACGGGCTGCTGCAGTAGCTCGACAGGCGGGAATTCATAGTCCGGGTTGTTATCAGCCGAAGCAAATAGACCGGAGCGTGCGAGTGAACGGGACCGAGCAGGCGTTACCCTGGCAGCAGGTGTCGCCGTTGCAGCCGGGAGGGACGTTTCGTCGTGGTTAATCGCCGGCAGCGCAATCGCCTCCGGTGCCGGGACGGGAACCGGGGCTTCGTCCGGCGACGCTGCAACGGTGGCGGACAACAGTGTCGGCATCTGCCACGCATCTGCCGTTGCCGTCGCTTGAATGCTCGTAGCCTGGAAGGCCGACATCGACGACAGGGCGGAGTACGAGGCATAGCTTGCAGCGACGGTGACTTGGCGAGTTGCCGATGCAGGCGTGGTTTCTGCAGCGTTCGACGGCGCCGTGAATGTGCGCGGGCGGGAACCTGACTGGACCAAGGAGCCCGAAGCGGCGGCCGGCGTAACCGAAGACGGTGGGGTGGGCGCCTTCGCCGCCGTCACAGTTGCCGCGGGATTTGGCCGCGCTACGTAACTGGAGGGACTTGCGGATGGGCGCGCGGCAAAGCAGGCGCTGGGAGAGAGCGGCTTTGTCATCGGTGGTGCGTTGGCGCGCACGGCCTGGACAGGAGCGATCGGTAGCGCTGGAGCGACACTTGCCGTGGCGACCGGCGCTGCAGGTGCGTGTCTGCTTCTGATGACAACTTCGCGGTAGCGCGATGCGGCCGATTCCGGGCTTACGTCGAAGTGGGGCAGCGCCACACGGTCTGCCGGCACAAGACCTGCGAGGTCGACATCCGGGCCCATGATTTCCCAGAGAGCGTAGTCGGAGATGGAAAGGCCGAACGCACCAATGGGCGGCGTTGGCAACGCGGTGGCTCGTGGTGCTTTGGCGAAGGCCGATTCGGTTGCTTGAGCAGCCGGATATGGTTCTACGAAAGAGGCCGGCCGCAATTCGTGGCGGGTCTCGGTCATCTCACGCTTGAGGCGCAGGTAGAGAGCCAATGCGCCGCTGTCGCCTTCAACGCTCTGGGCTGCGGTGGCTTCAGCAGGGCCGCTGCGTGGCTCGGCCGACGCGGCGGCGCGTGCATGACCGCCTTCGATCTTGCGCATGACCGTGCTGTCCAGATCCGGCTGGACCACATCCGGAACCGGTGTCACGACTTCTTCTTTTGCCACGGTCAATTCAATCACCTTGGTCTCGGCCACCTCCGCCATTTTCGTCTCGTCCACTGGCGCAGGCTTGCGCGCATAGGCGCTTTCCGGCGTGCGTGTGAAACGGACGTTCGGCCCGAGAACGAATGCACTCTGCCAGGCCGGCAAATCGGTGCCGGCATTCACCTCTCCGGTGACAGTCATCCCGGGGAGCGTAACTTCGGCCGGCTGGCTGGAGCTACCGTTGTGGGTCGCTGAGACGTCGTTGACGGAGGGCGAAGTCGTACGGGAAGGACGCATGGAAACCTGCAACGCTGGAACTACCGGAAGGCATGAAACCCCTGCCCTCGGAATAGAAAATAAAGGTTAACAGCCCCTTTCCAGCGGCTGCCATAAGCCCCCTATCCCAGCGTCGATATGTCCTGGATCTGCGTCGATAAATACTTTAAAAGCAGAAACTTAAGCGCTGTTCATTTGGGTTCTTGTGAAATTTGCGTAGCTGTCCGCGTCGTTTCAATCCAGGTCGTCGCGAGACTCACAGAACCAACAGCTTCTTAAGGAGGGAAAGCACGTCTTCGAAGGGAATCTGCGTGATCCCGACGATGGCGAACGGCAGCAGCGCCATGGCCGAGAGCGGCAGCACCGCAATGCGGGAAAGGAGCCCCGGCGAGAGCTTCCTCGCACTTTCATAGAGCTTGCCCGGATCGGGTATCTCCGCATCAGCTGCGGGCTCAACCGTGCCGTCGGCGGCAATGTTGCGCGAGAGCGTCTTGCGCTCGTCCTGGCGAAGGCGTTGCGTGGCCTGCGTCGCCGACACCAGCATCGTCGCCTCGCGCAAGCGGCGCAGCGGTGCCTGGAAGGCCGATAGCGGATAGACGAAGAAGCCGAGCACAACCGCGAGCCAGACCCCCATGATCGTGGTTAGCGTCTTTATCGAAAGCACCTCCGCCGTAATGTGCTTGGCGAAGGCAGCGGCGACGGCGCAACTGAGGCCGAACATGAAGGTTCGATAGGCATTCGGATAGTCCGCCAGAAACGCCAGCCCGCCCTTGCCATCCGGATGACTCGCCACCAGCCGCAATTCGAGCTGAGCGATTGCACGTAGCAAGCGCGACCATACGTAATGTCGCCAGAAGCCGCGCAGCATCAGAAACCAGAAGAGCGGGAGGCTTACAAGCAGCGTCCACCAGCCGGCAATCGTGACGTGACCGGCAGTCCCCGCCCATGCAAGTCCATTCCCCTCCAGATGATGCGTGATGGCCCAGAGTGCCGCGAGATATCCAAGCGCAAGGCAAATGCTTTCGGCAAGACGCGAACTACGCAGCCGAAGCGCATCGTTTACGGCCATTGCCGCAGCCGGCATCGATTCCGGCGCGATCAACGGCGCGGCTGCGAAATGCCTAAGCTTCACCCGCAGACGGTCCTCCACCTGCTGCTCCGCGAGCACAAGTGCGCCGATTGCCAGCACGAACCGCCCCCACAGGCTCACATCGGTAATGTAGGTTTCGCCAAAAGGCTGGAGGCGCAGGCTGTCGGGCAGGGCAAGGATCAGCGGAACGAGCCAGGCTATGGCGACGTAGATCAGCGCGCGCCGTGGTGCGTTGAGGGCGTCCTTTTTCAGCAGCCCCATCCGTTCCTGCAGCTCGAAGAACGGTCCCCCCTGATAGGCGGGATAGTCGGCAATCTGAATGTTCTCGCGTGGAGCATGCTTGGCCATCACGTTCTCCCCGTGACACCGCATTCCGCGGGGCCTCCGGCAGGAGGCGAGCTCATGCTACCTCATTGCTTTAAAAATCGGAATCCGTATTCAGGATGAGACGAGTAAGCCGGATAACAGGTCGGCTGGCAGAGAGCGCGTGGACCACACCCAGACACACATTGCGGTCACAGAGGCCCAAGCCCGTCGTTCACAAGGTCGACAACCAGCTTGCGGACGTTACCTCCGCTCTTCAGTTCGGTGCGGTCAAAGTCGCTGTCCTGCTTGCCTTTCGCTTTCGAAATGGGGCCGAGTCGCCGGGTGAGTTCCTTTCGGATCTTTTTGCAGTTGGGATCGTCGGCCACGGTCAAGCCAACGGAAACTTCCTCGATCTGTCGCACCATGTCCTTGATGAAGTCGCCGTGCACGCGTTCATGGGCCTGGACTCCTGCGAAGAATGTCTCCCATTTGGTTTTCACCGGCGCTGGCAGCTTCTTGGCGGGTTTCGGCAGCATGTATGTGATGACGAGGTTTGGACGCGCGGAGGCCAGAACGCAGCCGCCGTTCTTTGGTTCGTACTTGCGCGACCAGGTCAGCTTGAAATCGGTGAACGCAATGGCGCGGCTGCCCCTGACCTCCGGTCCCCGCTCGCCGATCGACTGGTAGAGTTCCATGCCCGTCGTTCCGGTGATCGCATAGGTCCGCACCTGCTCGACCGCTTGCCATTCGGCGTGCGCAACCGCCGGCGTTGACAGGAAAAGAGCCAGCAGGACGCGCGCTACAGCAGAATTCAAGAGGACCTCCGAAAAGAATACAATCGATCGCGGCGGAACCTATCCGTCTGTCGCGCCGCGTTCAACCGTGCGACCTGCGACAACGAATTCCCTCAGGCGATTGTCGGATTAACTTCGGATAGGTATTCGGCTGATAGTCAGTGGACATCACAAGGCCGCTGTCGGTTTCCCGCCGCCCGCGCCAACTTCACGGAGCGAAAAATGCAATCGCCTGACTATCAGAAATTCGTCGCGGCCGTCGCCGAGGCCGGCAACCAGCCGAACAAGGCTTATGCCGCGTTGGAAGCGCTGGTGCGCGAGACCGTCGGCGTGAAGCTTTTCACGATCATGACCAGCGATACGAAGGAGCGGCTTTCCGAGAGAACCTACTCCAACATGCCTCAGGTCTATCCCGTCTCCGGCACCAAACCTTACAATGAGACGCATTGGTCGGAGATCACTCTCAATCAGAAGCGGACCTTCGTCGCCAACACGATCGAGGAGATCGCGGCCGTGTTCGACGACCACGAGCTGATCCGGTCGCTCGGCTGCGAATCCGTCATCAACGTGCCGATCATCGTCGACGGCGAGGTGATCGGCACGCTGAACTGCCTGCACGAAAAAGGTCACTACACCGAGGAACGGGTGCGTGCGGCCGAGGCGCTGAAACTGCCTGGCGCCGTCTGCATGCTGCTGCATGACCGAGTGAAGGCGCGCAGCCGCTGAGCCTGCTATCCCGTGAATGCCATCCTCAGGTCCAAGCCGAGGATGGCGAGCGATGCCAGGGTTTCAGCCCCGATCGTATGCTCAGCAGTTAGACCGAGCGCGTCAATCCGCCGTCCACGCGGACGTTCTGGCCTGTGATGTAGCCGGCGCCTTCCGAGGCGAGAAATGCCACAGTGGCGGCAATCTCGTCGCTGCGGCCATAGCGCTGCATGGGAACACTGGCGCGGCGTTCCTCGGTTGCCGGCAGGCTGTCGATCCAGCCCGGCAACACGTTGTTCATGCGGATGTTCTCGGCGGCATAGGTGTCGGCGAAGATCTTCGTGTAAGAAGCGAGCCCGGCCCGGAACACGGCTGATGTCGGGAACATGGCGGATGGCTCGAAGGCCCAGGCGGTAGAGATGTTGACGATCGCGCCGGACTTCTGTGCCTGCATGATAGGCGTGACGAGGCGCGTTGGGCGGATCACGTTCATCAGGTAGACGTCAAGCCCCTTGTGCCAGTCCTCATCCGTGATCTCGATGATGGGTGCACGCGGCCCATGACCGGCGCTGTTGACCAATACGTCGATGCGCCCAAAGGTCTGCATCGCCAGATCGACCAGCTGCTTCAGATCGTCGTTCGACTGGTTGGAACCGGTGACACCCACGCCGTTCAGCTCCCTTGCGAGCGCTTCGCCCTTACCCGAAGAGGAGAGGATCGCAACGCGATATCCATCGGCTGCAAGGCGTCGGGCGGTCGCAGCCCCCATGCCGCTGCCGCCGGCGGTTACCAGAGCCACCTTTTCTACTGTCATCGCTCTTGCCTTTCCTCTGTTCGCCACGCATTCTTGCGTGCAAATGCCTTGATGGCAACAATGATAGCATTGCCGAACCACGGGTTCGAGCCAGATCGAGTGGCAGAAGACAGTAGAAATTCTATCGCATGGCCGAGATTGTCCGCCGACTTCCGCCGCTCAACGGTCTACGTGCCTTCGAGGTTGCCGCGCGGCATCTGAATTTCAGGCTGGCGGCGGAGGAACTTGGCGTAACGCAGGGCGCGGTGGCGCAGCAGGTCCGTGGCCTTGAGGCGCAGCTTGGCCTCAGGCTCTTCGATCGCCAGCCACGTTCCCTGATACTCACCGATGCCGGTCGAACGTATGTCGCAAACATTCGGCGCGCGTTCGAACTGATCGCCGAGGCAACGGCGACGCTGCGGCCCGAACCGCTCCACCTCACGATCAGCGTTACGCCGACCTTCGCCTCGAAATGGCTGATCCCGCGGCTTCCTGAATTCCTGGCGGCCCATCCGGAACTGGACCTGCGGATCCTTGCCAGCGAGCGGCTGTCCAACTTTCAGACGGACGGCGTGGACATTGCCGTGCGGCTCGGTCGGCCGCCGTTCGGTAGTGGGGTCGAAGCGCAACTGCTGTTCGAGCAGGAGGTCGCGGCCGTCTGCAGTCCTGCCTTGTTGTCGGCCAACAACGGGCCGCTCGCTGCGGGTGATTTCGACCGGTTCGTTCTCCTCCACGACACACACAACCAGTGGCCAGAGTTCATCGCGGGCATACTTGGGCGCACACCGTCGCGGGCTTCCAAGAGCGTCCGTTTCAACCAGACGTCCCACGCGATCGAGGCCGCAATCGCGGGACACGGGATCGCACTGGCAAGCACCATGTTCGTAAAGGAGGATATTGCTGCCGGCAGGCTCGTTCGCGCATTCGACCAGACAATGCGCGTCGCGGCGGATTTCTACGTCGTGGTGCCGCGCCGGTCGCAACATACCGCCGGCGCGGCGAAGGTGCGCGATTGGCTGCTGCAATATGCGGCACCAAATCCACGCATGAATGAATGACTGAGGAGAGGGGGCGGTATCAGAGCGCCCCTGCTCGCCACCGTATCTTGGCGATCAACTCGATGTTTACTGGCGACCGTGCCGGCGTTGAGCGAATGTGCTACTCTTTCTCATTGCGTCGATATCCGGATGGAACGATGGAGCCCGGCGTTGGGCCACGACCTTTCCCGTTTTCACGAGGCTCAGGGGGCGATCTACCAGCGCGCGCTCGCAGAGTTGCGTGCCGGGCGGAAGGAGACCCATTGGATGTGGTACATCTTCCCGCAGATCGAGGGGCTCGGGATGTCGGCCATGACGCAACGATACGCCATAACCACGCTCGACGAGGCAGTTGCCTATCTGGCCGATCCTGTTCTCGGTGGGCGTCTTTTGGAATGTACCGGAGCTGTTCTCGCCGTTCCGGAAAAGTCCGCTCACGAAATCTTCGGTTCGCCCGACGACATGAAATTCCGATCGTCGCTGACGTTGTTTGCCGCCGCCGCTGCCGATCCCACGCCGTTCGAGGCGGCGTTGCAGCGCTTCTATGGCGGCGTTCCGGATTCTCGCACGCTGGCTCTGCTTGATATCAATTGACCGATTATCGGCACCGGCAAAACGGCCACTATGATGCCGCCGGACTGAAGTACACAAAAGCTATCGAATATTGGAAAAGTATTCGCATTCCATCGGAACGAAAGCAGTTTCATTTGCTCCATATGGTTGAGGAATTTGCGATCTAGAGCATATCAGTTCAGTGACCAAACGGAGATCGACATGTCCTGGTTCAAGCCTCTCGCCGCCGCCACCCTCCTGCAAGCTGCATTCCTGCTTCCGGCCGCAGCCGGCGATAACCTCGCAGCGATCCAGTCCACGGGCACCTTCAAGATCGGCACCGAAGGCACCTACGCGCCCTTCACCTACCATGACGCCAGCGGCAAGCTCGTCGGCTTCGACGTCGAGATCGGCGAGGCCGTCGCCGAAAAGCTCGGCGTCAAGGCCGAATTCCTGGAAGGGAAGTGGGACGGCCTGATCGCCGGTCTCGATGCCAACCGCTACGATGCTGTCATCAATCAGGTCGGCATCACCGAGGCGCGCAAGCAGAAATACGACTTCTCCGAACCCTACATCGCGTCGAAGGCCGTGCTCATCGTGCGGGTGGACGACGACAGCATCAAGGGCTTTGCCGACCTGAAGGGCAAGAAGTCGGCCCAGTCGCTGACCTCGAACTTCGGCAAGCTCGCCCAGGAGAGCGGCGCCGAACTCGTCGGCACCGACGGCTTCGACCAGTCGATCCAGCTCGTCTTGACCGGCCGCGCCGATGCGACGATCAATGACAGCCTGTCCTTCCTCGACTTCAAGAAGCAGAAGCCGGATGCGAACGTGAAGATCGCCGCTGAACAGGCTGGTGCCGACTATTCCGGCATCATCGTGCGCAAGGGCGATCCGGAGCTGGTCGAGGCGATCAACAAGGCGCTGGCCGCAATCAAGGCCGACGGCACCTACCAGAACATCTCCGACAAGTATTTCGGACAGGACGTGTCGAAGTAATCGGCAAACCGCACGAGACCCTGGAAACCCAATGGTTCCGGGGTCTTGCCGTTTGTGGCCGGCAGTATGGCTCCGTAAAAGGAGCGTGACGCCCTCGCCGCTTGTCTTGTAGATTGTCGAGCTTCCGGGTACCGCGCCGGAGCGCGTATTTTTGAGGTTTGCCTTGCCGCACTGGCTCCAACTGATGCTCGACTCGCTCGGCCCGCTCCTGTGGGCCGGTCTCGTCTTCACGATTCCCTTGACGCTTCTGTCCTTCACCTTCGGATTGTCGCTCGGGCTCCTTGTCGCGATCGTCAGGCTGTTTGGGCCAAAGCCGCTTGTCGCGATCGCCCGCTTCTATGTCTGGATTTTCCGCGGCACCCCGCTTCTCGTGCAGTTGTTCGTGATCTTCTACGGGCTGCCGAGCCTCGGTATCCTGCTCGATGCCTTTCCCGCCGCGCTGATCGGCTTCAGCCTAAATGTCGGTGCCTACACCTCCGAGATCATCCGCGCGGTGATCGCCTCGGTGCCGCGTGGCCAATGGGAGGCGTCCTACTCGATCAGCATGAGCTGGGGGCAGGCAATGCGGCGTACCATCCTGCCGCAGGCGGGCCGCACTGCCGTGCCACCGTTGTCCAACACCTTCATCTCGCTGGTCAAGGACACGTCGCTCGCCGCCGCCATCACGGTTCCGGAACTGTTCCAGACGGCGCAGCGCATCGTCGCGACCAGCTACGAACCGCTGATCCTCTATATCGAGGCGGCCCTGATCTATCTCGCCATGAGTTCGGTCCTTTCCGCCCTGCAGGTGCGGCTGGAGAAGCGCTTCTCCCGTTATGGCGGCTACCTGGAGGCGCGCGCATGATCGAGCTTGAGAACATCGAGAAGCGCTTCGGCGACAATGTGGTGCTCAACGGCGTCAGCGTCGAGATGCCGGAAGGCACGGTGACCGCGCTGGTAGGTCCCTCGGGCGGGGGCAAGAGCACCCTGCTGCGTTGCGTCAATCTCCTGGAAATTCCGACGCGCGGCACCGTGCGCATCGGCGAAGAGGCGCTCACCTTCTCGGAAGGCGCGCGGATCGGCTGGGTGGATATCCAGCGCCTGCGCCGTCAGACGGGCATGGTGTTCCAGAATTTTCAGCTATTTCCGCATCGCACAGCGATCGAGAACGTCATGGAAGGTCTTGTGACCGTGCTGAAATGGCCGACGGAGCGCGCGCGGTCACGGGCGATGGAACTGTTGGAGAAAGTCGGCATGGCGCACAAGGCGGACGCCTGGCCGGCGACGCTTTCCGGTGGCCAGCAGCAGCGCGTCGCGATCGCCCGCGCGCTTGCCCCCTCCCCGCGTGTGTTGCTCTGCGACGAGCCGACCTCGGCGCTCGATCCGGAACTCGCCGAAGAGGTGGTCGACGTGCTCGGCCGGCTGGCGCGCGAGGGTACGACGATGATGATGGCGACGCACGATCTGAGGCTCGCCTCGCGCGTGGCCGACAAGGTGGTGTTTCTCGATGGCGGCGTCATCGTCGAGAGCGGACCTCCAGCGCAGATCTTCGCCCGGCCCGAACGTGAGCGCACCAGGCGCTTCATTGCCTCGCTGAACGTGACCGTCGACTACGAAATTTGACGCGGTTGCGTCTCGCGGGCGTTTCATCGTTTTTTTTGCGGGAAGCGGAATCGTTGCCGCTCCGCGTTTTTTGCTTCTTTGCAACTATGGCGGGCTCGCTGTTGCTGCACGCCCACCATTGATGGCATTTTTGTTAGTGTATTCATAAGCCTATCGGATTTTTGACCTTTTGCAGGCCGCGTCGACGCGATATATCGCGCTCTGGTGGCAATGGCTCGATTCGAGCGCATTAGTTGTTGATTATTTTATAATTTTCGCTTCCGGGGGGAAGTCAGTGCCCTGTCGTTTCACGCTCATGGTCGTTTCGGCCGCTTCGCTGATATTGTCTGCGACCGCCGGTACATTTGCTGCCGATCAGGCCTCGACTGCCGGTGCTGCGTCCTGGTCCGGTTGCTATCTGGGTGCCAATGCCGGCTATGGTCGCGCCGATGTCGATGCGACCGACACGCCCTATCGCGAGGGTCCCTATGCCGGCATGGACGTGTTCTGGAACGACGGCTTCTACGACACGACCTCCACCGATGACGGCGGGCTGGCGGGCGGCGTCGAGGCCGGTTGCGACCGGCAGTTCGATCTCGGCGGCACCGCCTTGGTGCTCGGCGGCGTCCTCGACTTCTCGCTGATGAACTTCGGGGCGACCGGCACGTCTGCGATCAGCAGTGATACGCACGCGAGCTTCGATATCGACTGGGCAGCGAGCGCGCGGGTCCGTGCGGGTGTCACCACCTCCGACGTGCTGTTCTACGTCACCGGCGGCTATGCGCTGGCGAACGTGGACGTGCGTGCCTACAGCAACCCGACAATCACGGCACCCGGGGAGATGGACGTCTCCGGTGGCGGCACGAAGGGCGGCTGGGTGGCCGGCGGCGGTGTCGAATGGCGCTTCAAGCCGAACTGGTCGGTCGGGCTGGAATACCTGCACTACGATTTCGGCACGGTGACGGCCACAGGTGCGGCAGTCTTTCCGCCCGACGCCTTCCCGCGCTTTGAAAACGACGCGACGCTCGACACGATCCGCATCGGGCTGAAGTGGCGGATGTAAGCGCCGCCCCCAAACGGCTCCGCAAACAGATGCTGGCGCACACACTTGGCTCACGGACGGACACCGCGACGGCGAAATGAACAACTGGGACACTGCTGGAGCAACGAACATGGCCGCACCGACAAGCATCAATTTCGACGGACTGGTAGATGAAAATTCTGCCGTCGGCACCTGGCAGGGCGGCGGATGGACGGTTTCCTTTCTGAACGGTACGCCGATCGAAGCCATCTATCTCAACAACAACATTCCGCCAATTTCAACAGCGGCGGACCAAGCCCTTTTCGTAGTGGGTGATGCTCCTGGTGTGGGGAGCAATGCGGTGAGCTTCGCCGGAACATCCCACGAGGCGTTCTCGCTCCAGAGCCTCACAATCTTGCGCTACGACGCAGACACCGACAGCATGAATCCTGATATCCGCGTGGTCGGATACCGGAACGGCTCGCCGGTCGCCGGTGCGACGCAGGATTTTTCACTGCCGACGGACACTCCGATGACTTCGATGACAGTGACATTCAGCGGAGCTGCATGGGGCGGCATCGATGAGTTTCGCATCGTGCAACAGAACGATACCAGGGATTTCTATTTCCTCATCGACGACATCGTCGTCGGTGCGGCCGCCGTAAGCGCCCCGCCCGTCATCAGCAATCTCAACGGTGACAGCGTCAGCTATTGGGAGGGGAGTAGCGCTGTCCTGATCGATGCCGGCGGCAATGCGACGCTGACCGATCCCGACTCGGCCGACTTTGCCGGCGGCTCCGTCAGGGTTTCAATCGTCGGGAGTCCGACGGGACAGGATGTGCTTGGCGTCCGCAATCAGGGGACCGGCGCGGGGCAGATCGGCGTTGCCGCAGGAAACGCCATAACCTATGGCGGCGTGCAGATCGGCACGTACTCCGGCGGCACGGGATCGAGCGATCTGGTCGTAACTCTGAATGCGTCCGCGACCCCTGCTATTGTGCAGGCGCTTTTGCGCAATCTGACCTATGCAAACAATGGCGACGATCCGTCGACGGCCACGCGTACCATCCGCGTCACCGTCGATGACGGTGACGGCGGGATCAGTGTCGGTGCCGACGTGAGTGTCGCAGTGACCCGCGTGAATGATGCTCCGACCCTGTCAGCCACCGGCACGAACCTGCCTTTCACCGAGAATGGCTCGGCCGTCGATCTCTTCTCAGGCGTATCCGTTTCCACTGTCGAAGCCGGCCAATTGATCACGCAACTGACGCTAATGGTCAGCAACGTCTCGAACACAGCGGCGGAAATCCTGCAGATCGGCGGAACAGACGTGAAGCTGGAGGCCGGCAACGTCGTGACTGCGGGCGGATGGACCTGCAACGTCATCCTAGTGGGCACGACGGCCACTCTCACGCTGTCCCATGCCGGTGCCGGCACGGCGGCGGTTCAGTCGCTGCTCGATGGCATGACATATCAGAACACGAGTGAAGCGCCTGATGCCGCGAGCCGCACGGTCACGATCACCTCGATCAAAGATAACGGCGGCACGGCGAACGGCGGCGTCGACACCACAGCCCTGTCGATCACCTCGACAGTCCAGTTGGTCCCGACGAACGACGCGCCTTCGGTCAGTGTTCCGGGAGGCATCACCGTCACCGAAGACGTGGCGACCGCACTTGCCGGTATTTCCTTCCATGACATCGACGTTGGCAATGGCGCCGTCACCGTCACATTTGCGGTTGCCAGCGGCGGCCTGTCAGCAACAGGGAGCAGCGGTGTCATGGTCGGCGGCAGCACCAATTCGCTCACGCTGACCGGCACGCTCGCCGACATCAACGGCTTCATCGCCGCCGGCAAGGTGGCATACGGGACCGCACCGAACGCGACTTCCAGCGTTTTTTTGACCATTTCGATCAGTGACGGTCAGGGTGGAACTGCCACAGCCAGCGTCCCCATCAACGTCACCGCCGTTAACGACGCGCCGGTCAATACGGTGCCTGCCCTTGCCACCGTTGCGGAGAATGGCTCGCTCGTGTTGAGCAGTGCCAACGGCAACGGGATCTCCGTGGGCGACGTCGATATCAGCGGCGGTTTCATCAAGATCACGCTCGCCGCGACGAACGGCACGATTTCGTTGAGCGGGACCACCGGGCTGAGCTTCACGACTGGTGATGGTGCTGCCGATGCCACAATGACCTTCACCGGCACGCTGGCGGCGGTCAACGCGGCATTGGACGGCCTAAGTTTTACGCCAACCGCCGGCTACAACGGGTCCGCGACGATAACGGTCACGACTAGTGACCAAGGCGGGACTGGTACCGGCGGCGTGCTGTCCGACACCGACACGATCGCTATCGACGTTCTTCCGCCGAACCCGGTCGTCCGGTCGGTAGGCGTGAGCGCTTCAGACGGTACGTACAAGATCGGCGACGTGATCACGGTGACGGTCACGTTCAGCGAAGCCGTCTTTGTCACGGGGACGCCGACGATCCTGCTCGAAACGGGTATCACCGATCGTCTCGCGAGCTACGCTGGCGGCTCCGGCTCAAAGACGCTGACGTTCTCCTACATGGTCCAGGCAGGCGATCGAAGTGCGGATCTCGACTTCGCCTCCACCGTAGCTTTGTCGCTGAATGGCAGTACGATCAAGGACAGCGGCGGTGACAATGCGGTCTTGACGCTGCCGACCCCGGGAAGCCCCGGGTCGATAGGTTCCGGGCACAACATCGTCATTGATGGCGCTGCCCTCAACACCGCCCCTGTCCTCACCGGCGACCTGAAAGCCACGGTGAAGGAAGTGGCGAGCTACAAGATCACCACGACGGACCTCTATTTTAGCGATCCCGACGACAGTCCCGCTGGTGTGCGCTTCACCGTCTCCAGCCAGGTGGCCGGAAAAGTGCTGGTCAACGGCACGGCGGCGACGAGTTTTACCGGCGCCGAGCTTGCCGCCGGCAAGGTTGCCTTCCTGCACGATGGCTCGGAGACAACGAAGGCCTCGTTCAAGGTCTTCGTCGAGGACGGCAACGAGGACAAGTCGACCCCGGTCGCGCAGACCTTCAACTTCACCGTCACCCCCGTCAACGACGCACCGAAGCTTGGCGCAAAACAGGTGCTGACGGCGATCGCCGAGGACGCCTCGACGGCGAGCGCACGCAAAGTGGCGGACCTGTCGATTGTCGATCCTGATGGCGGCAACAACCGCCTGTCGCTCGTCGGCGCGGATGCGAAGCTGTTCGAGATCAGGAACGGCGCGCTGTGGCTGAAGAAGGGCGCCAAGCTCGATTTCGAGACTAACCCGTCGCTCGACGTCACCGTGCGCCTCGATGATCCCTCGATCGGCACGAGCTACGAGGCGTCGAAGGCGCTCAAGATCACAGTCAAGGACGTCAAGGAGCCTGTTTCCGGCACCTATGGCAACGACAGGCTGACCGGCACCTCGGGCAACGACGTGCTGGACGGCAAGGTCGGTAACGACGTCATCAAGGGCGGGGCCGGCAACGACACGCTGATCGGCGGCACCGGCGTCGACGTGCTGACCGGCGGGTCCGGCCGCGATGTCTTCGTCTTCGCCTCGGTGAAGGATTCGGCGCCCGGTCATTCCGGCTTCGTCAACAATGGCGGCTTCAGCCCGCTGTCGGGTGCGGGAAAGCGCGACATCGTCACCGACTTCGTCCGCGGCGAGGACAGGCTCGACGTCTCGAAGATCGACGCCGACTTGAAGGTCGCCGGCGACCAGGCGTTTGTCTGGCGCGGTAAGGGCGAGTTTTCCGGCAAGGCGGGCGAACTGGTCTTTCGTACCTTCGACGTCAAGGGCACGGCCAACGACCGGACGATCGTCTACGGCGATATCAACCGCGACGGCCGCGCCGACTTCCAGATCGAACTGGCAGGCCTCATCAACCTGACCAAGGGCGATTTCATCCTGTAGGGGGGCGGTGCGTGCACGCGCGCGCCGGCTTACCGCCTCGTCGCGAACGTGCGCGCGGCGGTGTCGAGAAACTGCGCTCGTCCAAGATGGCCGATACCGTCCTGGATATCGGCGGTGATCGCGGCCTTCAATGCGTCGGCGTTCTTGCAGCGTATCGCTTCCAGCGCCTCGGCGTGTCGGTCGACCTGATAACTCGCCCAGTGGTTTTCCGCGGCGTGGCGCATGAAGGGGCCAAGCCGCAGCCAAAGGGACTCGATCATCGGCAGAAGGACGCCGTTGGATCGGACCTCATAGATGCAGCGGTGGAAATCGAAGTTGGCTGCGATGCCTCGCTCGATGTCGCCGGCATCGTAGGCGTCGTCCACGACCGAATCGAGATGCTGCAGCCGGGCGATGCGGATGAAATCGAGTTGCGGCAGCGCCCGCTCCGCCGCCACCGTCTCCAGCGCGATCCGGGCGGCAAGGATCTCGTCGAATTTCTCCGGCACCATCTCCGGCACCCGCACGCGGCGATTGTCCAGAAGTTCCAGCGCGCCGTCGGCCACCAGATATTGCAGTGCCTCGCGTACCGGCATGGCGCTGACTTCAAGCATCTCGGCCAGGCCGTTAATGGTGACGGGTTCACCTGCCTGGAACCGTCCTGTCATCAGCGCATGGCGCAAGGTGCGATGGACCCAGTGCTTGACCGATTCGCACGGTTGCCTCCCTTCTGTAACCAGCATGTCTGTCCCTTCCGAGGGTCGAGCCGGCTGCATCCACGCAAACGCGTGGCGCGCACTCTAACCCTTTGAAACTGCGTTTTTTCTCATTCCGGAAGCGAAAAGGACCGGAGCGGACCGCGTTTAGTTCCCCAGCAATTTCCACGTGCGGTTGTTATTGCCTTGTCCGCGAAAATGCCTCTTTACAGTTTTGATCAAATTATGATTTGTTGTGATCATAAGCAAGCGAAGACTATCACATAGAAGCTGCGGAAAGCGGCCATGTGCCAGACCGCCGGGACGAAGGGAAAGCCTGTCGGACCGGGTGAAAACGGGGAACAAATGGACCAGACCCAGGTGAAGTCCGCCCATGGCGGAGCTATCGGCATGCGCAGCATCAAGAAGTGGTTCGGCACATTCCAGGCCGTCAACGACGTGACGCTGGATATCCGGTCGAACGAGTTCTTCACGCTCCTCGGGCCTTCGGGATGCGGCAAGACCACGCTGCTTCGGATGATCGCCGGTTTCGAGCTTCCGACCGAAGGTCAGGTCCTGCTCGACGGCAAGGATATCTCCAGCCTCCTGCCCAACCAGCGGCCCGTCAACACGGTCTTCCAGAACTACGCCCTTTTCCCGCATCTGACCGTCGCCGAGAATATCGGCTTCGGCCTCAAGATGCTGGGTACGCCGAAAGCGAAGATCGACACTGTCGTCAAGGACATGCTGAAACTCGTGCATCTCGAAGGCCGCGGCGACAACGCGGTGACGCAACTGTCCGGCGGCCAGCAGCAGCGCGTGGCGCTCGCTCGAGCGCTCGCGCCGCAGCCAAAGGTACTGCTGCTCGATGAGCCGCTTTCGGCGCTGGACCTGAAGCTGCGCAAATCGATGCAGATGGAGCTGAAGCGGCTGCAGCTCGAAACCGGGATCACCTTCGTCTTCGTAACGCACGACCAGGAAGAGGCCCTTACCATGTCGGACCGCATCGCCGTCATGTCGACGGGCACGGTTCGCCAGGTCGGCTCACCCTGGGATATCTACGACCGCCCGGCCGAACGCTTCGTCGCCGACTTCATCGGCGAGACGAATTTCCTCGAGGCCGACGTCATTTCCGTTTCCGGGAACAAGGCCCGCGTGCGTCTCTCCTCAGGCGCGGAGATTCCCGCGACCTTCCCCGCCGACCTGACGCCGAGCGGCAAGGTCACGATCGTTGTCCGTCCTGAGCATGCCCAGGTCAGCGTGCATTCGCCTGCCTCGCTCTTGCGCGGGGTCATTCACGAGATCGTCTATCTCGGGACCGATACGCATCTCCACATCCGCCTCGACGACGGCAAGACCTTTATGGTTCGCCAGCAGAATGCGCGTAGCGGCCACTGCGGCTTTTCGAAGGACGACACGGTGGGCATTGGCTTCAGCGACGACGTCGCCCAAATTCTGAGGGACTGACGATGAACGGCGCCCAGCAGGCCGCTCTCGCGGCCAAGAAAAAGGATACTCGCTCGCGCTGGCTGCTGAGTACGCCGGCCCTGTTCATCATTTTCTTTGCGGCGGTCGGGCCTCTCCTCGTCATGTTGTTATACTCCTTCATGGCGAAGGGCGACTATGGCGACGTAAGGTTCGGGGAGTTCTCGCTCGAGGGTTGGACCTCGGTACTCTTCCAGCGTGACATATTTGATGACACGCTGGGGCTCGCTGATGCGCACCTGTCCATCATCTGGCGCTCGATCCAGTTGTCGTTCTTCACGACGATACTCACCCTGATCCTCGGTTTTCCGACAGCCTATTTCATCGCGACGCGTCCTCCACATACCCGCGAGATCTGGGTTTTCCTGGTAACGATCCCCTTCTGGACCAACCTCCTCATCCGCGCCTTCGCGATGCAGCAGGTCATCCGCAACGAGGGCCTCCTGAACAATGCTCTGATCTGGCTCGGCATTATCAAGCAGCCCTTGCAGATCATGTATACGGACACCGCCAACCTTCTTGGCATGACCTATGTGTATCTGCCGCTCATGGTGCTGCCACTCTACGCCTCGATCGAGAAGCTCGACTTCCGGTTGGTTGAGGCGGGATACGACCTGTATGCGACGCGCTTTCAAGTGTTGTGGCGAATTGTAATCCCGCTGGTGAAGCCCGGTCTTATCGCCGGTTCGATCCTCGTATTCATCCCCTCGCTCGGAGCCTACGTCATTCCGCGCGTTCTGGGCGGTGGCAAGAACATGATGCTCGGTAACCTGATCGAGATGCAGTTCGGTTCCGGCCGCAACTGGCCATTGGGGGCGGCAATGTCGATCACCCTGATGGCGCTGGTTATGATCGCGCTGATCTTCTATGTGCGTAACGCCTCACGCGGAGGAGCGGGTCATGCTTAAGTCACGCTTCGACGTCCGCGCCCAGCCCGGCTTCGGGCTCGTCACCCTGTTCACATTCTTCGCGCTCTACCTGCCCATCGGCGCGCTGGTCATCTACTCCTTCAACGGGGCGGAGTCCCTGTCGCGGTGGGATGGCTTTTCGACGCGCTGGTTCGTGGCAGCATGGCAGAACGAGGCCGTTCAGGACGCGGCGGTCCGTTCGCTTGTCATCGCTTCATGGGCGGCGTTGCTTGCGACGATAGCGGCCACGATGGCCGCCCTCGCAACGACGCGGACGACGCCCTATCGCGGCCTGACCTTCAAATACGCGCTCATCAACCAGCCTCTTATGGTTCCGGAAATTGTGACGGCCGTGGCGCTGCTGATCGTCTTCTCGCGGATCAAGGTGTGGACAGGCTACTCTGGCCTGGGCTACCTGATCGTCGCCCATACAGCCTTTTGCATCCCGTTCGCCTACCTGCCCATCCGCGCCCGTCTCGAAAGCATGGACCTGACGCTGGAGCGGGCGGCGGCCGACCTCTACGCTACGTCCTGGAAGACCTTTTGGCATGTGACCTTGCCGCTGCTGCGCCCGGCGATCATCGCCGGTTTCATGCTGGCTTTCGTCATTTCGCTGGATGACGTCGTCATCACGGAATTCGTCAAGTCCGGCGGGCAGGACACGTTGCCAACCTACATGCTCGGACAGCTCCGGCGCGAGACCTCCCCGGAGATCAACGCGATCGCGACGGTGTTCCTTGCGCTCTCCACCGCTCTTGTTGTGGTCTTCTTCCTGATCAACAGGCGAAAACAGTAGTCATCTCGGCAAACAATTCACAGAGAGGAACAGAAAATGAAAACGAAATGGATGGCAACGACAGCGATGGCGGCGGTTGCAGTGCTGACCCTCGCAAATGCCGCCTCGGCGGCGGGCGAGCTCAACATCTACAACTGGGGTGACTACACCAACCCGGAGCTCATCAAGAAATTCGAAGCAAAATACGACGTCAAGGTCACGATCACCGATTACGACTCCAACGACACCGCACTCGCCAAGGTCCGGGCCGGCGGCCATGGTTTCGACGTTGTCGTGCCCTCGGCGAACTACGTTCAGGTCTGGGTGAAGGAAGGTCTTCTGCAGGAAGCCCGTCCGGACCAGATGGAGAACTTCAAGAATGTCGACGAGCGCTGGGTCGATGTGCCGTGGGATCCGGGTCGTCACTATACCGTTCCGTGGCTGTGGGGCCTGACAGGCATCGCCGTCAACAGCTCGGTCTACAAGGGCGACATCAACACCTCCGCGATTTTCCTGGATCCGCCGGAAGAGCTGGTCGGCAAGATCAACGTTGCGCCGGAAATGAACGACGTCCTCTTCGCCACGATCAAGTATTTCGGCGGTGAGTGGTGCACGATGGACAAGGAGGTCCTTCGCAAGGTTCGCGACAAGCTCGTCGAAGCGAAGGCAAAGTGGCTTGCCATGGACTACAGCGTGACGGAGAAGCTGCCCGCTGGCGATTATGCAGCCGTGTACTACTGGAATGGCGCCGTCATGCGTTCGCGCGAGAAGAACGCGGACATCAAGTTCGGTTATCCGAAAGAGGGCTTCCCCTACTTCATGGACAGCGTCGCTCTCCTGAAGGATGCGAAGAACACGGAAAATGCCAAGCTGTTCATGAACTTCATCATGGACCCGGAAAATGCGGCGCTGATTTCCGCCTTTGCCAAGTATGCCAACGGCATCAAGGGGTCGGAGGCCTTCTTGCCGGCCGAAATGCAGACGGCGCCGGAGCTGTTCATCCCGGCTGAATTCCAGCCGGCGGGCGAGTTCCTCGCGAGCTGCGAACCGGAAACGCAGCAGCTCTACACCAAGATCTGGACTGAACTGCAGAAGTAACACCACAGACACAAGGACTGTGCCGTGCGACATCGCGCGGCACAGTCGAACGATGAATTTCGCGCGTCCCTTCCCTTAGCGGACACGCGACCAGCAAGGACGACCGCTGTAGCGCAGGCTGCCAGCCCGACATTGCGGTCGAGTGATGCGATGCCCCCGACATTCAAAGACCAGAACGGGTTTGCCCGTTCCGACGTAACGCTTGCCAACTGGCGTACCGCGCCCTTCAGCCGCTGGGCCTTCCAAAATGTTCGCGATCTCGTGCCGACCGCCGAGATCCGCGCGTCCCGCCCGGATCCCGAACAAGCGATCGCTTCGGAAGGTTTCCTTTCCACGCGGATTGAGACCGGCATCGAGGGCGCCTCGACCGTCAAGGAATTCCTCGACTACGCGCATACGGACGGTTTCGTCGTTCTGCGCGACGGTCGCATTGCAGCGGAATACTATGCCTCGCATGCGGACGTGAACGCCAAGCACGTCATCTTCTCCGTCTCGAAGTCAATGACGGCGATCGTCTCGGGAATCTTGGAATCCCAAGGTGTGCTTGATCCCAACCGGCTGGTTACCCATTACCTGCCGGAGGCGGGCGGCAGTGCCTATGGTACCTGCAGCTATCGTGACGTTCTCGACATGCGCGTCAGCCTCGATTTCGAAGAAGCCTATCTTGATCCGCATGGAGCCTTTGCACGCTATCGCCGCTCCACGTTGTGGAACCCGCCGGAACCCGGTGCGAAGAGCGAAACGCTCGCCTCGTTCCTGATGACGCTGCCCAAGGCGGCCCGCGCTCACGGAGGCCCCTTCTTCTACGCATCACCCAATTCCGACCTCCTCGGCGTCATTATCGAGCGGGTGACGGGGAGACGCTTCTCCGATCTCATGTCGGAACTACTCTGGCAGCCAATGGGGGCGAAGAACGACGCCTACGTCACCGTCGACGCCATCGGCACGCCGCGTTGCGCCGGCGGCATCTGCATGACCGCTCGCGATCTTGCCCGCGTTGGCGAATTGCTGCGCACAGGTGGTGCGGTCAATGGGCGGCAAGTCGTGCCGGAAGCCTGGATCGCCGACATGACGACCAAGGGTGACCACGAGGCATGGGTAGCAGGTCTCAACACCATGCTGCCGAACGGCCGTTACCGTAGCCAATGGTACCAGTCGGGCGAGGCCGACGGCGCCTACTGCGCGATCGGCATCCACGGCCAGTGGCTCTACGTCGACCCGAGCACGAAGACCGTCATCGTCAAGCAGTCCTCACAGCCGAATCCGCTGGATGACGAGCTGAAGCAGGACATCTTTGCCTTCTACCGGACGATCAGCGCCATGACACTCTGAGATTTGCGGCGGCGCCGGAGGGGGCTCGCCGCCAAACACTGCGCCGGTAATCCGCTCACCAAGGGCGGATTGCCGGCAAAAAAACGACCGAGGGAACATCATGCAGAAAGAAGCAAGTTACATTATCCGCAATGCGCGGATCGTAACGATGGACGAAGCCAAGCCGACGGCTGAGGCAATTGCAATCTCGGGCAACCGCATCCTGGCGGTCGGCTCCGAAGCGCAGATCGACGCCTTTTCCGGCCCGGACACCCATGTGATCGATGCCAAGGGCGGCACTGTGCTGCCCGGCTTCAACGAAGCGCACATGCATATCTTCGGTGGTTCGGTCGGCCTAACCCAGCTCTCCCTCTTCGGTGTCAAGGGCTTTGGGGCACTTCAGGAGAAGGTGCGTGCCTATGTGGCCGCTAATCCGGATCTGCCACTGCTCGAGGCGCAGTATGCCGACTACACCATTCTGTCAGAGACCGAGCGGGTAACCCGCCACCATCTCGACCGGATCATTTCGGACCGGCCTTTCATGATGGTAGCGCCGGATCGTCATACCGCCTGGGCGAACACGGCGGCACTGGAGAAGGCGGGGATCCTGAAGGGCGGCGACGTCGGCGTCGGCAACGAGATCGTTATGGGCGATGACGGGCTTGCCAATGGTGAGCTTCGCGAATCCGACGCGATGCGGCCGGTCGCAGCACTGAGCGAGACGGGCGGGCGGGAAATGCTCGGCGTCGGCACTGGCGGCGATCCGGAACACGTGACGCCAGAGGAGCGCGCCAGGGATATCGCCGTCATCAAGCGTGGCCTCGCCTATTGCGCGTCGCTCGGTATCACCTCGCTCCAGAACATGGACGGGAGCCTCTATCAGTTGGAAATGCTGGATGAGATCGAGAAGACCGACGGTCTTACGGTGCGCGTGCGCATGCCCTTCCACATGAAGAATTTCATGCCGCTTTCCGATCTGGAGGACAAGGCGGCGGCCTGGCGTGCGCGCTTCGACACCGACAAGCTGCGTTGCGACTTCGTGAAGATGTTCATGGACGGGGTGACCGAGTCCGGCACGGCCGTTTTCGTCGACGACTACAAGCACCAGCCTGGCTGGAAGGGTGATCCGCTCTTCACCCAGGAACATTTCGACAGCATTGCCACCATGGCTGACAAGCTCGGTTTGCCGGTCGCCGTGCACGCAATCGGCGACGGCGCCGTGCGCATGGTTCTCAACGGGTATGAGGCAGCGATCAAGGCAAACGGCAAGCGGGATAGCCGCAACCGCATCGAGCATATCGAAGTGGTTCACCCCGACGATATCAAGCGCTTCGCCGAAACCGGCACAGTCGCCTCCATGCAGCCGACCCATCCGCCCGGCAATGCCGGACTGCCGTTGGAGCCGTATCTGTCCTACATAGGCGAAGAGCGCTGGCCCTATGCGTTCGCCTGGCGCACGCTCGTCGATGCAGGGGCGAAGATCGTCTTTGCTACCGACTGGCCGGTCTCGCCGCTCGATCCGATGAGCTGCATTTATGACGCCATGACGCGCAAGGTTTGGAATGACGACATTGCCGACCAGCGGCTGACGCTCCAGGAGACGCTCGAGGCCTATACGAAGACGAGCGCCTGGGTCGAGTTCATGGAAGACCGCAAGGGGGTGCTGAAGGAAGGCTACCTCGCCGATGTCGTCGTGCTTTCCGGCGATGTCGAACGCACACCATTGAAGGATCTCGCCGCGGTGCGGCCCGTCACGACAATCTGCGACGGGCGGATCACGTATCAGGCGTGAGCACGCACTTGGTAATATTGTCCCTCACACTGACCCTCTCCCCGCAAGCGGGGAGAGGGGAATAGCGGCGTTGCAGCTTGTCCCTTCTCCCCGTTCACGGGGAGAAGGTGCCGGCAGGTGGATGAGGGGACGAGCAAAGCTAGCTGCGCATGACGCGCGCGATCGAAGGAAATCCACCCTGCGGGAAGTGATGCTGGCGGCCACGCAGATGGCCTGCACCTGGGACATCGACCAGCCGGTCAGCTATTTCGAAAAGGCGGCCGCGCGCATTTCAATTCTGTCGCGATCGTCGAAGAGCTTCTGCGCGATGCACCAAAACCCATGTATTGACGAGGAGACCGCCGAAAAGCAGCTTTCGATCCGCTTTGGTCACGTCGGCATCCCCTTTCTGTCGCCCGCCTTCGCCATGGACGAGTCCTGGGAGGCGTTGGAGGAAGCGTTCGGGCTTCCAAGCTGACCGTTCCGGAAGGGGGCCCGTCACATCGGCGCGTTATGCCTCCCACATGTCGCTGCTCATGGCGGCATTGGTCCATGGCAATGTCGGTATCGTCTCGACACTGTCCTCCCTGACGCCGGTTCTGATCCTGCCCATGGTCTGATTGTGGACGGGTAAAGTACCCTCTGCATTGGCATGGGGCGGGACGATCCTGGCTGTCGTAGGCATCGCATTGATCAGCCTTTGATCAGTCGAAACACGCTGCAGCACGACAATGGGCGCGGAAAATTGGGGACTTTTGCGCAATCGGTGGGGAAATTGCGCGGTTTTCCAGCCCCCGCCGTCTTTCCATGCCGGCTTTGCTGCTCTATGTGCTGTCGCAAAACTGTCATATACGGGAAAACGATCGTGCTGAGTTGGTTTCGTGCCCTGATGCCCCGGGAAGACCGGTTCTTTGACCTTTTCGACGCGCATTCGCGGACGGTCGTCGGCGGCGCAGAAGCGCTTCAGAAGGTGCTTGCCGGCGGACCGGACATCGAGCAGCACTGCAACCGGATCGTCGAACTGGAAGACAAGGCGGACCATATCACCGCCGAGGTGCTGCTTGCCGTCCGCAAGAGCTTCATCACGCCTTTCGATCGTGGCGACATCAAGGACCTGATCCAGTCGCTCGACGACGCGATCGACATGATGCACAAGACCGTCAAGACGATCCGCCTGTTCGAGCAGACGAGCTTCGACCCGGGCATGCAGGAGATGGGGACGATCATCGTCCGAGCCGCCCACCTCGTCGCCGAAGCCGTTCCGCTGTTGCACAAGATCGGTGCCAACATCACCCGCCTCCATGCGATCGCCGAGGAGGTGATGCGCATTGAGGGGCGGGCCGACGAACTGCATGAAGCGGGGCTGAAGGACCTGTTCCGCCGCCACGGCGCCTCCAATCCGATGGCCTACATGATCGGCAGCGAACTCTACGGCCAGCTCGAGAAGGTCGTCGATCGCTTCGAGGACGTGGCGAACGAGATCAGCGGCATCGTGATCGAGAACGTCTGATGGAGGCCACCCTCGCCTTTCCGCTGCTGATGGCGCTCATCGGCATCGCGCTGCTGTTCGATTTCCTGAACGGCTTGCACGACGCTGCGAATTCGATCGCCACTATCGTCTCGACGCGGGTGCTCAGGCCGCAGTATGCGGTAATGTGGGCGGCCTTCTTCAACTTCATCGCCTTCCTCTTCTTCGGCCTGCATGTGGCAGAGACGATAGGCAAGGGGATCATCGATCCGGCGATCATTACGCCGGCCGTTATCTTCTCCGCCCTGATCGGGGCCATTTTCTGGAACGTCGTCACCTGGCTGTTTGGCATTCCGTCGAGCTCGTCGCACGCGCTGATCGGCGGGCTCGTCGGCGCGGGTCTCGCCAAGACTGGTGGTGAGGCGATCGTCGTCTGGGGCCTGGCAAAAACGGTTGGCGCCATTTTTCTCTCGCCCGCGATCGGCTTCTTCCTGGCGCTGATGCTGGTTCTTCTGGTTTCATGGCTTTGCGTGCGCCAGACGCCGTTCGCCGTCGACAAGACGTTCCGTGGCATGCAGTTTCTCTCCGCGTCGCTCTATTCGCTTGGTCACGGTGGCAACGACGCGCAGAAGACGATGGGCATCATCGCCGTGCTGCTCTTTTCGCAGGGCTACCTCGGCTCAGAGTTCTACGTGCCGTTCTGGGTCGTCATCACCTGCCAGGCGGCAATCGCGCTCGGAACGCTCTTTGGCGGTTGGCGCATCGTGCATACGATGGGTTCGAAGATCACCCGCCTCAATCCGATGCAGGGCTTTTGTGCTGAGACCGGTGGCGCGATCACCCTCTTCGGTGCCACCTGGCTCGGCATTCCGGTCTCGACCACCCACACGATCACCGGCGCCATTATCGGCGTCGGCGCGGCCCGCCGGGTCTCGGCGGTGCGCTGGGGGATTGCCGGTAACATCGTCTTTGCCTGGTTCGTGACCCTGCCGGCCGCGGCGCTCGTGTCGGCGCTGACCTACTGGCTCGTCGGCCTGTTCGGCGCCCAGTAAGGCACCTTCGGTGCCGTTCGCAACTTGAGCTTGCCAATGTCGGGGACTGGCGGCACGCTTGTCCTATGGACGATTCGCACCAGGGGTGGCGAGCATGGCAAGCGAAATGATGCGAGCTGGTGCGCTGCTCGGGGCATTCGGTGTTCTGGCGGGATCAGCGTCGGCTCAAGAGTCTAGCGCAGATTTGGCAAAGAAGCTTTCGAACCCCGTGGCTTCCATGATCAGCGTGCCATTCCAGTTCAACTACGATCGCGGTTTCGGCCCTGAGGACGGACACCGCGAGACGCTCAACATCCAGCCGGTCATTCCGTTTTCGATCAACCAAGACTGGAATATCATCTCGCGCACGATCATGCCGGTTATCTGGCAGAACGATATCGCCGGTCCGTCCGGTAGCCAGTTCGGTCTCGGTGACATTACGCAGAGCCTGTTCTTCTCGCCCAAGCAGCCAGGGCCGGGAGGCCTCATCTGGGGACTTGGGCCGGCCTTCCTGATCCCGACCGCGACGGACGAATTGACCGGTAGCGGCAAGTGGGGCGCCGGTCCGACCGGCGTCGCCTTGAAGCAGGAAGGCCCCTGGACCTACGGCATGCTCGCCAACCATATCTGGTCTTTTGCCGGCGTGGACGATCGGCCCGACGTGAATTCGACCTTCCTGCAGCCGTTCCTGTCGTACACGACCCATGACGCTTGGACGTTTACGCTCAACACCGAGTCGACCTATGATTGGGAAGATGATCAGTGGTCCGTGCCGGTCAACCTCATGATCGCAAAGCTGGTGAAGTTCGACAAGCAGCCGGTCAGTTTCACGGCGGGTGTTCGTTACTGGGCGGACGCCCCGGACAGCGGCCCGGAGGGGCTGGGCTTCCGTCTCGCGGTTACCTTCCTGTTCCCCCAGTGAGCGCTTCGGTTCTTTGATTGTCGTGGGCGGCGGATGCATGGCTCCGGCGTCCGACCTGCTGTAGCATAGGCCGACTGTCGCATTCGCCGGGAAACCGCGTATGGAGCGCCATCTTGCCGCCGTCATGATCGCCGACGTCGCCGGTTACAGCCGCCTGAGCCAGCGAGACGAAGAGGGAACGCGCGCTTGTTTTCAGCGAGACCTCGCGGAGGTTTTCCAGCCCCGGTTTGAAGAACACCACGGTCGTCTGGTCAAGACTATGGGCGACGGGATACTGGGTGAGTTTCGCAGCGTGGTCGACGCGCTGCGTTGCGCGCTTGCCATTCAACAGGCCAAGCGCGAGCGTGATCGGGATGTGCCGCGTGATCTGCGCCTCGATTTCCGCATCGGCATCAATCTTGGTGATGTAATCGTCGAGGGAGACGATATCCATGGCGGCGGGGTTAACATCGCCGACCGGCTGCAGTCGCTTGCCGAACCCGGAGGCATCGCGATCTCCGCCAGTACCTACGAGCAAGTGAAGGGCAAGGTCGCGGTCGGCTTTGTTGATCTGGGGCTGCAGTGGGTAAGGAATGTCGATGAACCCGTGCGCGTCTACCTGGTTGCTGGTTCGGCCTCAAGTCGGGCGCCGCCTGCGGTAAGGCGCCGGCGCCGACGTCGGTTGCTGGTGGCCTGCGCAGTCGCGCTGCTGGCGTTGGTCGCCGGTGGGCTTGCATGGTGGCAGCCCTGGACGCCACTCCTCTCTCCGGCTCCGATCGCCTACCCGATCCCAGACAAGCCTTCGGTCGCGGTCCTGCCATTCATCAACGTAACCGGTGACAAGGCCCAGGATCATCTGGCGCAAGGCCTGACTGACGATCTCATCACCGAACTCTCAAAGGTGTCGGGTTTGTTTGTCATCGCTCGCCACTCCGTCATTTCGCTCGGAGAAACAGCCGGCAATTTCCAGGACGTGGCAAACGAACTGGGTGTGCACTACGTGCTGGAGGGTACGCTGCAGCGGGCCGGCTTGCAGCTTCGCATCAATGTCAAACTGATCGATGCGATGTCGGGCCTGTCGCTATGGGCGGAGCGCTACGACCGGCAGTTTACCGACCTGTTTGCGGTGCAGGACGATGTAATCGGCAAGATCGCTTCGGCCCTGGAGATAAGCCTGAGTGAGGGCGAGCGGGAACGGCTTGCTCGCATTCCCACCGAGAATCTCGAGGCATATGACAACTACATGCGGGCCGAACGCATTGGCGTGGCATTCAACGATGTGGAGAGCTATCGCGAGGCGCTTTCCTTCTATCAGAAAGCGATCGACCTTGATCCACAATTCGCCGACGCCCATGCCGGGATCGCACGCGCGGCGGTCGACATTTGGCGGAACGATTACAACTATATCTGGTCGGCAGCGGTGGCGCGGAAGATTGCCTATGACGCGGCGGGCGAGGCGCTAAAGCTCGATCCGGGCAATGCGCGTGCGCAGTCCGTCCTGGCATTGCTGCAACTTGTCGATGGTCACCCCCGGGAAGCGCTGGAATCGGCGGAGCGTGCCGTCGATGCGCAGCCGAACGACCCGGAGGCTTACGCCAATCTTGCCCTTGTGCTCGCCCACGCCGGCGACCGTGAAAAGGCGATTGCAAACATCGATCGCGCGCTCAGGCTTGACCCGTCACCGCCGGAGAACTTCCGGTTGCTGGCAGGCGTTGTTCTCTACGCGGCGCGGGATAACGGCAAGGCGATCCCGTTGCTCAAGGCTGCAAGGGATGCTCTGCCCAATTCCGAACATGCTCGTGAATTCCTGGCAGCCGCCTATGTCTCTGAGGGCAACAAATCGGCCGCGGCTGAACAGGTTGAGGCGCTGCGCTCACTTTTTCCCGAGGCCAACCTCGCCTATTACGGCTATCTCTACGACTACTGGCGTCCGGATGGCGTCGCCTATCATCTGGAAAACTTGAAAGCCGCCGGCGTGCCACAGTGGCCCTTCGGTTTCGAAGGCAAGCCGGAAGACAAACTTGATCCCACGCAGCTACACGAACTCGTCGACGACAAAACCTGGCAGGGGCGTCACCGCAACGGGACCGAATTTTTTCAATTTTTCGACGCTGCCGGCAACACCGCCTATCGGAGCGCCAACACCAGCATAACCGGAACGGTGAAGCTGGAAGACGGCCGGCTGTGCGAACAATTCCCCGGCTATTTCCTAGACCGCATGGTGTGCGGCGATATCTTTCGAAACACCGACAAGGAAAAGCACCCTGGGACGGACTATGTCCACGTCACACCCCAGGTGTTGAAATACTTCTCGCTCGTGCCGTAAAGAGATCGCCCCGTGCACGGCTGTGGTCGGCAATTCGCTTTGGGCGTCAACGCGATGCCTGTTGCCAGTCCTTGCCAACTTTCTCCGATTCCAGAGTGTTCTGCACTTCGGACCAGTGCTTCTTCGAATCGGGAAGCTTGTTTGGGTTCTTCTCGAAACCGTCTGCAGCACCCGGATCATAAGAGAGGTACAGCTTGCCCTCGATTATGCGCCAGGCCTTGGGGTCGATGTTGGTCGTGACCGTGCCGAAGGAAACGCCATCGGCGCAGTAGCCACCATACTGGGGCGCATACTTCGCCGGATCCTGGATGAAGAGGTCGCGGTTGCCGGAACTGGCAAACTGCCAGGTTGCGCCCAGCCACCGGTAGGTGAATTCGGGCTTGCCCGGCACCGCGCCATTCTGGGTGAAATAGGCAACCGGATCGTAGCCCTTGATCGCCACGTCACCGAAGTAGCCGGTGTTCACTTCATTCGGCGCTTGACCTTGGACCGTCCCCGCGAAAAGAACGATACCTGCTGCGATGCCGACGGCACCGCCCATCCACTTTCTGTACATGCAATGCCTCCGTCATTCTGCAAGTGCGACGACCTTACTGCCGCTTGCTGCACTCGCTGTAGAGCCAATCGCCCACCAGTTCTGCCTTCTGGCAGGTGGCGCCGGCTTTCAAGAGCAGGTCGGCCGCATCCCAGTGGGACCGCCATCCGGCCTGGGTGAGCGGTGAGTAGCCATTTCTTTCCTTGGCCTCGATGTCCGCCTTGTTGGCGATGAGGAAAGCCACGATCTCAGCATGGCCCTCCTCGGCCGCCGCATGCAACGGCGACATGTGGTAGAAATTCTTGACGTCGTTGACGTCGGCGCCGCGTGAGACGAGCAATTTGACGACCTCGATATTTCCGCCATAGGCGCCCGCGTGCAAAGCTGTCAGCCCGCCCTTGTTTCGGATCTCAATGTCGGATCCCTTGTCGAGCAGGAGCGTGACGACTTCTGGCTTTCCTGCAAGTGCTGCGATCAGGAGCGGCGGCTCGCCTGCGTCGTCCGGCTGGGATACGGCGGCGCCCGTATCAAGCAACTGGGCGACGAGCACAGTGTTCCCACTCCTTGCCGCATCGTGCAACGGGCCTGCAATGACGGACGTCGTGCCGAGGAGACAGGCGACGACGGAAGCTGCCGAAAATCTCACCGCTCAACCTCCGCCCCAGCGCCGGTCAAACACATGCGGTAAATCTAAAATACCATGCGCGCCTCGACCCGATCAAGCGTGCGTCCGGCCATGCGGCGCGGGTGGGGCCATCTATCTGTGCTGAAAACAAAAAGCGGTTGTTCTTCCGGCAAAAAAAGGGGAATAATGGTTGCGAGGCATCGGTCCCTATAGAAACTTACCGTTGTCTGGATTGGCCGGCAGCATCGCCAGTTTGCCATCGATCCGGGGCAAGCTTGATGGACGAAAGCGATTGAAGCCCGCGAGCCCGCATGCTCGCAACATATCTACGATACTGAAGTGCTTGACGACGCATCGCCGAAACAAAGGGGCTGCTTGTTATGGGTATCTACAGGTTTTCGAGTAAATTGCATTTCACGTTTGCCACTGGGCTGTGCCTTGTGGTGGGCTTGTCGGTTCCGCTGGCAAGTCCGGCTCGCGGCCAGCAGCAGACGGCCGCCGCTACAGGTTCGACCGATACTGCCGGCGAACAGCCCGACCTCCTGACCGATGATGAGCTGGAGGTGCTGGTCGCTCGCATCGCTCTCTACCCAGATGAGCTCGTGGCGCTGATCTCTTCAGCCTCTCTTTATCCACTACAGATCGTCGAGGCGGAGCGTTTTCTCGAGCAGAAGCAGAAGAACAAGGATCTGCAGCCGAAGGATAGTTGGGACGACAGCGTGATTTCGCTGCTTAACTACCCCGACATCGTGAAGATGATGAGCGAGGATCTGGAATGGACCCAGTCGCTCGGCAGCGCGCTTGCCTACCAGCAGAAGGACGTGCTGATGGCGATCCAGGATCTGCGGGACAAGGCGGTCGCAGATGGCGCCATCAAGACCGACGACAAAGTGACGGTGGTCAACCAAGGCGATAACATCGTGATCCAGCCGGCAAATCCGGAAAAGATCTATGTGCCCCAGTATCCGCCGGAAATGCTTTATGAGCCGGGCTACGCGGTGGCACCGATAACCTATTACGACGACCCCTATCCAAACTACTACTACCCATCGGCACCTTACTTCGCAGCCGCAATCACCGGTGCCGCGATCTGGGCTGCTGCGGTCGATTGGGATGACTGGGGTGTATGGGGTGGCAATTGGGGTGGCGACGTCGACATCGACTGCGACAAGTGCTTCAACGACATCAACATCGACCGCGACAAGTTCAAGATGAACGACGTCGATTGGAAGAACATTGATCGCTCCAAGATCAATTTCGACAAGAACCAGTTCGCCAACATCGACCGCGACAAATTCAAGAACGACTTCAAGGCGAACCGTGAAAACAATATCGCCAACCGCGCAAAGGACGTCCGGCGCAACGGCGGCGAAACCCTGGCCAACCGGGCGGGCAAGGTGTCGGTCGATGACGTCCGCAAGAGCAAGGTTGATGCCCAACGCGCACGTGAGCGGGCGGGCAACATAGACAGGAGTAATATTGATCGCGGTAAGGCCGGTCAGGCTGCGGCTGCGCGGCGGGATGGTGGAAATGTGGCCAACCGCGCGAGTGCTGGCAACAGGGCTGCCAGTGCCAAGGGGAAGAACGTCAACCGCAAAGTCAACAAGCCAAGGCCCGGGGGACAGGTGCAGAAACGCTCGGGCAAGAACTCGGCAATCGGCAACGTCAGCAGCAAGCGGCATACGCAGATGTCCTCCAATCGCGGGCGGCAGTCCATGAGCGGTGGAGGCCATCGCAGACCGCAGTCGATGAGTGGCGGTCGTCGCGGCGGCGGTGGACACGCGCGGCCTTCGCGTGGTGGTGGCGGTCGCGGCGGGCGTCGTTGAACAGTGGCGATCAGGAGACGAAGATGTTGAGAAATGCTCGTGATAGGATCGCCCTTTCGGTTGCAGGCGCGATCGTTCTGGCTGGAACCGTACTCGTTGGCCCCCTTGCCTGGGCGCAGGAGGAAACCCCGCTGGAGGAATTTATGTCGGCGGAAAATCCGCCGGAGTTCGATACGCCCGAGCAGGCGGTCGAAGCCTTCGAGTCGGCGGTCAACAATAGCGACTTCGACAAGCTCGCCGCGCTTTTGGGGCTCGATGCGGCAAAGGCAAGGGCAAGCGATGGCGCAATGGACACCTTCGCCGATATTCAGGCGGGCGTTAAGGAGAAGGTGGAGATCGAAGATCAGGGTGGCGACAAGATACTGGAAATCGGAAACATCCTCTGGCCGCTTCCATTCCCACTCGTCGAGGAGAACGGCAAATGGGCCTTCGATACCCGTGCCGGGCTTGAGGAAATCGCCGATCGCCGCGTCGGGGAAAACGAGATTTCAACGATCGACACGATAAAGGCCTATGTCGATGCGCAAGAAGAGTATGCTTCCGAAGACCGTGACGGAGACGGGGTTCTGGAACATGCGCAAAAGTTGATCAGCAGCGAGGGGCAACACGACGGGCTCTACTGGCCGGCCGAGCAAGGCGACAGCAAGGAGAGCCCGGCCGGACCCGCGCTTGCGGATGGCGACGCCTTCGAAAGGGCAAAGGCAGGTCTTGGTTACAACGGTTATCGCTATCGCATTCTCACCGGCCAGGGCGACAACATCGCCGGGGGGAAATTTGACTACATCATCAATGGTAACATGATCGCCGGATACGGCCTGGTTGCCTGGCCGGTTAGATACGGCATTACCGGTGTGAAGACCTTTTTGGTCAACAAGAACGGCACCATCTATGAGGCCGATCTCGGCGAGAACACACCGGAGATCGCCGAGAAGATACGCACGTTCAACCCGAACGACGAGTGGGAGATCGTGCAAGACTGACGGCAGTCGCCTTATCGTTGCCCGGGTGCCGATGCACCCGGCAATCCTTCATGCTCAGCCTTGTTGTGGGCAAGTCTGCGGTTCAGCCACGCCAGTGCCGTCGTTTCTCGTGCCGAGAGCGCGACCAAAGCTTCGACGGATCAGGTCTGTCGGGCAAGATCGGCGAGATAGGTATTTTCCGTCCGAGAAGAGGCGAAATCACTCGGGTCGATCTCGGCTATTAGGAGCGCCTCCCCTTCAGCGGGAGCATCCGCCAGCAAACGGCCATCCGGGGCGGCGATGCGAGAGAGGCCGGCATAGGTGAAGCGGCCGTCCTCGCCGCAATGGTTGACGTAGGCGACAAAGACCTGGTTCTCGAAGGCGCGTACCTGGATCATCTTGTCGGCGATGAAGGAGCCGGATGCGCCCTTCGGCAGAGCGGTCGGTACCACCACGAGGTCGGCGCCGGCCTGCGCCAGCCGGCGGACATTTTCCGGAAACTCCACGTCGTAGCAGATCAGCATGCCGAGCTTCAGGCCGCCGAGGTTGACGAGTACCGACGACGGCGTCTCGGAGCGGAACCACTGGCGCTCATAGTCGCCGTAGAGATGGGATTTGCGGTAGACCGCGTCGGTGCCGATGCCATCGGAGAAGAGCGCGCTGTTGTAGGTAAGGTCGCCGTCCTTCTCCACGAAGCCGGCGACAATGGCAAGGCCGTTGTCGCGGGCGATGGCTGCGAGCCGCTTGGCGACTTCGCCCTCGGCCGGCGAAGCGAGGACCGGGAACTCCTCCCCTGCTCCGTACCCCGTGACAGCAAGCTCGGGTGCGATCAGAAGCTTGGCGCCGTGGTCGGCAGCTTCCCTTGCCGCCCCTGCAATGCGAGCGAGATTGGCCTCGACTTCACCTCTGGCCGCGTGCATCTGCAAGGCTGCGATCTTCATTTGATATCCTTCGGGGCAGCGGGCTGCCATCATTGTTGTCTGGTCTATTCTGTGAATGTGCGGCGGAAATGTGCAAGGTCGATCTTCGTATGCGCTGAGTTATATGCATCAAAGGATCATCAATGCGACTGCCACGCGGTTTGGGATCGTCGACGCGTCACAGCGGGCGTATTATTCTGCATCACCGTCAATGACGCATTCCAGGGTGCATCGCTGGAGATCGTTGATGCCGTCTGAGGTCGAACGACGACTGACAGCCATCATGGCCGCCGACGTGGTCGGCTACGCGCGCCTCATCGAGGCGGATGAAGCTGCAACCCTCGCAGCATTGAGAGCCCTGCGGCAGGGCATACTGGAGCCGCTGCTTTCGGAGCACCATGGCCGAATTGTCAAGCTGATGGGAGACGGCGTGCTGGTCGAATTCGCCAGTGCGGTGAACGCCGTGACCTGCGCCGTTGACGTCCAGAAGGGCATGGCGGGCGCCAATCAGGATCTTGCCGAGGACCGCCGTGTCGTCCTGCGGATCGGGATCAGCCTGGGAGATGTCGTCGTCGAAGGCGATGACATATTCGGTGACGGCGTCATCCTCGCGGTGCGGCTTCAGGCCATGGCGAACCCGGGTGACATCTGTGTCTCCGGTAGCGTCTACGAGCAGATCAAGCGCAAGCTTCCTCTCCCATTCGACGAACTCGGCCCGCGGACGGTCAAGAATGTCTCCGAGCCGGTGCTTGTCTACCGCCTTGGATCATTGACACATCGGGAGGCGCGCGGGTCGGAAAAGGCGTTCCTGCCCCTGCCCGCCCGGCCGGCTATTGCGGTCCTGCCTTTCGCGAACTTGAGCAATGACGCCGAGCAGGAGCCGTTTGTCGATGGCCTGACGCAGGACCTGATTACCGACCTTTCAAGAAGCGGCGGGCTGTTCGTCATCGCCAGTCACTCGGCCTTTGCCTACAAGGGCAGGCATGAGGACGTGCGCCGCATCGCTCGTGAACTCGGCGTGCGCTACCTGCTGGAAGGCAACGTTCGTCGGGCGGGCGGGCGGGTTCGCATAAACGCCCAACTGATCGATGCGATCCAGGGCGATCATCTCTGGGCCGAGCGGTTCGACCGGGGCCTTGAGGATATCTTTGCCGTGCAGGACGAGGTGTGCAGCAAGATCGTCGAGGCGCTGGCGGGGCGCTTGTTGCTCCCGCCGACCCGTAACCGGCCGGCAAATCTGGCAGCGTATGAACTCTGTGTTCGGGCGCGGTCCTTGACCATGCAGACTGCAATTGCCGCGAAAGAAGCGGTTTTCCTGCTGGAGCGGGCGATCGTGCTCGATCCAGACTATGCGGAGGCGCACCGATGGTTGGCGCTGAACCTGTGGTTGGGTTGGGAATTCTGGGGTGAGCCGATGGCACCCAATCGAGCACGATCCCTGGCCGAAGCGCGGCGGGCGGTAACGCTCGATCCCAACGATGCCGGGAATCGGTGGGTGTTGGGCTTCATCCTCGGTCACGAGCATCTGTGGGACGAGGCGGACATGGAATTCGATGCAGCCCTCGAATTGGATCCGAATCATGCGGACGCTTGGGCGATGCGTTCGGATCTGGCGACACTCGGCGGGCAGCCCGCTGTGGGCATCGAATTTGTCCGGAAGGCTCTCCGGCTCAATCCGCATCCGCCCGGCTGGTACTTCTGGCAACTGGGGCAAGCGCAGTATGCAAACGGTGACTACGAAGCGGCAGTTCAGACGTTGCGCCGGCCCGAAACCTACCGCACGCCCTCGCGCCGCCTGCTGGCGGCGAGCCTTGCGCAACTTGGCCGCCTGGACGAGGCGTGCTGGGAGGCGGATCTGTTCATGATGGGCAATCCCAAGTTTACGATCCGCCAGTGGGCCGACAGCCAGCCCTTCCGGGACGACGACCTGCGGCGGCATTTTCTCGAAGGGTATCGCCTGGCCGGGCTTCCGGAATGACGCGGTGCTGCAAACCCCGGCAGACAGGATCGCCAGAGCGCTCTCCGCACTGCTGCTACTTCTCGTTGTTCGACATCGCGCCGAGCAGCTTCGGCAGGTCGCCGAAGCGAGCGACGAGGCCGAAGATCAGGGCGGCGATCGAAACGAAGAGAATCGTCACCGACGCCATGGTTGGCGTGTAGCCGTAGCGCAGCGCGTTGAAGATCTTGATCGGCAGCGTTTCCATGGTGAAGCCGATCGTCATGTAGGCGACGATGTATTCGTTCAGAGAGAGTACGAAAGCGAACGCATACCCGGAGACGAGATAAGGCAGGATCAGCGGCAGGACCACGGTGCGGAATACGGTGCGATCGTCGGCCCCCATTGTCGCGGCCGCCTCGACCAGTGAACGGTCGATCGAGGAGAAGCCAAGCGACAGCGTCACCAGCGGCAGGGTAACGAAGAAGATCGCGTGGCTGATCACTGCCGTCCACGGCTGGCCGTAGAAGCCGGTTGTCGCCCAGAAAGTGAGCATGCCGAGCGCGGTAATGACCGGCGGTAGCGTGAATGGCGCGATGCCCAGCAGCTGAAAGATGTTCGCCCAGGGGGCATGGCGGCGCCATAGGAACCAGGAGAGTGGGAGCGCGATCGCTAGCGCCAGTGCTGCCGAGAGCGCTGCCAGCGTTACCGAGGCAAACAGCGCGCTACGCCATTCGGGGTTCGTGAAAACCTCGCCGTACCAGGAGAGCGAGAAGCCCTGCGGGGGAAAGGCGAGCGTCTGCTTCTGGTTAACCGAGACGCCGGCGACGACAATCAACGGCAGGGAGAGGAACAGCCCGACGAGGCCGAGGTAGAGGCGCGGGAGAAACGAGGTCATACGGCTTCTCCCTTGCGTCCGGCAAAGAGCGTCAGGCCGACGAGGCCGAGCGTGACGAGCACGAGGAACACCGCCATGGCCGCCGCGAACGGCATGTTCGACTGGTAGATCGCCTGGTCGGTGATTAGTACTGAAAGGGTCCAGTGCTGCGGCCGACCGAGGATCTGGGGCAGCAGATAGGAGCCGAGCGCGAAGATGAAGACCATGATCAGCGTGGCGACGATCGTGTTGCGCAGGGCCGGCACGACGACGGTGAAGAAGGACCTGATCGGCGAGGCACCGAGCGTGCGTGCGGCCTCGGTCAGTGTTGGATCGAGGCGAACGATGGCGGGATAGAGGACGAGAACAGTGTAGGGCAATGCCTGGTAGACCATCGCCGTCAGCACCGCGCCAAAGCTTGGGTTCAGCGCTACCGGTTCGCTCATCAACCCGATCGCGACGAAGAGGTTGGTGATGCCGGCGGTGCGCGAAAACAGCGTCGACCAGGCAAAGCCGATGATGACTTCGGAAAGGGAGAGCACGGATAGCAGTGCGACGAGCCACAGGACCTGCGTTCGACGCTTCGCGCGCGAGAGCAGATAGGTGAACGGCACTGCGATCAGCACGCAGCAGATCGCGACGGCAATCGCGAGGAAGAGCGAGAAGCCGAGCACCTTGCCGAAGAACAGGCTGAGGAAGCGGGCGTAGTTGTCGAAGACGAAGGCCGTGGAATAGAAACCGGCCGGATCGCGCTTGAAGAACGAGACGGCGATCATTGTCGCAAACGGAACCACGAAAAAGACCGTCAGCATCGCGGCGGGGAAGAAGAGCGGGCCGTAATCGGCGAGTTTTTGCGGCGCTTCGCGTCTCATGACTTCAACACCACGCAGGCGTCGGGCGAGAGCTTGATGCCGACATCCTGGCCGACATGCACGTCTGGTCGAGCGTGTGGCATGGAAACGGCGACGATCTGCTTGCCGCCGGCTTCCACGAAAGTCTCGATCGTGCCGCCGAGGTCACGCACAAAGGTGACCTTGCCGCTGATCGCGCCATGGCCTGGTGCCGTGAGGTGAACGTCCTCCGGGCGCACCGATAGTATGCCCTTCGAGAGGCCGCCGGGAACGGAGAGGCCCTCGATCAGTGTACCGAGCACATGGGCGCGGCCGGACTTGTCGGCGGAGAAGTCGATCAGATTGGTCATGCCGATAAAGTCGGCGACGAAGGTATCGGCCGGGCGGCGGTAGATTTCCACCGGCGGCGCTGCCTGGCGGATCTCGCCGCTGTTCATCACCACGACGGTGTCGGCCATGGTCATCGCCTCGCGCTGGTCGTGGGTGACGACGATGGTGGTGATGCCAAGGCGCTGCTGCAACTGGCGCAGTTCCACCTGCATGGCCTCGCGCAATTTCGCATCAAGCGCTGAGAGCGGCTCGTCGAGCAGAAAGAGCTTCGGCGAGATGGCAAGGGCACGGGCGATCGCGACACGCTGGCGCTGCCCCCCGGAAAGCTTCGATACCGGCCGGTCCGCGTAGCCGGACAGATGGATCATCGCCAGCAGTTCATTGACGCGCTTGACCTGGCCTTCCTTGGGTACGCCGCGAATGCGCAACGAATAGGCGATGTTCTCGCCGACCGTCAGGTGCGGAAAGAGCGCCAGCGACTGGAACACCATGCCGAGATCGCGTTTGTGTGTCGGAACGCGCGTAATGTCTGCGTCGTCGAGCCGGATCGCGCCATCGGTCGGCAGGTCGAGGCCGGCTATCATGCGCATGAGTGTGGTCTTGCCGCAGCCGGAGGGACCGAGCAGGCAAACAAAAGTCCCGTGCGGAACGGTCAGGTTGACATTCTTCACCGCGGTGAAGCTGCCGAATTCCTTGGTGACATTCTGAAGTGCCAGTCCGGACATTGTGTCTCCGAGCTATTGATGTGGTCGGGGTTGCCGTCCCCTCTATCTGCCCAGTCGCATTCGCTCAAGGGGCAGATCGGATTGCCGCATTGCTGCGGAAGTCGGTGTGCAATTTAAGCAGGGCCGGCGGGCAGTTTCCGCCAATCGCCTGTTGCAACACCTCCTGTCTGCCTCGCCCCCTGAAGGGGGGATGAACCGGGAGCAGGTGGGGCGTTCGTCCGGGCACCGGATGCGCCCCACCTGCAAAGCATGCCAGCCTAAAACGAGCAGCGATCCGTCAACCGACGATCAGCTCCGTCCACTTCTGGTTCAGCCAGTCGGACTTGGTCTGGTACATGTCGTAGCGCGGGATGATCGGCTCGATGTCCGAGGATACTGCGGCGAATTCCTTCTCGTTCAGGTCGAGCAGTTCGCGTTTGACCGTTGGTGCCGTGCCCACCTTGCGTGACAGCGTGGCCTGGATGGCCGGCTGGCACATGTAGTCGATGAAGATGTGTGCTTCCTCGACCTTCTGCGAGGCGCGGGACAGCGCCCAGCAACCCGAATCCTGGATGCCGCCTTCCTTCGGGAAGGTGGAGCGGACCGGATGACCGTCGGCGGCGGCAAGGCCGGTGACGTCATGGTAGTACTGACCCATCGGGATTTCGCCCGATTTCAGCGCCTGTTCGAACTGCGCCTCGTCGCGGTACCAGAGCGCCACGTTCGGCTTCACCTCGGCAAGCTTCTCGAATGCCTTGAGGATCCCCTCTTCGGTGTCGAGCGCGTTGGTGCCGCCCATGAAGGTCTTGGCCGTTACTTCAAGCAAGAACGAGTTGGAGACGAGCGCGAGCAGGCCGAGCTTGTCGGCATTCGCCGGATCCCACAGCGCTTGCCAGGAGGTCGGCGCTTCCTTGTAAACGTTGGTGTTGGTGACGAGCGTGATGTACCAGGCCACCGCCCCGATGCCGGCGATGCGGCCATCCGGATACTTGTTGACGAAGCGGTCGATCAGGTTGCCGGCGTTCTTGATCTTGGCCGTATCGAGCGGCGCCCAGAGCTCGGTCGCCTGGCCCTTCAGCATCGCCACCTGCGACATCATTGAAACGTCGGCCGGGGCCTGGCCTGCTCTTGCCGCCTGCTCGAGCTGGACGAGCCAGGCTTCGCCGGTCGGTTCAGCGATCGATTCGACCGCGATGCCGGTCGCCTTGGTGAATTCAGGGAAGATGTTCTTGTCGAACGAATCCTTGAAGTAGCCGCCATAAACGCCGACTTTCAGCGACTTTTCCTGCGCACGCAGGATCGAGGGCATCGCCAGCAGTGATGCGCCGGCCACGCCGGCGCCGAGCACGCCGCGGCGGCTCACGTTTGCGTTGAGAATGTCTTTCATTGTCTTTCTCCAGTTTCTGCCGGGCGGAAGTTTTCCCGCACCGGCGTGTTCCCACTTTTTATTGTATGTCAAGCCTTTGCCGAGACGGAAGGGCTGAATACCATCAGGCTGAGGATTTCAAACAGCACCTGTGCGCCGGCATGAGCGGTGTTCGTCGTGGCATCGTATTGCGGGGCCACTTCGACGACATCGCCGCCGACGAGATTGACGCCCTTCAGGCCGCGGAGCAGCTCCAGCACTTCGCGCGTGGTCAGGCCGCCGATCTCCGGCGTGCCGGTGCCCGGTGCAAAACTCGGGTCGAGGCTGTCGATGTCGAAGGAGAGGTAGGTCGGGCCGTCGCCGACGATCTTTCTGGCCTTCTCGATGATCGCCGGGATGCCCATGCCGGTGACTTCCTCGGCATGGATCACGGTCATGCCGGATTCATACGAGAACTCCCACAGATATTCGGAGGAGCCGCGAATACCGATCTGGATCGTGCGGGTCGGGTCAAGCACGCCATCGAGGACCGCATTGCGGAACGGGCCGCCGTGATGGAATTTGGTGCCATCGAAGGAGCCGCCGGTGTCGCAATGGGCGTCGATATGGATCATGCCGACCGGCCTGTTCTTGCCGACGGCCTTCATGATCGGGTGCGTGATCGAATGGTCGCCGCCGACGGCGAGCGGGATCACGCCCGCATCGACGATCTGGTTGAAGCGCTTCTCGATGTCCTCGTGGCTCATCTCCAGCCGGTAGCGGCTGCGGAACGGAACGTCGCCGATGTCGGCGACGCGCAGGTCCTGCACCGGTGCGCAGTCGAGTACGTGGTTGTACGGACCGATGCGTTCGATGGTGCGCATTGCACGCGGTCCGAAGCGCGAGCCGTTGCGGTTCGTCACGCCGAGATCCATCGGCACGCCCGTGATTGCCACCTGGAGGTTGCCGAAGTCCGGGTTCTCGGCATCAACCGGCATGTGCGGCGCGGAAAGGAAGGTCGGCACACCGGCGAAAGGTGCAAGGCGGGTACCGGTCTTGGAGAAAATCTTGTCGGCGACTTTCCGGAAGGCGGGATCGAAGATATCGCCGCCGTGTCCCTCTCCGAATTTCTCGCGGAGCGCCTGAAGCTTAGTGTCGTCGAATGCCATTTTCCACCTCATGTTACGTCGGAATCGGGCGCACGGGGGCTGGGCAATATCGATGTGTCAGAGATTTCTGCTCCCCCGGGCTTCGCCCTTGTTTTTATCATTACGTAACAAAACGGTTGGAAAATCAATTGACATTGTTATAGCGTTTCCTGTGAGAAAAATTCACATCAGGTTGTTCAAGATCACACATGTCGAACCGCTTGCCGCCCCTCAACCCGCTGCGTGCCTTCGAAGCGGCGGCACGTCGAGGCTCGGTTTCGGCGGCGGCGCGTGAACTCAATGTCACCCATGGTGCCATCAGCCACCAGATTCGGGCGCTGGAAGAGTCGCTGAACACGGTCCTGTTCGAACGCGGCGGCAAGCGCCTGAAGCTAACCTCGCAGGGCGCATTGCTGTTGCCGGCTGTCACCGAAGCTTTCGGCGGGATCGCGGCGGCGACTGCGTTGATGAAGCGCCCTGCGACCACCGGTGCGCTGACGATTACCTGCGTGCCGGCCCTGCTGTCGTTCTGGATCATCCCGCGGTTGAACCGCTTCACCGATCAGTATCCCGGCATCAAATTGAGCCTGGTCGCCTCGAATGATCCGGCCCAGGTGTTTTCGCGCGATGTGGATGTGTCCATCCTTTACGGCGATGGGAACCTACCGGATTGCTGGACCCGGCTTTGGCGCCATCTGCGTCTCTTTCCGATCGCCAGCCCAACCCTGCTCAACAATCGTCCTCTGCGCTCGATTCGAGACCTTACCGAACACACCCTTTTGCACGGCGACCAGGACGGGCGGGAGTGGAACACCTGGTTTGCCGCCGCTGATGCCGTTCACCTGCCGCGCGGCCCGCAGCATTTCATGAGCGATGCGCGCCTTTCGACGGAGGCGGCCCTTCATGGCCAGGGGATTGCGCTAGGCGATACGATTACGGCGGCGAGCCTGATCGCCCGTGGCGAACTCGTCGTGCCCTTCGATCTGTCGGTTCCCGCGAATGACGCGTTCTATGTCGCCTGCCGGCAAGACGTGCGCGCGGCTCCCATCGTCAAGGTTTTCATTGACTGGCTGTTCGCTTCGCTGGAAGAGGACAGCCTGCCGGAGCCGCAGATCTCGGCGCGCATGCTGCTGCGCGGTCGGGGGGCGCGGACCACCGAAAATATCCAGCCCGCGTCCGCCCGTGCAGGGCGGCGAAAGACCGCAATCGAATAACGAAATCCCGCGCGTGACGCGACCTTATTCAGAAAAGAAAGACAATGCCGAAATTCAACGCTGCCGTGGAAATTCTCGCCGCCCCGCCGATCCCCACCGTTTTCTCGTGGGGCAAAAGTTATGACGGCCGCAACGGCCCAATGATTGACCTGTCGCAGGCGGTGCCTGGTTATCCCGCCCATCCAGAGATGCTGCGACTGCTTGGCGATTGTGCCGCCTCGAGTGCCTATACCGGCTATGGCCCGATCGAGGGAGATGCCCGCCTGCGGGAGGTCTACGGTGCGCACCTGGCAGATGTCTACGGTGCCGCTCTCGGCGCAGAGAACGTGCATATCACGGCCGGATGCAATCAGGCCTTTACTTGTGCAGCGATCACTGTGGCAGGCGCGGGCGACACCGTACTGATGAGCGATCCCTACTATTTCAATCAGGAAACGACGCTTGCCATGCTAGGCGTCAAGGTGCGACTGGCGCCGTGCAACCCCGACAACGGTTTCCTGCCCGATCTTGCTACGCTTGAGGCAGCGATCAAGCCGGATGTGCGGGCGCTGGCGCTCGTCTCGCCGAACAATCCGACCGGCGCAGTCTATCCGCCGGAGCTCCTGTCCGCCATCTTCGACCTCTGCCGTGCGCGCGGCATCTGGCTGATCCTGGACGAAACCTATCGGGACTTTCTGCCGGAAGCCGGTCAGCGCCCGCATGATCTGTTCAACAAGCCGGACTGGCAGGAGACGCTGATCGGGCTCTACAGCTTTTCCAAGTCCTTCTGCATCCCCGGTCATCGTCTTGGCGCTATCACGGCGGGGGCAGCAGTGGTGGATCAGATCGCAAAAGTCATGGATAACGTGCAGATCTGCCCGCCCCGTTCGGCGCAGGCAGCCGTCGCTGATGCGCTGCCTATACTGGCCGAGTGGCGCGAACAGAACAGAATGGAGATCGCCCTCCGTGCCACGGCCCTGAAAGAGACGATGGAAGGGTTGAACGGTTGGTCGATCGGGGCACTCGGTGCCTATTTCGCCTTCATTCGCCATCCATTCGCCGAGAGGACGTCGGCCGAGGTCGCCGAGCGGCTGGCGAAAGAGACGGGCATTCTGTGCCTGCCGGGCAGCTATTTCGGTCCGGGACAGGAGCGATACCTTCGCTTTGCCTTCGCCAATGCCGACAGTGATACAATTCGGCTGCTGAGAGATCGGCTGCAGCGGATTTCAAGCACGTCCTGAAGGGGCGTTTATCCGGCCGAAGCGCCTCCCCCCGGCGCCCCCGCGCAAAGGGGTGAGGCGCTTCAACCTAACGACATATGGAATTCATACTATTTATCCCCAGGCGCGTGCCCGTCGCCCGGCATTTGCATATTGCCAAGTGCCATATTTCAGAGGAGCCTCATTTCAGTGACGGCGATGTGGGACGCCATGGTAGACGCTGCGGGAAAAGAGGAACTTGGCGAGGCAGGAGCGCTCGATGTTTCATCGATCGAACACAGCGTCATTTTCCAGATCAAACGCACGCAGGCACTCCTGACACGTCGGTTCCAGTCGCGTTTTGCGGGGTTCGATCTGAGGCCCGGGGAATACGGAATCCTACTCCTTATCGCGACGAACCCCGGCCGCAAGCAGACTGAGATTGCAGACGCGCTTGGCATTCAGCGGGCCAATTTTGTGCCACTGATCAACTCGCTGGAGCGGCGACATTTGACTGAGCGCCGCCCCTCGCTCCACGACCGTCGCTCCAATGCACTCTATCTGACGCCTTATGGAGAAGACTTCGTCCAGGGGATTTATCAGGCGGAAGCAACATTCGAAGCCGAGTGTACGGTGCGTCTCGGGGGAGCGAAGTCACGCGAGGCATTCCTTGCGTTGTTGTCCCGCCTGGTTGCCGGCGCGGCCCCCACGAGTCCGTAATTCGCTTCCGTCGGTTAAGTGGCGGAAATGATTCTGTTCCCTTCCCTCTCGTTTAGTACCCGTTAACCAAATACGCCTTGACGCGGAACGGGAATCATCACACGTTCCCTAACGGAAATAGATGATTGATCCGTTATTTGCCGTTACTAAGCGACTTCCCTGTTAGATCGATCGCTTAACGTAGCTGTACGGCACGACAGATAGTGCGCATTGATCCCGCTGTCCGCGGCGGATGGAGTGCCGTGGTTCCCGGCGACGATGGAAGGATGCGGATGGCAATGGTGCCGGACAGAAGAGACGATGTGACACTCGCCGCCGATGAAGCGATCGCGGCGGATGCGCGCGTCCTATCGGCGCAGCTCAAGGCAATGCGCGAGCGGTTCTTTCCTCCGACGGCGAAGAAGGTGCTGCGCAGCTTCACCTCAGGCGAGGCCGCGCGGCTGATCGGGGTTTCGGACGGTTACCTGCGGCAGCTCTCGCTTGCGGGCGAAGGGCCTCAGCCGGAAACGGGCCCCGGCGGGCGGCGCTTCTACTCATTGACCGATATCAACGCGTTGCGGGCACATCTGGCTGATCAGGCGCTGGCCAAGGGAAATCTGGCCAAGGCGCGCAGCTATCGCAAGTGGCGCGACGGCGCTAGTGGCGAGCACCTGCAGGTCATAGCCGTGACGAACTTCAAGGGCGGCTCGGGCAAGACGACATCGGCCGCCCATCTGGCGCAATATTTGGCGCTCGCCGGTTATCGCGTGCTTGCCGTCGATCTCGACCCGCAAGCCTCACTCTCGGCCTTGTTCGGCTATCAGCCCGAGCTTGATCTGGACGGAAACGATACCCTCTATGGGACGATCCGCTACGACGAGGAAGCGCGACCGCTGAAGGATGTCATACGGAAAACCTATTTCGATGGGCTCGATCTCGTGCCCGGGAACCTCGAACTGCAGGAGTTCGAGCACGTGACGCCTCGGGCGCTGGCACAGCGCCAGGCCGGCTTGCCGGGCCAGCCGCTGTTCTTTGCGCGGGTGCATGCAGCGTTGCGAACAGTCGAAGATGATTATGACGTGGTCGTGCTCGATTGCCCGCCACAGCTTGGCTACCTCACCCTCTCGGCGCTCTGCGCCTCGACCTCGGTGATCGTCACGGTGCACCCGCAGATGCTCGACGTTGCCTCAATGAACCAGTTCTTGTTCATGACCTCGGACCTGCTCGCGGTCGTACGCGAGGCAGGTGGCCGGTTGAATTTCGACTTTCTGCGCTATCTCGTCACACGGTTCGAGCCGAATGACGGGCCGCAGGCGCAAATCGTCGGGCTGATGCGGTCGCTTTTTGGAGACCGGGTGCTAACCGCGCCGATGGTCAAATCGACTGCGGTGTCGGACGCGGGCCTGACGAAGGAAACCTTGTACGAAGTCGGCCGGGAAAACTTTACCCGCGCCACTTACGACCGGGCGATGGAAAGCATGAATGCCGTCAACGCCGAGATCGAGGGATTGATACTATCGGCCTGGGGTCGCACCGGCTGATGCGAAATTCCGGCCGGGCGAGCGCCTTGCCGGGGACGATGGAAACGAAACGGGAAAGGATCGAAGCAAGAAAAAAGGCCTCCAAAACGTCGCCATTCCGGAAGCCCTCTTCAATGTAGCAATTCGAGAGAATCACTTCCGACAGTCAAAGTCAAGAGTCCGCCACCGTTTTTGCCGGTCGCGGAACGGGGTTTTTGTGCCTGCAGCCATCTGTATCGCAACAATAAGTGCTCTGATTTCTAAGATTTAGAGCCTCACCCGTGCGTTCATGCGAACGCGCGACGATGGTTTTGTGACTTTTTGGGCCAGCTCTTGCCTCCTTGAGAGGGACGACCATGACGGACAGACTGGCAACGACGCCTTTCGGCGGCGGCAGGATGACTGCGCGCCTCTTTGCGATGCAAAGGCGCGTTTCGGAGACACAGGCCAAGCTTGCCGAAGCGGGTGGCAATGAGACCGGTACCGCGGAGAAATGGCAGCTTCTCCGGGCGCTGACCGAGGCTCGCACGCACTACGGTCTGTCGGATCGGACGATCGCGGTGCTGGAAGCGCTTTTGAGCTTCTACCCGGAAAAGGTCCTCGACGGTCGTACGCCGATCGTGGTGTTTCCATCGAACGCTGAACTGTCGGTACGCTCGCGCGGTATGTCGCCAGCAACGTTGAGGCGCCATCTGGCGCAACTGCTTGCTACAGGAATGCTGATTCGGCGTGATAGCCCGAACGGTAAGCGCTATTGCCGCCGCGACGACCGCGGCGTGGTGGAGGATGCATTTGGTTTCGATCTGGCACCTCTGGCGTTGATGGCGCACGAGATCCACGAACAGGCCGAGCTCGCCCGCACAGAGGCCAGACGGTATCAAGCGCTGCGCGCAGAGGTGACGCTGCATCTGCGCGACGTCGCAAAGGTCATCGAGGCAGCCCTCTCTGAAGGGCGCGCAGGCCCATGGCTGGATCACCAGTTCGCCCTGGCGGAACTATCGGGAAGGCTTGGGAGGTCGGCATCTACGGAGGCGCTCACCGAACGGAAATTGGCACTGATTTCGTTGCGGTGTCGAGTGGAGGAAGATTACCTAAATTCTCTTTCAAACGAAGAAATGAGCGGCAATGACCTTCAAGATGAGCGGCATATTCAGAATTCAAATTCAGACCCCTCTATTGAATTAAACGGCAATGAGTCCAAGCAAGCAGAGCCGTCGGCTGAAGGAACCGCACCGGAGCGCAAGGGGTTGGCTATTAGCTTGAAGCGGGTTTTGGCAGTATGCCCGGAAATCAGGTCCTACGCGAAGGATGGCGTTGCCACCTGGGCGGAGTTCATCAAGGCCGCCGCACTGGTCCGCTCGATGCTCGGGATTTCGCCGGACGCCTATGAGAAGGCCCGCGCGGCGATGGGTGACGGGGCGGCTGCGGTGGTGATCGCCGCAATGCTTGAACGGTCCGACCAGATCCGCTCACCGGGCGGCTACCTGCGCGAGTTGACCCGCAAGGCTGAGGCCGGGCAGTTCTCGGTCCTGCCGATGATCAAGGCGCTAGAGTGATCGCCATCGCGGACATGACGGCCCACTGAATGAGATCGAGCCAGCGAACCGCGCAACTTTGCGTCTTCGCCCGCTTTCCGCCACAGCTGAAAAAGGGTGAGGGTGAGGGAGAATAATTCCTTAAGCTGATGCTGATTTAGTGAGAAAATAGTGCGGCGATCGACGGTGCAGCAGCCAGGAGGAAGAGCGGGCATGATTGTGGATGCCGGTGATCTGGAGCAGCGCCTCAGGCGCAGGCCCAAGCAGGAACGCAGCCGCGAGCGCGTCGAGGAGATTCTGCGGGTCGCAAAGGAGTTGATCGGCGAAAAGGGCATCGATGGCATGACGATGCGGGAAGTGGCGCTCCTGACCGGCGGCCCGATCGCCTCCGTCTACCAGTATTTCCCCAACAAGTCGGCGATCATCGCGATGCTCTATGAGCAGTATAGCGCCGAGACCCGCGCCGGCATCGAGGCAAGTCTTTCGGACGTTCGGGAACTGGCCGATATTCGCGATGCAGCCGACGCGATCCTGGACGGCTACTATCTCCGCGTCGCCGGCGATCCGGCGATTCAGGACCTCCTCAACGCCATCCAGGCCGACAAGGAACTGCAGAACATGGACATCGTGGAGACGCGACACCAGGCCGAACTTTTTTGTGCGTTGTCGTCTCACCGGCTGGCGCAGGCCGAGCGCGAGCGCTTTGGTCGTCTGGTTTTCCTGCTTTTCCAACTGGCCGGCAGTATGGTGAGACTTGCGATCACGCTTCCGGCCGATGAAGCGGAAATGATGCTGGTGGATTTCAAGCAGATCATGCACGGCCAGCTCGCGAGTTTCCGCTCGGCCGAAGCGCCGGAACTCAAGGCCCAAGAAAGCGCTTGACCTTCCCACGTGGTAAAGGTTCAGGATCCCTTCGTTCAACAGGGAACCAATGAAATGCCGAACGAAACGACCCTTGCCTTCGCAGTCGAGGACATGACCTGCGGCCACTGCGTGCGAACCATCACCACGGCTGTGGAAGCGGCTTTCCCGGGCGCAAAAGTATCCGCCGATACCGCAACACATCGTGTCACCGTCTCCGGTATCTCTGACGTCCGCGCAGTCTCGGACGTCATTGCCGCAGAAGGCTATACGCCGGTGGCGGTTGACGCGGCGGCCTGAGAGTCCCCCGCACCTTGTGCGGATCTATACCGATCAGAGTATCATTCAATCCGGGCATCGGGGACGCGAAGCTGCATCCCTGAGGCTCGAATCCTGTGTCTGAAGGCTTTCGGCGCGGAACGGTCCGTCCAAAACCATGCCAACAGCGCGAGGTCGAGCCCTCAATGGATCGGCTTCGGCTCGCTGAGGACGCCACGCTTTTTCAAGCGACTTACTGCACCGGTAGCAACTCCGACCAACGCCAGCAGGCCGGCCAGGATGGCGAGGTAAGGGAGCCCCTGTGACAGCCCATCGTGGATTGCGGCGCGATAGAACTCGATGAGGAGTAGGGTGATCAAGGTTGCCGACATCGTCGAGTAGTCCTTTGCGATCACGCGCCGCAGGTTGAAGGACATGCCCTCCGTGGCGCTGCGAAAGCGTCCCAGCCGCGGCACCCACCGCGGTACATCCCGACAATATGACCGGTAGGCGTCGTCGAACTTCTCCTGAAGGAAGTCCTCCTCGGCCAGAACGATGCACTGATAGATGAAGGCGAAGAGGCCGATTCCGAGCATCACTGCCAGCGGATTTCCATTGAACAGGAACACGCCGGAATAGATGAGCATGTTGCCGACATAGAGCGGATTGCGGCATACGCCGAACATGCCTTCTGTAACAAGATCCTTGGCATAGACACGTTTGTTCAGGCCTCCGCGCTGGATGTAGGCGTAACCGATGACGGTCGCCCTCAGGCCGAGGCCAGCGATGACCAGCAAGAGCGCGACAATGGCCTTAACCTGAACCGCCGTCGCACTGCCGGCCAACTGCGCCGGCGGTGGCGCCAGTAGAAACAGCGCCACAATAATGGCGGGGAAGAGCTGGTTGCGGTATTTGAAGAAGAAGTTTCCGATGCTGATCATGGCCGCGGTCATGGGGCAATCTCCTACTTCACCGCGACGATGCCGCAGAAGTTGTACCACCGGAAGAACACCTCGACGGTACGAAACCCGGCCTCCTTCAGGAGTTGGACGTTCTCGTCCAATCGATAGGGAATCAGCACGTTTTCCAGCGCTTCGCGCTTCTTTGATATCTCGATTTCCGAATAGCCGTTTCGCCTCTTGAAGTCGTAGTAGTGCTCGATGAACAGCCGGTTGAACGTGGTATCCTCGCTCGTGAGCTTCTCCACGAGCAGAAGGCAGCCACGGTCGTTGAGGCCGGCGTGAATCGCCTTCATCACGCGCTCGCGATGGAGCGGGCGGACGAATTGCAGCGTCAGGAGCATGGTCGCGACGCTGGCGTTCTCCATCTGGAAGCCGCAATTCAGGTCAACCACCTTAAGCTCGATCGGCCGGTTCGTGTTCGCAGCCCGGATCTTTTGCGCAGCCTTTTCCAGCATGTCAGGCGCGTTGTCGATGCCGATGAAGTGAACGTCCGGGTTGATCGCGTCGTCGAGCGCCAGCAGCGTCGTCGCGGTCGAGCAACCGATGTCATAGAGATTGGTCTGCGGCTGGGCAAAGTCAGCCGCCAGCTCGCAGACCATTCGCTGCATCTCTTCGTAGTAGGGGACGGAGCGGCTGACCATGTCGTCGAAGACATTGGCGACGGTCGCGTTGAAGGCGAAGTCGCCGACGGGAAGGTCATCGCGGGCGAAGACTTCGTCCTTGCGGTCGGTGCGTAACGGCAGGCGCGTCGCAATTTCGGCCATCTGCATTTCTCCCAGGCTGGCGGGCAGGGCAAGACGCATTTAAGACCGTCCCCATCGCAAACTCGGCCGTCAGATCAACACTGCAAGCTGACAACCACCTGAATAGCCACCGCGGTGGGGAAGGGAGCAACATAACGCAATCCAGGGTTATATGCGCCGAATATTAGCGCGGCGGCCGGTGATGGCGCTCACAGGCGCCGCACTGGGCCAGCGCCTCGATCACCTTGCATTCGGCGATCGTTCCGTGGCTGCAGCTGGAAAGCGTGCGCTCCAGCTCAGCTTCCAGCAGCTTCAGCCGCGCAATCCTTTGACGCACGTCCTCGAGCTGGCGCCGGGCGATCTCGTCGGCCTCCACGCAGGGCATGTCGGGATGCTGCGACAAGTCGATCAGCTGCCGTACGGCTTCGATCGAAAGGCCGAGGTCGCGGGCGTGCAGGATGAAGACCAGTCTGTCATAGTGGCGCGCGGTGTAGCGGCGCTGGTTCCCGGCGTTGCGCTCCGGTTCCGGCAGGAGGCCGATCGACTCGTAGTAGCGGATCGTCTCGACCTTCGAGCCGCTGGCCTCGGCGAGCTTGCCGATCGAAAATGCGCGTTCCATGGATATTTCCGCTTGAAGCTATAGTTACTACAGGAATTATAGGTGGTGCAAATCAAGGAGATTTGCAATGGACGAGCAACTTCGCCGCAATGGGGCAGCCGGCACGGAAAGCACCAAGGCCGCAGTCACAGAGCACGATGCTGTACTAGGCGCCGGCCAGGATCGCGGCTGCGGTTGCTGTCACGACCACCATGATCATGGCCACACGCACGAAGCGGATCACCACGGCGGGCGATCGGTAGAAGAAGAGACCGGGCACGATCACACGCAGGCCGATGGGGTAGCCTGCGAGGTCGGGCACGATGCGGTTGCAGACGCGGCAATTCCCGAACCCGGAGACGGTTATCGCCGCTTCCGTGTTTCAGGGATGGATTGTGCCAGTTGTGCCAACACCATCCGGACCGCCGTTGGTGGCATGCCGGGCGTTTCAGATGTCCGTGTCTCCATCCCGCGCGAAATGATGTTTCTTGCCGTCGACGAAGGCAGGACGCCGCTATCTGCCGTGTGCGAGCGGGTGCAGAGCCTCGGCTATGGCGTCGATGTCATCGCGGATGACACCCCTGCCCCACGGCCGACGCGTGTCGCCTGGTGGCGGACGACGAAGGGGCTGCATGCGATTGTTGGTGGCGCCATCACCGCTCTTGCCTTTGCGGTCAGCCAGCTGTCACCGGAAACCGGCCACATCATGTTTATCGCCTCGGCGATCCTTCTGGCACTACCCATCGCGCGTCGGGCCGTGGCCGCCGCTGTTGCCGGTGCCCCCTTCACCATCGAAATGCTGATGACGGTCGCCGTGATCGGCGCCGTCATCATCGGCGAGCCGGCAGAGGCGACGGTGGTCGTCTTCCTGTTCGCAACCGGCGAGGTGCTGGAAGGTTACGCGGCTGGCCGGGCCCGAGCCGGGATCGAGGCGCTCGCTTCGCTCGTGCCCGACCGTGCCTTCATCGAGGAGAACGGTATTGTGCGCGAGGTCCCTGCCTCCGAGATCCGCCCGGGCCATATTGTGCTGGCCCGACCCGGCGACCACGTAGCGGCCGACGGTACGGTCGTCGACGGACGCGCCCATCTCGACGAGGCGGCGATCACCGGGGAAAGCGTTCCGGTCTCGCGTGGGCCCGGCGAGAAGGTCTTTGCCGGTTCTGTCGCGATCGATGCGGCGCTGAAGATCCGCGCCGAGAAGACGGCGGCCGACAACACGATCGCCCGGATCGTCGCTTTGGTCGAGGAGGCGCAGGATGCCAAGGCGCCCGCCGAACGCTTCATCGACGGCTTTTCGCGGATCTATACGCCGCTGGTCGCCGCACTCGGCCTGCTCGTCGCGATTGTCCCGCCGCTCTTCTTTGATGGCGACTGGGAGACCTGGATCTATCGCGGGCTGGCATTGCTTCTGATCGGCTGCCCCTGCGCGCTCGTTATTTCTGTACCCGCGGCGATCGCGTCCGCGCTGTCGTCGTCGGCGCGCGCCGGCATCCTCGTCAAGGGAGGCGTGATCCTTGAGACGCTGGCAAAGGCCGATGTCGTCGCCTTCGACAAGACGGGCACGCTGACCAAGGGCCGACCTGCGGTGACCGGAGGGTATGCGGCCAAGGGCACGGAAGACGGGTTGCTCGCGCTCGCCGCGGCGATCGAGGCCGGCTCGAGCCATCCTCTCGCAGAAGCGATTGTCGCCGAAGCAGCGAAACGCAAACTGGTGCCGGCGTCCGCATCCGGCGTTAAGGCGCTGGCTGGCCGCGGTGTGACCGGAACGGCTGAGGGGCGGACGATCTTCATCGGGGCACCGCGCTTTGCCGCGGAAGAGGGTGAGATCGGCCCGGCGCTTGCCGCGCAGATCGAGACTTTCGAACAGGCGGGCAACACGATCGCGGTCGTCGTCGCCGACGGGTTAGGCATTGGGGCGATTGCGCTCCGTGACGAGCCCCGTGACGACGCGCGGGAGGGCATAGCGGCGCTGAAGACGCTCGGTGTGCAAACGATGATGCTCTCCGGTGACAACCCGGTCACGGCCTCGGCGATCGGGCGCTCGCTTTCGATCGATGACGCACGTGGCGGCCTTCTGCCGGCCGAGAAGGTCGAGGCGTTGCGGGCGATTTCGCAAAAACGTGGCACGGTGATGGTCGGCGACGGCATCAACGATGCGGCCGCCTTTGCCGCGGCCAGCGTCGGCATGGCGATGGGATCGGGCACCGGGCTTGCGCGTGAAACCGCAGGCGTTGCGCTGATGGGCAACCGCGTGCTGGACGTGGCCCGCGCCATCGCACTCGGCCGGGCGGCGATGGCGAATATTCGCCAGAACGTCACGATCGCCCTTGGGCTGAAGGCCGTCTTCCTTGTCACCACTGTCTTCGGTGTGACCGGGCTCTGGATTGCCGTCTTTGCCGATACGGGGGCCACGGTGCTCGTCACGCTGAACGCGATGCGTCTGCTCCTGCCGTCGGCGGGTACGGTCGCGGCGCGCGGGTAGCGGCTGCCCCTTTGATCGTTGGCCGAGCGGTGCTCAGGCTCGCGGGTGCTTGCCGGCACGTTCGAAGAAGGCGAGGTTCTGCGTCATGGCGCGGCCGGAGGAGCGCAGGAGTTCCCCCTCCCCGCCCCCCTCGGCATCAAGCCGGCCCGCGGCACGGGCCAGTGCCGCGGGCACGGGGCCCGGCCGATCGGCGATATGCACAATCCGACCGAGAGCGAGGCGCAACGCGCGCCTTGCTCCGGACGGCAGGGCGGCATCCTGCATCTGCTCATGCATGGAAAGAACAGCCACTCCCAAAGCATAGACAGCCAGCCCTCCGTCGGCGGGTGAAAGCCGGCGTTCGCCGGACGCCTGCGCAAGCCGCACCAGCCGCAACAGGCGATGATAGAGGCGGGCACGCCAGACCAGGCGGTGGGCCGCGGCGTCAGGCGCCGCCGCCATCTGTTGAAGCTCTCGCACCATCATCGTGATCAGGGTGTCGAGGCGTCGACGCGCATCGGTCGGGAAGACGAGATGATAGGCGAGCAGCGCAATCGCCGGTGCTGCGACGACGGCGGCCGCAGTCGCAAGCGAAGCATCAAAGTTGCCGGACAATGGATAGGCGGGCTGCGACAGGAGGAGCAGGACCATCACGTAGTCGGTCCCGCCAAGCATGGTGCGGCGGTGCGAAAGCGGCAGCACACTGCTGAGGATGAAAGGCATGATCAGGAAGACGAGCTCGATCTCGGAGGTCCCGAGTGGCCAGACCAGCCAGCGGCAGACAAGGGCCGCGATTGCGCCGAAGAACTGGCCAACCAGCACGTTGCGCATCATGAAAGCCGGGTTCTCGAACGTGGAGAACAGGGAGATCATCACCGATGTGCCGAGCAACACATAGGGGCCTGCATGCCAGCCGGTTGCGATCCAAAGGAGGCCGACCAGAAGCATGACGAAGCCGGCCCGGAGCGCTGCGTGCCGCGCGCCGATCCAGTCGCGATGGAGCACGACCGGGTGAAGGAGACGATTGCGATCTTCGTGCTCGGCCGAGACGGACCCTGAAGGTGGACTTCCAGTGCCAATCCAGTTGTTCAAGGCCGCGGCCTGTCGCTGCAGGACGTCGCGCAGCGACGGATTCTGACGTGTGCGGCGGGTTGCCTCGTTGAGCAAGGCAATCGCCTGTGCGGTTGCACCTGGATCTTCCAGCATCCGCGCCGCGCGGTCGAGCGCGTCTGCAATGGCTGGATCTAAGGGGGCGGAGCCTTCGGTCTTCAGCCACAGAAGCGAGGATACCTGGGCCGCGATAACGGCGCGCAGGTTGCGAGCCGCACGGCGGGACGCAAGGGAGCCTGCGCCGTGCGGATCGAGCCCGTCATCGATCGCGGCCATTTCGGCAAGCAGCGCCTGTTGGTCGTTTCCCGTGATGGATGGGCCGCCACGGGCGACGGCGGCCATCTCGGCGAGCATGCGCGCGGCAAGCCGCCGCGTCCGGCCGGAAATTTCGGTTTCGGAGGCGCTAGGGGTGAAGAACAGCCCGACGACAAGGCCGACAACAACGCCCGTCAGCACTGTCAGTGCCCGGTCGGCGCCGAGGGCCAGCAGATGGCCGGGATGGGCCGTTTCCAGCAGCGCCACCATCGCTGCGGAGTAGCCGGCAAGGATGGTGCCGTACCCGACGAAGCCGCGCAGCACGTTGCCGAAACCGGCGCAGACGCCGATCCACGCTGCGAGCCCGACGACCAGAAATGCCGGATGGCCCTCGGCGGCGAGGATCAGCAGCATGCCGACAAGCGTGCCGACGATCGTGCCGATCGCGCGGAAGAAGCTTTTCTCCACCAGCATGTTGCGGACGGGTTGAGCGGCCGCGAACACAGTCATCGCAGACCATTGCGGATGCTCCAGCCCGATCAGCCAGGCAATGAACAGTGCCGCACAGGCGCCCAGCGCCGTCCGAAGCGCAAAGGGAAAGCGCGCCGGGACAAAACCCCAGCCGGCGGCACGCGCGCTCAATTTCATTTCTCACGCTCCCGTTCTTCTTGAAGTACTTCCAGGCGGGAAGCGATCCGGGTCAGCACATCCATAACCGTCGCGATTTCCTCATCGCCGATCTCTTTCAGGAGCTCGGCCTCGGCGGCATTCAACTGTGAGAGGATCTCCGATACTGCGGCACGACCCGCCTCGGTCAGGAAAAGCTGCTTGGCGCGGCGGTCCGTTGTGTCAATACGCCGCTCGATAAGGCCCTTGTCGGACAGAATGTCGAGTAGACGCACCAGCGTCGAGCCATCGATGCCGACGAGCGATGCCAGGTCTTTCTGGGTGATGCCGTCGCCGGCGGCGGAAAGGTGGACCAACGGCGACCAGGTGGCATCCGTCAGCCCAGCCTCTTCGAGCCGCTTTTCGATCGCGCGCCGCCACTGGCGCGCAAGAAGGGAGAATTGGAGACCGAAACGAAAGCGGGGGAGTTGTTCTTGTTTTTTCATGATCGTATGTAATTCAAAATAATCTGCATATCAAATCATTTTGAATTCAAGCGAAATGCTGTGGGATCCATCGGCTGCCTGCCGCTATCCACTATCCTAGCTCCCACCGCCCCTTTTTCGCCAATCTCCGGGCGAAGACCGTCGGGCAACACAACGAATTGATTCGCCCGAAACCTGCCCCTTCCGGGAACGAAAACGGTGCAATCGCAATTTGCTAGCAGCAGCAAGGAGACCAACATGAAAGCGAAAATGTCAGCAATCGCAGCCCTGAGTGTCGCCCAGATTATCGCTTCGAGCGTGTCGGCGGCGGACCTTGTGCCCGCGCCGCAGGCCCCTGCCTACGTCGAACCTGACGCTGCCGACGGGGTGAAAATCGGCATGCTCAGCTGCGATGTTGGCGGCGGCCTGGGCTACGTGCTTGGATCGGCGAAGTCCGTCGATTGCGTGTTTAGTTCGACCCGCGGCACACAGGACCGCTACAGCGGCGTGATCCGCAAGATGGGCGTCGACATCGGCTTTACCACGCGCGGGCGGCTGGCCTGGGCCGTGTTCGCGCCCACCGCCGGCTATCATCGCGGCTCGCTCGGCGGCGTTTACCAGGGCGCCACGGCCGAGGCGACCGTCGGCGCCGGCATCGGCGCCAACATTCTGGTTGGCGGCACATCCGGTTCGATCCAGTTGCAGACGGTCAGCGTGACGGGCCAACTCGGCCTGAACGTCGCCGCGACCGGAACCTCCGTCACGCTCACGCCGCAGGGTTAGAAGCATCGGACATGGCGAAGGGAGCGGTGACAAGGTCGCACGCTCCCTTCGCGGTAGAAGGCCGATCGGTCCCGCAAAATTGCCCTGTTGCCACTCGTCGTCAGTGTTCGTCCCTCTGGGGTGGTGTTAGACTGAAAGTTCGCGTTGTCCATGACGGACTGGAGGGACGGCGATGGAACGAGGGTCGACCTTTCTCGTCGCACCGGCAGTGACGATTGCCCTGCTGACATCAATCTCGATCAGTAGCGCCGCACCGTCGGACGAGATTCTGGCCGCTGCCAAAAAAGAGGGCCGGCTCACCGTGATGGCCCTGCCCCGCGACTGGTGCCAGTATGGGCGCATCATCGACGCCTTCAAGGCGAAGTACGGGTTGGCCGTTGACGAATTGAAGCCTGACGCCGCCTCCTCCGAAGAGCTCGATGCGATCAGGGCGGCGCGTGATAATGGCGACCCCGAAGCACCTGATGTGATCGACATCGGCCTGTCGTTTGCGCCCTCTGCAAAGGCCGAAGGCCTCATGCAGCCCTACAAGGTCTCGGCCTGGGCGACGATCCCGGGTGAGGCCAAGGATGCGGAAGGCTACTGGTACGGCGACTACTACGGATTGCTCGCCTTCGAGGTCAACGCCGACCGTGTATCCAGACTGCCAACCGATTGGGCCGACTTGACCGCGCCGGAGTACAAAGGGTCCGTCGGCATCTCCGGCGCCCTGGGATCAAACCACGCCGTCCAGAGCGTTATCGGCGCCGGTCTCTCGCTCACGAACGGGAAGATCGATGAGGCAGCTGAGCGCGGCCTGGACTTCTTTGCCGATCTGAACAGGCGCGGCAATTTCGTGCCGATTGTCGGCAGCACCCGAAGCGTTCTCGACGGTCGCACGCCCATTCTCATTCGTTGGGACTATCTCGCGCTTGCCGATCGCGAGGCGCACAAGGACAAGGCGCGCATCGAGGTCGTCTGGCCGCGGACCGGCCTCGTCGCCGGCATCTATGTGCAAGCCATCAGCGCGTATGCCCGGCACCCGAACGCAGCCCGGCTCTGGATGGAGCATCTCTATTCGGACGATGGACAACTGGCCCTTTTGGGCGGTCATTGCAATCCTATCCGGTTTGACAGCCTTCTTCGCGAGGGGAAGGTCCCGGCAAGCCTGCAGGAGCGGCTGCCGAAATTGAAGGATGAAAAGAGCCGGGTCCGGCCGGTCTTCCCAACGGCGAAAGAACAGGATCGGGCAAGAGAGATTATCCTCAAGGGCTGGGACGGCATCGTCGGCGTTACCATCGAATGCATGCCGCCCGAAGAGGCCGATCCGTTGCCGATGTCGCTCAACGAGCAGCCGACGCTGCTCTGTGCTGCCGTTCAATAGCCGGATTGGTCCGCGCACCGTGGCGGGCTCCGACCGCCAGCGGTGCACGCCGCCGTCGTTGCGGCTGTGTCAGGAATGCTGGCTGCGGCTATCGCGATCGGGAAGCACGCGGTCCTGGAACTCGTCACTCTGACACGCCTGACTTGACCTTCCGCAAATTTTGTCACCCGGCCCTCTGGAAAAGACGAGTACTGCGCTATCTGTTTCAATCGTAAGTACAAAACAGCAGTTCTGATCGCAGCTTTCCCATTACGACACTGTTGAGCCGGAGTCATGACATGAAGCAGCATGCCGGAATTGATCAGTCCAACCAATCCGAACAAAAGAGTGGTCTCAACCGTCGCCAGCTTCTTTTGGCGGGCAGTGCACTCGCGGCGGCGGTTGTAACCGCGCCGGTGGCAGCACAAGAACAGGCCGCGCAGCCATCTGCGTCCGCGGCAAGTGGCAAGCCGAACATCCTCGTCATCTTCGGCGATGATATCGGTATTGCTAACATCAGCGCCTATACCCATGGTCTGATGGGTTATCACACGCCGAACATCGACCGGATCGCCGGCGAAGGGATCATGTTTCTCCACTATTACGGAGAACAGTCCTGCACGGCCGGACGTTCCGCCTTCCTGACCGGTCAGCATATCATCAGGACCGGCCTCAGCAAGGTCGGCTTCCCCGGCGCGCCAATGGGCATGAGCCAGCTCGATCCTTCAATAGGCGGGCTGTTGAAGGATCTCGGCTATGCCACCGGCCAGTTCGGCAAGAACCATGTCGGCGATCGCAACCCGTCGCTGCCGACGGTGAACGGCTTCGATGAGTTCTTCGGCAACCTCTATCACCTGAATGCCGAGGAAGAACCGGAGCTCCCGGACTATCCGAAGGATCCTGCGTACCTGGCGAAGTTCGGCCCGCGTGGGGTGTTGCGCTGCAAAGCGACGGAGGTGGACGACCCGATGGTCGATCCTCGGTTCGGCAAGGTCGGCAAGCAGACGATCGAGGACACCGGTGCATTGACGAAGAAGCGCATGGAGACGATCGACGACGAAACCTCGGCCGCGGCAATCGACTTCATGCAGCGGCAGAACGCGGCCGGCAAACCGTTCTTCTGCTGGTTCAACTCGACGCGCATGCATCTTCGCACGCACGTGCGCGACAGCCATCGCGGCCGTTACCAGCACGGCGACAGCGAATATATCGACGGCATGATCGAGCATGACGATACGATCGGAACGATTCTGAAGTCACTGGACGACATGGGGATAACCAATGACACGATCGTCGTCTACACGACCGACAACGGCCCCCACATGAACACCTGGCCGGATGGCGCCATGACCTGGTTCCGTTCGGAGAAGAACACCAACTGGGAGGGCGCCTTCCGCGTCCCCTGTTTCGTCCGCTGGCCGGGCGTCATCCAGCCGGGCACGGTCACGAATGAGTTGATGAGCCATAACGACTGGATCCCGACGCTCTGCTCGATCGCCGGCGAGCCGGACATCATCGGCAAGCTGAAGCAGGGCTACACGGCCAACGGCCTCGACTACAAGGTGCATCTGGACGGGTATGACCAATCGCAGTTCCTGCGCACCGTGCGGGGAACGGCGATTGTCAACAACGGCGTGAAGAGCGCCCGCGACAGGTACTACTATTCCGACGATGATGGCCTGCTCGTCGCCTACCGGCAGGGCGACTACAAGTACGTCTTCTCCGAGCAGCGCAAGGAAGGCACAATGGGTGTGTGGGCCGAGCCGTTCACGACGTTGCGCCTGCAGAAGATCTTCAATCTGTATCAGGATCCGTTCGAGCGCGCCGACATCACCTCTAACACTTTCTGGGATTGGCAGCTCAACCACGTCGGCTCGATGTACGGGGTGATGGACGAGATTTTCCAGTTCGTCGAGACGTTCAAGGATTTTCCGCCGCGCTCGTTCCCGCCGAGCTTTAACCCGGCCAATATCATGGAGACGACGATGGACGGCATGAAGCAGCGTCAGGCCCTGAAGCAGAACCTCGACCTCGAGCGCATCCGCGGCGGGCTCAACCAGATGATCGACGACGCGCTGCAACAGCGCGCGACGGGCCAGTGAACCTCGCTGACCGGCTCACCGATCGGGCGGGCCGGTCGGCCTTATCTTGGCGGACGTGGTTGGAGTGATCTTTGCTCGCGGTGGCACGCCGCGGGTCAGAATGTCGGCGGGGTGTTGATCCAGATGAGCACGGTCTCGCCGTCATGGCGGTTGCTCCAGGAGTGATGGCGGCGGCTGTCGAAATAGAGGGAATCGCCGGTGCCGAGGTCATGGAACTCGTCGCCGTCGAGCACGATCTCCACGCGGCCCGAGAGCACGTGGATGAATTCCTCGCCTTCGTGGTGATAGGCTCCGTCGCTGGAGGCGCCGGGCGAGAGCACGAAGCGGTGGCAGTCCATCATATTGCGGCCGTCGGCCAACACCTGAACGACGACGCCCGGCGATGTCTCCGGCCAGAATTTCCAATCCCCTGCCCGCACGACGCTGCGTCGCTCCGCCTCGTCCTCACCGGAGAGCTTGGAGACAGTCGTACCGTAATACTCTGCAAGGTCGTGCATCACACGGAACGTCACCCCTTGCGAGGTGCGCTCGAAGGTGGAGAGGACCGAGGTGGCGATGCCGATATCGCCAGCCACCTGCTCCAGCGTCTTGCCCGCCGTGTGGCGCAGTGACCGGAACTTGCGGCCGACCCCCTGCGGAGCGTCGCCTTCGGCGAGTGAGGTGGATGAACTCTGTTCAGAAGCAGCGTCCTCTGCCTCCAGCGCCTCGCGTATCGCAGCCGGATTCAGCCCGCGCTCGGAGCGGAACCACGCGATCCGCTTCAGCCGGGCGACGTCGTCGCCGCTGTATTGCCGGTGTCCGGTGTCGGAGCGGCCGGGAACAACGAGCCCCTGGCTTTCCCACAGGCGCAGCGTTGACGCGGAGACGCCGGCGAGGCGCGCAGCCTCTGCCACCTTGTAATGCACCGTTTCCGGCCCGTTCATGCCAATGAACCCTGATTCTTGTGTTATCCTGCCTTTATAGCAGCTTGCGGGTTGCAGGGACGGCCAGCCTTTCCGCGATAGGGGAAAAAAGCATTTGCCGTCCGCAAAAATACCCATTGCAATCTTACAGAAAAAATGTAGCTATTCCATCCGCATCTTGCAGAAAAAATGTAAGATATAAACTTCTTCCAGAGTAGGACGCCGTATCATGACCGCCACATCCCTTGCCGACCGTAGGAACGCCGCCATCTCCCGTGGGGTTGGCGTGACCACGCAGATCTACGCCGATCGCGCTGAGAATTCGGAAATCTGGGACAAGGAAGGCAAGCGCTATATCGACTTTGCCGCTGGCATCGCCGTCGTCAACACGGGCCACCGCCATCCGCGGGTCATCGAGGCAGTGAAGCAGCAGCTCGACCGCTTCACCCACACCTGCCACCAGGTCGTCCCTTACGAAAACTATGTTGAGCTCGCAGAACGCCTGAACCAGCTCGTACCGGGCAACTTCACAAAGAAGACGATCTTCGTCACCACCGGTGCCGAGGCTGTCGAGAACGCCGTCAAGATCGCTCGCGCCGCGACCGGTCGCCAGGCGGTCGTCGCCTTCGGCGGCGGCTTCCATGGCCGCACCTTCATGGGCATGGCGCTGACCGGCAAGGTCGTTCCCTACAAGGTCGGTTTCGGCGCAATGCCGGGCGACGTGTTCCACATCCCCTTCCCGGTCGAGCTGCACGGCCAGACGGCCGAGCAATCGATCGGCGCACTGAAGAAGCTGTTTGCCGCCGATGTCGACCCGAACCGCGTTGCCGCGATCATCATCGAGCCGGTGCAGGGTGAAGGCGGCTTCTACCCGGTCACGACCGCGTTCCTGAAGCAGCTTCGCGAGATCTGCGACCAGCACGGCATCCTGCTGATCGCCGACGAGGTCCAGACCGGCTTCGCCCGCACCGGCAAGCTGTTTGCCATGGAGCATCACGGTGTCGCCGCCGACCTGACGACGATGGCCAAGGGGCTTGGCGGCGGCTTCCCGATCGCAGCCGTGACCGGCCGCGCCGAAATCATGGATGCGCCCGGCCCCGGTGGTCTCGGCGGCACCTATGCCGGTAACCCGCTCGGCGTCGCAGCTGCCCATGCCGTTCTCGACGTGATCAAGGACGAGGATCTCTGCAACCGTGCGACCAGCCTCGGCAACCGCCTCAAGCAGCGCCTCGAATCGCTGCGCGAGAAGGCACCGGAAATCGTCGACGTGCGCGGCCCCGGCTTCATGAATGCCGTCGAATTCAACGACGCAACAACGAAGCTGCCGAGCGCGGATTTTGCCAACAAGGTGCGGCTGAAGGCGCTTAAGAAGGGCCTGATCCTGCTGACCTGCGGCGTACACGGCAATGTCATCCGCTTCCTTGCGCCGCTGACGGTTCAGGACAATGTCTTCGCCGAAGCGCTCGACATTCTCGAAGCATCGATCCTGGAAGCGCGCTCCGCCTAAGCAGGCGAAGCGCAACCAACCAAACCTTCAAGGTGGCGGCAACGCCCGGACAATCTGTCCGGGCGACCCCCGTTTTATGCCCCAGCACGGGCCTAGAGGTAAGTGAAATGGCCTTCTACGACGCACTGACCAAACACCTGAAGTCCGCCGACTTCCTGCGCGATTCCGGCTATGTCGACGGCAACTGGATCGGCGCCAATGGCGCTGAGAACTTCGACGTTTTCAATCCGGCGACCGGCGAAAAGCTGGCGACGCTGCCGGAAATGGGCGCAGCTGAAACAGCCGCCGCCATAGACGCCGCCTACAAGGCGCAAGGCGCCTGGGCGGCCCGCCCCGCCAAGGAACGCAGCGCGCTCTTGCGCAAATGGCATGATCTGATGATCACTCATGCCGACGAACTTGCCGCGATCCTGACGGCTGAAATGGGCAAGCCGCTGGCGGATGCCAAGGGCGAGATTCTCTATGCCGCTTCCTATGTCGAGTGGTACGCGGAAGAGGCCAAGCGCATTAATGGCGAGACGATCCCAGCGCCGTCTGTCGACAAGCGCATGCTTGTGATCAAGCAGCCCGTCGGTGTCGTCGGCACGATCACACCGTGGAACTTCCCCTCGGCGATGATCGCCCGCAAGGTCGCGCCGGCGCTGGCCGTCGGCTGCACGGTCGTCTCCAAGCCGGCTGAGCAGACGCCGCTTTCGGCGATTGCGCTTGCTGTGCTCGCCGAGAAAGCCGGAATTCCGGCCGGCGTCTTCAACGTGATAGTCGGAACCGACGGGCCGGCGATCGGCAAGGAACTCTGCTTCAATCCGAAGGTTCGCAAGATCTCGTTCACGGGTTCGACCGAAGTTGGCCGCATCCTGATGCGTCAGTGTTCAGACCAGATCAAGAAGGTGAGCCTCGAACTGGGCGGCAATGCGCCGTTCATCGTCTTCGACGACGCCGATATCGATGCGGCGGTCGAGGGGGCACTTGTCTCCAAGTACCGCAATGCCGGACAGACCTGTGTCTGCGCCAACCGCATCTACGTGCAGTCGAACGTCTATGAAGTCTTCGCCGAGAAGCTGGGCGCCAAGGTGAAGGCGCTTTCGGTTGGCAACGGCTTCGAAACGGGCGTCACCATCGGCCCGCTGATCGAGGAGGCCGCGATCGACAAGGTGGAAGCGCACATCGCCGACGCCGTTGCCAAGGGCGCCAAGGTTGCGGCTGGCGGCAAGCGCTTTGCCGGCGGAGGCACCTTCTTCCAGCCGACCATCCTGACCGGTGTCGATCGGACGATGAAGGTGGCGCGCGAGGAGACGTTTGGGCCGGTCGCCCCCCTCTTCCGCTTCGACACCGTCGAGGACGTTATAGCGCAGGCGAACGACACCGAATTCGGCCTTGCCGCTTACTTCTTCGCTGGCGACCTGAAGAAGGTCTGGAAGGTTGCGGAAGCGCTGGAGTACGGCATGGTCGGCATCAACACCGGCTTGATCTCTTCCGAAGCCGCACCCTTTGGCGGAATCAAGCAATCCGGGCTTGGCCGCGAAGGCTCCACCCACGGCGCCGATGACTATCTGGAAATGAAATATCTCTGCATGGGGAACCTGGCGTAGGGAATAATAGAAACGAGCCTCTCCCTGGGGAGAGGCTCAGTCCTTTCAAGCCGTCTCAATCGCAGCGTGGCGCCAACCCGAGCTAAATCTCTTTAGCTTCGTCCACAACCTGCGACTCGTCGTCCTTCAGCATCGCCAGTTCGTCCAAGAGGTCGAGCAGGTGCTCGACACGCTCCCTGCCGTATCGGGCTTCAAGGTTGTCATAGATGGCACGGGTGTCCGGCGTGACGGTGTTGAGGATCGCCAGTCCCGCCGGCGCGAGTTGCAGGAGCACCCGACGGCCGTCGCCCTTGTCCTTCTGGCGCGTAATGAAGCCGCGCTCCTCAAGCGACTTGATCATGCGGGTGAGGCTGGGCGCGAGGATGAAAGCTTTTTCGGCAACATCCGATGCGTCAAGCGTGCCCGCCTCGGCCAGAACGCGGATCACGCGCCACTGCTGCTCAGTCACGTCATGCCTCGCCAGCATCGGCCGGAAATGGCTCATCACGGCTTCACGGGCGCGAAGCAGTGCGATTGGCAGGGAGCGGCGGGTGTTGCGTGGCAGCAGACGGTCGTCAGCAACGGGAGAGACGTAGAGTTGGTTTGGTTCGCTCATGGGTCGTGTATCCGGTATTTTGTGCCGAAGAGCAATCCGTCGCCTCGCGCGGCAGTTTACTGACACCGGTTTGTTTTAATTGATGTGCTAAATACACGGGGGAGATACGGTAACGCATCCGAGTCGATGCCTTCAAAGAAACTCGGAGGACGCGAAGTTTCGGCGTGCTCTGCCCCACTTAGGGAATACGGTCCTGGCGACCGGTCTATTCGAACGGCGATACGCGATCGTCGCCGATTTCCGTCCTGGCAGTGTGATTGGACTAACCCGCCGGCTTCACCGCATCCGGGTGCGCCGCCTTGAACGCAGGCAGTTCGGCGCAAGCAGCGGTAATACGGCAGATGCGGGAGAAGCCGGAAATGTCGGCGCCCCAACGTTCGGCGTTATAGACCTGCGGAACGAGGCAGATGTCCGCCATGGTAGGGACATCGCCGTGGCAGAAGCTGCCGGTCCGCGGATCGTCCAGCATCCGCTCGACTGCCGACAACCCTTCGCCGATGAATTTTCGCATCCAGCCCGTGCGCACCGCCTCCCCTCCGCCGGTGAGTTCCATCACATGGCCAACCACCCCAAGATTGCAGACCGGGTGGATGTCCATGGCGATCGCGTAGGAAAATGCGCGCACGCGCTGGCATCCTACGGGATCGAGCGGGAGAAAGCCGGAGGCATCGCGCGTTTCGGCTAGATACTCGATGATCGACAGCGATTGCGTCATCATGAGGCCGTCGATCTTGAGCGCCGGCACGAGCCCCTGTGGATTGCGCGAGAGGTGTTCCGCTGTCTTGTGCGCCCTTTCAAGCAGGTTGACGGGAACGGTCTGGTACTTAAGGCCGAGGCTGTTCAGCGCTATGCGCACCCGATAGCTCGCGGATGACCGCCAGTAATCGTAGAGGATGATCTCGCTCATACGCGGCTCTCCCTGTGTCCAGCGGCGGCAAGCGCCTCGGCAAGCACTGCGCGATCGCCGATGTGATTGGCCAGCAAGAGAACGAGGCGCGCATTGAAGGCGTCGCTTTCGGTCTTTGAAAGTCCCTCGTGGGCGGCCAGTAGGTCGGCGTAGAAATCATCGGGGCGAGCAATATTCGCTGTGGTGATCAGTTTCGTCATGTTCCTCGGGCCTCCCGGCCGATGGCCCTGCCCAGTGCGGCGCGTACGGCCTTTTCGTCATAACTTTCCCAGCGCGCGGCGACGTGCTGGTCCGGGCGCAACAATGCGACGACGCTGTCTGCTCGGCCGAGCCAGCGTTCGCGCAGCGGCCCGCTCGTCTCACCTCTTACCGAAAGTGCAATCCGCTCGACGACGATGCCATCTAGCTCTAATCTTTCCGGCGCCTGCGCGTCGATCGTCAACAACTGGAATCTGCCGCCGAGCCGGTCGAGCAGCCAGCTGCCTTCGACCGGCGCATCGGCGGCGGCCGCGCCGGGGCGCGTGCGTTCCGGCAGGGCCGTGCAGTCGGGACCGTTCAACGGCGAGCCGTCATAGATAGTGGGCAGCGACAGACGTCCCGAGTTCACCATGGGGCGCGTGGCCGGGTAATGCTCGGAGAGATCGAGAACGGCATCGCGGAACAGCCGGCTCATCTCCGATTTGGGGGTGATGAAGTCCGTGGAACGGGACGAGTGCAGGATGTTTTCGTCGGCTGCCTGAACACGTTCTTCGTTGTAGCTGTCCAGCAGGTGTTCCGGCGCCCTGCCCTGGATGACAAGCTTCAGTTTCCAGGCAAGATTGTCGGCGTCCTGGATGCCGGAATTTGCGCCGCGCGCGCCGAACGGGGAGACCTGGTGCGCGCTGTCGCCGGCGAAAACCACATGGCCATGGCGGAACTTTTCCATGCGGCGGCACTGGAAGGTGTAGATCGACACCCAGTCGAGCTCGAATCGCGCCTCTTCGCCAAGGAATGCCTTCAGCCGCGGGATGACCTTCTCCGGCTTTGCCTCTTCCTGCTTGTCGATGTCCCAGCCGAGTTGCAGGTCCACGCGCCAGACATTGTCGGGCTGCTTGTGCAAGAGGGCGGACTGTCCGCGGTTGAAGGGCGGGTCAAACCAGAAGCGTCGCTCGACCGGGAAGCTCGGGCTGTCCTCCATGACGATGTCGGCGATCAGGAAATTGTCTTCGAAGACGCGGCCGACGAAATCGAGGCCGAGTTGCTTGCGGGTCGGCGATCCGGCGCCGTCACAGGCGACCAGCCAGTCGGCAAACAGCACATAGGGTCCATCCGGCGTTTCCACCGTCAGGCGCACGCCCTTTCCTGTTTCCGCAACGGTCGTTGCACGGTTCTTGCCGCGAAGCTCGATCGGTGTCCCATTCGCCTGCAGCGCACGGACGCGCTCGATCAGGTGCTGTTCGAGGTAGTATTGCTGCAGGTTGATAAAAGCGGGGCGCTTGTGGCCGTTCTCGGGCAGGAGGTTGAACTCGAAGACCTGCCGTTCGTCGAAATAGACCCTTCCGAGGTTCCACTGCACGCCCTTGTCGACCAAAGCATCGCCGCAGCCGAGCCGGTCCAGAATCTCAAGGGTCCGCTTCGAAAAGCAGATGGCGCGGGAGCCGAAGCTCACCCTGTCGTTGTCGTCGAGCACGATGACCGGCACCCCCTGCCCCGCCAAATCGATCGCCACGGCCAGGCCGACCGGTCCTGCGCCCACGACCACCACCGGATGGCGCACGGCCTCGGCTGCGTCCTGGTCCGGCGACCGACTGTAGGGATAGAGCGGGGTCTCGAATACCTTTGTCATGCTCCTCCCGACGCCACCACGCCCTGACACCATTCCAGCCCCTCGACCTACTCCTGCAACGCGTCCCACATCTGCCGGTCGCGCTCGGCGGTCCAGATGCGCGGCGTGTCGATGCCGAGCGCCTCGTCATAGGCACGGGCGACATTGAACGGCAGGCAGTGCTCGTAGATCGCGTAGGATGAGAACTTCGGGTCGCATTCGGCACGGCAGGCGTCCCACGCCTCCTTCAGCGAGCCGCCGCCTTGCGCCACGCGGGCGACGGGACGGAAGGTTGAGGAAACAAAGTCGGCGGTGTTGTCGAGCGCCTTCGTCACCATGTCCTTGCCGACGAGCGCATCGCCGCGGCCCGGCGCGATCGCATCGACGCCGAAGGCGCGGATCGCGTCGATCGTTTGCGGCCAGTCGGAGAAATGCCCGTCGCCGCAGTAGCACGCGGAATGGTACTCGACGATGTCGCCTGTAAACATCACGTTCTGGTCCGGCACGTAGGCGACAATATCGCCGGCGGTATGTGCACGGCCGAAATGCATCAAGTCGATGCGGCGCTTGCCCATGTAGACCGTCATCCGGTCTTTGAATGTCATGGTCGGCCAGGTAAGCCCCGGAATGCTCTCATGGCCCTGGAACAGGCGGGGAAAGCGCTGAAATTCCGATTCCCAGTCCTCCTTGCCGCGCTCGGTGACCATGGCGCGGGCCTTTTCCGACATGAGGACTTGTTCGGCGCCATAGGCCGAGGCGCCCAGCACACGCACGGCGTGGTAATGCGTCAGGACGACATATTTGATCGGCTTGTCGGTGACGGTGCGGATCTTCTCCACCACCTTGCCCGCGAGCCGCGGCGTGGCCTGCGCATCGACGACCATCACGCCGTCATCGCCGATGATGACGCCGGTATTCGGGTCGCCCTCGGCGGTGAACGCCCAGAGGTCTCTGCCGACCTCGGTGAACGAGATCTTCTTTTCCGCTATGTCGCCCTGCGAGGCGAATGCTTTTGCCATTTTGTCCTCCGCCGAAACCTCACGCCTGTTCGTATTTTTTCACCGTCTGTTCGATCGCGCCGAAGATCGAATGGCCGGCCTTGTCCTTCATCTCGATGCGGACCGTGTCGCCGAACTTCATGAAGGGCGTCTTCGGAGCGTCCGTCTCGATCGTCTCGATGGTGCGAATCTCTGCGATACAGGAATAGCCGGTGCCGCCTTCCGAGACCGGCTTGCCGGGGCCGCCGTCAAGCTTGTTGGAGACGGTGCCGGAGCCGATTATGGTGCCTGCCACCAGCGGCCGCGTCTTGGCCGCGTGTGCGATCAACTGCCCGAAGTCGAAAGTCATGTCGACGCCGGCGTTGGCCCGGCCAAAGAGCTTGCCGTTCAGCGAGACGAGCAGCGGCAGGTGCAGCTTGCCGCCGTCCCAGGCCTCGCCGAGTTCGTCCGGGGTGATCGCAACCGGCGAGAAGGCGGAGGACGGCTTTGACTGGAAGAAGCCGAAGCCCTTGGCCAGTTCGGCCGGGATCAGGCCGCGCAGCGACACGTCGTTGACGAGCATGACGAGGCGGATCGCGCCCCGTGCCTCCTCGGCGGTTGCGCCCATCGGCACGTCGTCGACGATGACGGCGACCTCGCCCTCCATGTCGATACCATAGGCCTCGTCGGCCACTACGATCGGTTCGCGGGGCCCGAGGAAACTGTCGGAGCCGCCCTGGTACATCAGTGGGTCCGTCCAGAAGCTCGAAGGCATCTCGGCGTTGCGGGCCTTGCGCACCAGTTCGACGTGGTTGACATAGGCCGACCCGTCCGCCCACTGATAGGCGCGAGGTAGCGGCGAGGTAGCCTCGTGCTCGTGGAAACGCATGGTCGGCTGCGAACCGGTCTCTATGCCCTCGGCGACGCGGGCGAGCCGCGGCCCGGTATGGGTCCAGTCGTCGAGGGCTGCCTGTAGCGAACGCGCGATGTGGCCCACCTCCGAGCAGCGCGTCAGGTCTCTCGAAACGACCACCAGCTTGCCATCGCGGGTGCTATCCTTGAGTGTGGCGAGTTTCATGCTCTCTCCCCGATCTTGTGTTTTCCCGCGCCAGTATGGCATCTTCGCCGCGACCCGTCCCTCCCCTTCGGTGCGCACGCACCCTGCCAAGGAAGTCATCCGCTTGAAACGCACACTGCCGAAATCGCTTGGCATCGCTGCAGCCGCCATCGCCGTTACAGCTGTAATCCTGCACCTGATGGGGCGCATCTGGATCTGCAAGTGCGGCTACGTGAAGCTCTGGCACGGCGTGGTTGTCTCCTCGGAAAACTCGCAACACCTGACCGACTGGTACACGCCAAGTCATGTCATCCACGGCATCCTGTTCTACGCGCTCTTCACCTGGCTGTTGCCGCGGTCGAGCATCGTCACCCGCCTCGCGCTGGCGCTTTTTGTGGAATGTGCCTGGGAGATCCTTGAGAACACCGATCTCATCATCAACCGCTATCGCGAGGCGACGATCGCGCTCGATTACTTTGGCGACAGCGTCATCAATTCGGCGGCCGATATCGCGGCCATGGTGCTCGGCTTCTTCCTCGCCGCGCGCTTGCCGGTCTGGGCGAGTGTGGCGATCATCATCTTCTTCGAGGCGCTGACGATCTACCTGATCCGCGATGGCCTGGCGCTGAACATCCTGATGCTCGTTTGGCCGCTCGAAGCGGTGAGGACGTGGCAGGCGGGCGGGTGATGGGCTTTCTGGTTCTGGCAATTTTACAGCGGCAGTCTTCGAGAATGCGGTTGCCCTGCCCTCCCCCGTCATGCCGGACTTGATCCGGCATCCTGCGCGCTCAAGTCTTTGAGCGCAAAAGAGTCTGTCGCGCCGCAGACGCGGCGCTGCTGGATCCCGGATCAAGTCCGGGATGACGGGTCCGACGGCAGAGCAAGGAGCCCCCATCACTTGATACTCGGCGTGCCGTCGAACTTGCGCTCCAGCGCATCCCAGCATTCGATGTAGTCGTCCTGCAACGTCTCCAACTCGGCGGCGAACTTCGTCAGTTGCTGGGGGAAGCGGGTTTCGAACATGAAGGCCATGGTGTGGTCGAGCTTGACCGGTTTCAACTCGTTACTCGAGGCCTTCTCGAAGCCCATCGCATCCGGCCCGTGCGGCAGCATCATGTTGTGCAGGCTCATGCCGCCGGGCACAAAGCCTTCCTCCTTGGCGTCGTACTGACCGTGGATCAACCCCATGAACTCGCTCATGATGTTGCGGTGGTACCAGGGCGGGCGGAAGGTGTGCTCGGCCACCAGCCAGCGCGGCGGGAAGATGACGAAGTCGACGTTTGCCGTGCCGGCCTCTTCCGTCGGTGCCGTGAGCACCGTGAAGATCGACGGGTCGGGGTGATCGAACAGGATCGCGCCGACCGGCGAGAAGGTCCTGAGGTCGTACTTGAACGGCGCATAATTGCCGTGCCAGGCGACGACGTCGAGCGGCGAATGGCCGATCTCGGTGACGTAGAACTTGCCGCACCACTTCACGTGCACGCGGCAAGGCGTCTCCTTGTCCTCGAAGGCAGCGACCGGCGTCTTGAAGTCGCGCGGGTTCGCCAGGCAATTGGCGCCGATCGGCCCGCGATCGGGCATCGTGAACTTCGCGCCGTAGTTTTCGCAGATGTAGCCGCGCCAGTTGTCCCCTTCCCCGAGGCGGGAGACTTTGAACATCATGCCGCGTGGGATCAGGCAGATCTCCAGTGGTTCCACGTCCATGATGCCCATTTCCGTGAAGACACGAAGCGCCCCCACCTGTGGCACCACGAGCAGTTCGCCGTCGGCGTTGAAGAAGTAGTCGTCCACCATGTCGGCGTTGAAGGTGTAGGCGTGGGCCGCCATGCCGATCTGCGTCAGCACGTCGCCCGCCGTCGTCATCGTACGGATGCCTTCGAGAAAATTGAGCGTTTCCTTCGGCGCGGGCAGCGGGTTCCAGCGCAACTGCCCGAGCGGGAGCGAATGGTCATCGAGGCAGGGTGCCGTCTTCCAGTGCGGATAGGTGGCATTGGAGAAGCGGCGCGTGTGCCTCACGCTGGGGCGAATGCGGTAAAGCCAGGAGCGCTCATTGGTGCCGCGTGGCGCGGTGAAGGGGGAGCCCGACAACTGCTCGGCATAGAGACCGTAGTTGCATTTTTGCGGGCTGTTCTGGCCCTGCGGCAGGGCGCCGGGAAGCGCCTCGGTCTCAAAATCGTTGCCGAAACCCGGCATGTAGTTGACGCTGTTGGATGTGGTCGTGCCTCCGGCGACCGTCGTGTCGGCCTTGTCCAGCATGGCTTGCACCTCCCCTGCAAAACTGCCATATCGCAAGAATTGGTTACAGTCGTAACGGTCTATTTTGTAACTATCAAGGCGATCGAATGAGCCGGAATTTCAGCACTGGAGACGACAACGAGCGTGGGACTGATTTCGACCTTGGCGCGTTCCTGCCCTATCGGCTGAACCGAGCGGCGGAGATGATCAGCCTGCGCTTTGCCGCGCAATACAAGGCGCGCTACGAAATGACGCGCCCGGAATGGCGGGCGCTCGCCGCCCTCGGCTCCTACGGGCGGATGACGGCGACCGAGGTCGGCGCAAACTCGACGATGCACAAGACGAAGGTTTCGCGGGCGGTGAAATCGCTCGAAGACCGCCGTTGGCTGAAGCGGACGATCGATGAGAGCGACCGTCGCGTCGAGCATCTCGAACTGACCGCGGCGGGTTTTCGCATATACAGGGAAATGGTGGAATTGGCGCGGGCCTATGATCGCGAACTGGCCGCCCTGCTCGGTCCGGCCGGCCTGAGACAGCTGGAGGCTGGTCTTGGCGCGGTGGAGAACGCCATGTCGCCTTCAATGTCTAAGCGTGGACGAGCGAGCTTTAAATAGGGTCAGGAACTATCCCCATCTGCGGCCATGGCCTTGTGCGGCGGGACATGGCCATGCACCGGCTTGCCAGCACACGGACGATACCTGCTGGGAGACGCGGCCAGACGACCCCTTGCCACCGACGGCGCCCACGACAGAAAACCGATGTGGGCACCTTCAATGAAGCAGGCCGTTTCAGTGGTGCAAAGCTGCGCCAGCCACGTTCGTCTCTGTTGCTTGGCGATCTTGTTGAAGCATTCTTCTTAACATTGTTGACTGGTACGCAGCCGGAACGGCTGCGACCGCCAGCGGCTTTGAGATCAGATAGCCCTGGATCCGGTCGCAGCCCATGTCTTTGAGCAACGCCATCTGCTCTTCGCTATCGATTCCTTCGGCGGTAACGATAAGGCCGAGACTGTGGGCGAGATCGATGATGCCCCGCACGATTTTTCAATCGCTTTCGTCAACCACGAGGCCTTGTATGAAGCTGCGGTCGATCTTGATGCGGTCGAGCGGCAGTTCCTTCAAGTGCGTGAGCGAGGCATAGCCTGTGCCGAAATCATCAAAGGCGATTTCAAAACTGGCGCGATGGAGTCGGTCGATTTCTTCCCTCACACGAACGGCCTGCTTGCCGAGGAACATGCCCTCGGTCACCTCGATTGCAATCTTGTCCGCGCCAAGCCCGTCGACACGCAAATCTCCCAGGAGGCGTTCCGTGTATCCCGGTCTCGCAAAATCTGCAGCCGTGGTGTTGATGGCGATCTTGCCGAACGGGATTCCAAGCCTTTGCCATTCGGCGGCTTGCGCGACGACGGCCTGGCGAACAAAGCTGCCAATCGAAGCGGTGATGCGGTGGTCGTCGAAGACTTCCATGAAGCGGCCGGGTGCAATAAGGCCATGCTCGGGATGCTGCCACCGCCACAGCGCCTCCATGCTTTCCGGGCCCCCGGTCAATAAGGAAACTATCGGTTGATAGTGGAGCAGGAACTCGCCCTTCGCCAAGCCATTGCGCGCCTGTTCCTGCAGCGTTAGCCGCCGGGTCGTGGCGATTTCGAGTCCTTCCTGGAAGAACTCGTAGCGATTGCGACCAAGCTCTATTGGGTCGCAACGACGATTATTCCGCGGCTAGCGAGCCGTTCTTGGCTTTGTTGCAGGTCTCTCCTCGTCAGGTCTGCCCGCTCCGGATGGTGCGGAACATCTCTCCAAAGAACTGCCTGTCATGGGTTCCGGAATTGAGCAGGCGGTGGTTCGCCCCGATCAACTCCTGCTGAGTGTATCCGCTAATGTCGCAGAACTTATGATTGGCATAGAGGATCGTGCCATGGGGTCGGTGACGGCGACGATCAGGACGGCATCGACTGCATCGATCCAGAACTCATCATCATGCCCGGCCGGGCCGCCATCAAGGGAATAAGCGAGGCTGTGTCCGGTTTGAGGCTTTGTTGGTGGGGTCCATCTACGGACTCGAGAGGTGGTGCAGATTGGCGCACGGTATTTTCGATTCCTTTGTTATTGCATTCCATTGCGAGGTCGCAGCCTCGTCAGCCCGCCACGATGGAATTTCCCGCTGACGGTCCGTTGAGGCTGGAACGGGGGGGCTTCGGCCGTTTCCATTCACAAATGGTAAATTTCGAGCCACGTATGTTGCTGCGGGCGGGCCGCGTCCCCACCCTCCCCCGCGGCAAGAGATCGATTCTGTTGGGTCAAGCAGCGTAAGAGTACGTGGCTGTGGGCGTTAACCTCTTGTTAACGATAAAGGGTTTGACCAGGCGCGCAAATCAGTTGAAAAACAGTCGCGACGGAATTTTTCCGACTTTTCTCAATTAACCGTCGGATATCATGGAAAACACGCTCAGACGCCCCCAGTACCTCCCTTCCTCTGCTGACCGGATCATGCGACATTCGCAGCTTCTGTCGGCTCAATTGCAGAACCTTCGACAGCAAATGTACCCGCCGGAAGCGATGAAATCGCTGAAGACCTTCTCTTCGAAGGACGCGGCAGCACTCCTTGGCGTGGCCGAGTCGACGTTGCGCCAGATGTCGCTCGACGGCGAAGGGGTGATCCCCGACCGGCAGGATAACGGCCGGCGCGTCTACACGCTGGCGCAGATCAACGAAATCCGCACCTACCTCGCCAATCGCCGCCCCGCGGAGGCGCTCGATTTTCTGCCGCGCCGGCGCCCGGGCGACAAGCTGCAGGTCCTTGCGATCGCCAACTTCAAGGGCGGTTCGGCCAAGACGACGACGACGGTGCACCTGGCGCACTACCTCGCCTTGCAGGGACTGCGCGTGCTTGCGATCGACCTCGATCCGCAGGCCTCGCTCTCCACCATGTTCGGCTATCAGCCCGAGTTCGACGTTGACGCCAACCAGACGCTCTATGCGGCGATCCGCTACGATGAGAACGAGCGGCTTCCCCTCTCCGACGTCATTCGCCAGACCTACTTCGATGGCGTCCACATCGTGCCCGGCAACCTCGAGTTGATGGAGTACGAACATGAGACGCCGCAGGCGATCGCCAACGGCCTGTCGCGTGGCGACGGCATGTTCTTCCGTCGGCTGAAGACGGTTCTCGCCGAGGTGGAGGACGATTATGACGTCGTGCTGATCGATGCCCCGCCTCAACTTGGATACCTGACGCTCGGCGCACTCTATGCAGCGACCGGCCTCCTGATCACCGTGCATCCGGCGATGCTCGACGTCGCCTCGATGAACCAGTTCCTCGCCATGACAAGCGACCTGCTTGGCGTCATCGAGGATGCCGGTGGCGCGTTGGAGCATGACTTCATTCGCTACGTTCTGACCCGTCACAATCCGCACGACGTCCCGCAGGTGAACGTCGTGGCGCTGCTTCGCTCGTTGTTCGGCGAGGACGTGCTGGCCGCGTCCGTGGTCGATACGACCGCCATCGCCAGTGCCGGCTTGGAAAAGAAGAGCCTTTACGAGATGACCCGGGGCAGTGTTGGCCGCGATACGCTCAACCGCGCACTCGAATCCGTCGACGCGGTCAACGCCGAGATCTTTCGCCACATCAAGAACGTCTGGGGACGCAAATGAACAACGCCAGTGACCGCTCGAAAAGAATGAAGGCCATGTTTGGCGGCATCAATCCGCAGGAACTGGCTGCTGCCGTCGCCCCTTCGCCGATGTCGCAGACGAGCCGCCGCGTTTCCGCCGGTGCTGTGCGCTCGATGCAGGATTCTTTTTCTGCCATCGAGGATGAGAACGTCAGGCTGCGTGAACAAATTGCGGGTTCAGAAGCCGTCATCGAAATCGCACCGGACCAGCTTGCCCCCTCCTTCGTGCGCGACCGCATGGACGAACAGACCGATCCTGGCCTCGACGAACTCGTTCGCAGTCTGCGCGAACACGGGCAGCAGGTGCCGGTCCTCGTTCGTCCGCACCCCGACGGGTCCGGCCGCTACCAGATCGCCTATGGCCATCGCCGCTGGCAGGCCGCGAGCAAGTTGAACCGTCCGGTCAAGGCGGTCGTGCGCGAACTCTCCGACGACGCGCTGGTGATCGCACAAGGCAAGGAGAACAGCGAGCGCAAGGATCTTTCCTTCATCGAGCAGGCGCTGTTTGCTTATGAACTGAAGGATCGCGGCTTCGACCGACAGACGATTGCTGCAGCGCTCGGTCGTAGCGAGGACAAGGGGCTCGCCTACATCTCGATCCTCACCTCGCTGGCCGGAACTCTTGCCACTGAGGTCGTTCGCAAGATCGGCCCGGCGCCGAAGACCGGGCGTCCGAAATGGGAGAAGCTCGCGGCTCATTTTGCCGATCGCAAGCTGCCGGCTGCGCGCTCCTCTGCCGCAAATGGATTGATGTCGTCGGACAAGTGGCTGGGCGCTGACAGCGACGCTCGCTTTGCCATGCTGCTTTCGCTTCTGGAGGCGAAAGAGAAGCCTGCCACGGCGAAGAGCACGATCAAGGGCGAGGCGGGGCAGGATGCCGTCACGATCGAGCGGGCTGGAGCCGTGACGCGCTTTGCCGTCGATGAGCGCCTGTCGCCTGGGTTCGCTGAATGGCTGGCCTGCGAAATGCCGGCGCTTGTGGCGCGCTTCGAGAAGGTGCGCGCGTAGCCCGGGTCCGGGCGAGGGCGGTGCATGCCGCCGCCCTTGCTCAAGCCCCGCCGGGGGCACAGCGATCGACTGCCGCAGAGATCGCAGATGAGGACTTCTCCCAGTCCTTGCAAAAGCTGGCTGGCAGGCGGGAAGAGCGCGGACGAGCCGCTGGCAGACAAATTCAGCTCTATCCGTCTGAAATTATTTCATAAAATTCTAGATAGTTCCAGCTGTAACTCCTGTCTGCCCAATGGGCCTCGCGATGCGGCCAAATGGAGTTGCGACTTCCAATCGCGTCACCTAGGCGCCGATAGACTCCCTGATCTCTGCTGTCGCGCCACCCGCCATGTGGATACCAAGGCCTTGAAATATATTGCTAATCGATTTGAATTTGTTTCAATCGATTTGGTGTATGGTGTTCGGTGGTCGGCCTGTTGCCAGGCTCCGCGCATATGTGATTAGTGCGGTCCACGAAGGGATTTACTCGAAAAGGAGAAACGGAATGGCGTTGATTACCATGCGGCAGTTGCTCGATCATGCTGCTGAGAATGATTACGCGCTGCCCGCGTTCAACGTGAACAATCTGGAATACATTCAGGCTGTCATGCGCGCAGCCGACGCAACGGATTCGCCGGTGATCCTCCAGGCAAGCCGCGGTGCGCGCGCCTATGCCGGCGATGCCTTCCTGCGGCACCTGATCCTCGGCGCTGCGGAAGAGTATCCGCATATCCCGGTCTGCCTGCATCTCGACCATGGCGACCAGCCCTCTACCTGCATTTCGGCCATCACCAACGGCTTCACCTCGGTGATGATGGACGGCTCGCTGCTTGCCGACGGCAAGACGGTTTCGAGCTACGAGTACAATGTTGATGTCACGGCGGAAGTCGTGAAGATCGCACATGCGGCCGGGGTCTCGGTCGAAGGCGAACTCGGCTGTCTCGGCAATCTTGAGACCGGCGCCGGCGACAAGGAAGACGGTCACGGCTTCGAGGGCAAGCTGTCGCGCGAGGAACTGCTCACCGATCCCGATCAGGCGCTCGACTTCGTCAGCAAGACGGGCGTGGATGCGCTCGCCGTCGCCATCGGTACCAGCCATGGCGCCTACAAGTTCACCCGTGAGCCGGACGGCGAGATCCTGTCGATCGAAACGATCGCCAAGATCAACAAGAAGCTGCCGAACACGCATCTCGTCATGCACGGCTCCTCTTCCGTGCCGAAGGACCTGCAGGATCTGTTCAACAGCTATGGCGGCAAGATGAAGCCGACCTGGGGCGTGCCGGTCGCTGAGATCCAGAAGGCGATCCCGCTTGGCGTGCGCAAGGTCAATATCGACACCGACTTGCGCCTGGCCATGACAGGAACGATCCGCAAGAACTTCACCGAAAGCCCGGAAAACTTCGATCCGCGCAACTACCTCAAGCCCGCCACGGCGCTGATGACGGAAGTCTGCAAGGAGCGCTTCGAAGCCTTCCGCACCGCCGGCAAGGCCTCCAAGATCCGCGCCAAGCGGCTGGCGGAGATGGCGAAGTTCTACGCTTCGGCCAAGTAGATGAAAGCGGGGCGGGGAGGCGACTTCCCGCCCCGCTGATTTTCGCCGGACAGGCTGCCTTTGGCCATCGAACAGTGGCCATGGATAGTTGCAGAGCGGCAGATCACCCTATGTGACGCCGCTACCGTGAAACAGCGACCGCCAAGGGCCGGTGCTGAGAATTCCAGCGGCGAGGCCGTGACTCACCAGCGCGGCAGGGTTCAGACATCGCCATCTGGGGCGCTCCGATAAGCGTGCACGAAGAACCACATCACGGCGTCGCTTGGCGGACTGTTGCTGCCCGTCTCAAAGTCCCGCAGCTTTTGTCAGATTTATGCGGAAGCGGTCGCGTCGCCGTTGGTAGCGACGGGTCATTTCGGCAGAGGTGTGCCCGAGCTGTTTTTGCACATGGCGCTCGTCCACTTCCGCGGAGGAGGCGAGCCCGGCTCGCAGGGAGTGGCCGGCGAATCTCTGCTTGCGCTCGTTTTCGGTGAGATCGCCGCGGACGCCGGCGGCAACTGCGGTGCGCTTGACGAGCCTCGCCACTTCCTGATCGTGAAGCCGCTCCGAACCGACAGTCGTGCCTCGGCCTGCCACACGCCGGAAGAGGGGGCCGTTCGCCAGTCTGGCATACTTGATCCACGTCATGACCGCCGTGAGCGGGCAGGTATTCTCGGTAGAGCCGGCCCCGATCTCCACTTCGCGCCAACCGGTCTTGCCGCGCAGTGTCACAAGAACTCCTTTGGCGAGGATCTCGATCCAGCCACGGCCGTCCTCAGTCTGGTCACGGCCGAGGTCGAGGCCTGTGATTTCGGAGCGACGAAAACCCCCGGCGTAGCCCAGGAGAAGTATGGCACGGTCGCGCAAGCCCCGGAGGCTGCCACGATCAAGCGTTTCCAGCATGGCGATCAGATCCTCAGGGAGGATCGCTTCCTTCTGGCGGGGCGGGGCGGCGTGCTTGTTGCGAATGCCGGCCATTACGGTGGCGATGGCGCGGTCCCCTCGGTCAAGGGTCAAGCCGCGCTGCGCATAGTTCCAGGCGATCGAGGACAGGCGGCGTTCGATTGTCGAGACGGCTTTCGGTTTGCCGCCACTCTCGGACGAACCGGAGGCGCAGGCGGTGATGTACAGGCCAACCACTTCGGGATCCGCGGGGAGGGGAGGGAGGTTCAGGCGCCGGCACCATGCTGAGAAATGCTTCCAGTCGGACGCGTAGGCACGGCGGGTGTTGATGGCGCTTGCCGCATCGATATAGGCGTGGGCGCGATCGACCAGATCTTCGAGATGGCGGGACGTCTTCAAGCTCGTTCCGCGGCCTGTTGCGCGGGTCACGACAGGCGGTTCCCCGTTGTCATCAACCAATTTCGCCAAGGGCGCATGCTTTGGGTCGTGGTCGGTCATTCGTCCTCGTTAATCTGCTCCATAGTTTGGATTATGGTCACCGGAAAAGGCGACGTGCAACGGCCTCCTGCGGTTGGCGGCATTGGCGGTCCGTCAGAATCACCCCATATCACATTATGCGTAATATGAACGATAATGCAAAATTATCGTTCATAAATGAGATAAGACGGGTTGTGCGGTTTGATCGGTATTCATGCCGTTAACTGCACGTGAGTGTGTATGTCTATCGTGTGGGTTTGCGTTTGCGGGTGTTGCAACGGAACCTTCGACCTCACACTCCAAGGTAACCGGTCACGATTTTCCAATGCGCCATGGCGCGAACACGATGAATGTGGGCGGAAAGAGCAGAGCGGCTGTGATGCGGGGCGACGAAGAGATTTCGGATGGCGGAACCATTGCCTGATCTCCCATGGTGGCGCGAGTCGTTCGACCACCGTTCGATAAAGTGACAACACCCGTAGAAGTGAGCTAAATCGCTTGATGTAGCCGTCGGCTTGCAGCGTCTTGCAAAGGGAATGGGCCGAACTCATCGCGATGTCCATACGGAACATCATCCAATTCACGGTATGTAGGTTCTAGGCTTGCGCTCGCTCGAGTGCAGCCCGGTGAGCCGCTTCCAGCGCTCGATCTCGGCATCTCATCGAAGACGATCCGCCGGTCGGCTCGGTGACCAATGGCACCTCGATGAGGTCTTCATCTCCATGGGCGGCAAGAAGCATTGGCGGGCTGTCGATCAGGGTGGTTTCGTTCTCGACGTGCTGGTGCAGAGCCGCGCAATACCAAGGCCGCCAAACGTCTGATTCGAAAGCTTCTGAAAGGACAGAGGCACTCACCGCGCGTCATGACTACTGACCAACAGCGATCCTATGGCGCAGCAATGCGCGACATCATGCCCGGCGTCGAACATCGTTCGCACAAAGGCCTGAATAACCGGGCGGAGAATTCCCATTAACCGACCCGGTGGCGAGAGCGGATCATGAAGGGCTTCACGTCAGCCCGACATCTCCAGCGTTTCGCTTCCATGCATGCCCCCGTCGCCACCCTTTTTCACATTCCACACCATGAGATCGCATCCGACCATGACCGCGAAATGAGAACCACAGCCGTGCAAATGTGGAACGAAATCGCACGCCTGCAGGCCGCATAAAGCGGAGGCCGAGACTTTTGATCGGAGCTCGTTAACTTTACGGTTCCCGGGGGGTGCCAAAAATCTCTGCGAAAACCATATGCCGCGAGACCCCGGCGACATGCCGGGGCCACGGAATTAACGGCTGAGCCGCAAGATCTCGCCCAGGGCGGCGATCCGGAAATGCGGCTCGGTATCCGCTTCGGCATGCGGCGCGCCTGCGCCTTGGCTCAGCAAGGCCACCTGCATTCCGGCGGCACAGGCGGCGCGCACGCCGGTCTGGCTGTCTTCGATCACCAGAATGTCGGTAGGATCTATGTCGATGAGCCGCGCCGCTCTGAGATAAGACTCCGGTGCGGGTTTTCCTTCAACCACATCGTCAAGCGAGATCGAGCCGCGCATCAGCGCCGTCACACCGATGGCGGCGAGATTGGCATCCACCACGTTGCGGGCGGAATTCGAAGCGCAGACCTGCGCCACGCCCATGGCGTCGAGTGCCCGGATTGTTTCGGCCGCCCCGGCAATCGCGCCGAGCCTGTCCGCGCCCGCTATGTAATGATGGTTGACCCGGCTATGGAATTCCGCCTCAGCCAGCGTTTCCGGCAGTTTTCGGCGAAGCTGCTCCCAGACATCGCGCAGATGTATGCCGATGAAGGTCATCTCCGGCAGGTCGCGCAGATCGAGCCCGTGCTCGCCGCAGGCGGCGACCAGCGCCCGATGGTGCAGCGGCTCGCTGTCGACCAGCGTGCCATCTATATCCCAGGCGACAGCCTTCCACGGGAAGGCGCTCATGACTGCACGCCTTGCAGGCGGCGGTAGAGGTCGCGGAAGGTGGAATAGCCCCGCTCATAGGTGTCGCGATTGCCGGGATTTGGGGTGAACAGCGTGTCGCGGGTGGTAAAGGCCACGATGCCGTCCCACTCGGCCGCGCCAAGGCCGACGGCGGCCGTCCAGGCCGCGCCGAGGCAGGAGCCCGGATGCCCGGCGAGGCGTTGCAACGGCTGGCCGAGGACATCGGCGACGATGCCCATCCAGACGGAGGATTTCGCCCCTCCGTCCGAAACCAGGAAGCGCGTGGTCCGGTGGCCCGCCTCGTTGAAGGTTTCGATATGGTGGCGGATCGCATAGGCATAGGATTCCAGCACCGCCCGCCAGACATGGCCGAGATCATGCGACAATGTCAGCCCGTTCAGCGCGCCCCGCGCCGCGGGATCGTGCAGCGGCGTCTTTTCGCCGAGCAGATAGGGCAGGAAGGTCAGGCCCATCGCCCCCGCCGGGCGTTCGGCGGCCATGGCATCCAGCGCCGCATGGCGTGAGCCTTCGAGGGGGGCGATCCCTCCCGCGAAGGTGTCGACAAACCAGTTCAGCACCGAGCCGCCGGTCGACATGCAGCCGTTCGGCAGCCACAGGCCGGGGATCAGGTGGTAATCGAGAAACAGCCGGGAATCGGGGTTCAACACGTCGGTCGCGGTCAGGATATCCACCGCACCGCCGAATTTCAGCAACACGTCGCCGCTGTGCACCACACCGGCCCCAAGGCAGGAGGCGATCATATCCGCCGCGCCGCCGACAACGGGTATCCCTTCCGCAAGACCCGTCTCGCGTGCGCCTTCGGCGGTGACATGGCCGAGAATGGCCGAGGAGCCGATCAGCGGCGGCAGCAGATGCGGCGGAATCCCGGTCTTTTCCGCCTGTTCGAGGTCGATCGCGCCGCTGGCGACATTGACGATCCCCGCCTCCAGCGCCCAGTTCTGCTCGACGGCGGCTTTGCCGGTCAGACGGTAATTGATGTAATCGTAGGAACCGAGCAGGGTTTTGGCTTTTACCAGCACCTCCGGCTCATGCCGGGCCAGCCACCGGATTTTCGCGCCGACGAGCTGCTGGTTGATGCCGCAGCCCGCCGCGTCGAGAAAGACGGGTTCGTCGATCTCGCGGCGGATATCCTCCACCTCCGCCCCGGCGCGGCCGTCGCTTTGCTGGATCGAGCGGCGCAGAGGCCGCCCCGCCTCATCGAGGAGAACCGTCGCGGGCAGCATTCCAGCCACGCCGATCCCCGCAATATCCGTGGCCTCGATGCCGGATTGCGCCAGGAGATCGGGAATGATGGCGCAGCAGTTCCGCCACCATTCTTCCGGATCCTCCTCAGCCCAGCCGGGCTTTTCCGCATAAAGCGTTACCGGCCGCGAGGCGAGCGCCAGAACATTGCCGGCGGTATCGGCCAGAATGCCGATGGTGGAGGTGGTGCCGATATCGAGGCCAAGAAAGGCGGTCATTCGAGGGTTCATCCCGGAGAGTTTGGGGGTTGCAAGGGATCGGCGACGATGACCCGCACCCCCGCCGCATCCAGCACGGCGGCAAGCTCCGGCGGGGGCGGCGCATCGGTGATCAGTGTCGAGATTTCGGGGAGCGTGGCGATCAGGACGGTCGAGATCCGACGGAACTTGGTGCTGTCCATCAGCAAGACACGCTCGGCCGAGCGTTGCAGGAAAACGGTCTTCACCGCCACTTCCTCGGGCGAATAATCGAAGACGCCTTCGGTCGTCATGCCCGAGGCGGCGAGCAACGCCACATCGAAGTAATAACGGGAAAAGCCGTCCACGGCCTCCTTGCCGGTCAGCGACATTTCCTCGGCGCGGATCAGCCCGCCGCTCATGTAGGTCGCGATCCCGGCCCGCGCCATCGTCATGCCGATGCGCAGGCTGTTGGAGAAAGCGCGGAGCTGCGGATCCGGCCCCGCCTGAACGATGGCGTTGGCAGCGGCCAGAACCGTGGTGCCGAGATCGAAGGCAATGGTCATGCGCCCGGCGACATGGCGGGCGGCAGCTTGCGCGATGCGCGCCTTGCGCTCGGCATTCTGGCGCGACCGGGCCTCGAAAATCGGCTCGGCGTCGTCGATGACGGTCAGCGGCCCGCGCGTGAGCCCGACCGCACCGCCATGGACCCGTTCCAGCAAGCCGTCCCGCTCCAGCTCGGCGAGGTCGCGGCGCACGGTCATGTCCGAAATGCCGAATTCCTGCGCGATATCCGTGACCGAAATAGAGCCGCCGAGGTTCAGGCGTTCGAGAATGCGCGCTTTGCGCGCCTGTGCGGGCGCTCGTGAGCGTTCGCGCAAGGGCGGGGGAAGATTGGTGTTCGTCTTTTCCGGCTGCGTCATGTCTGTGGCCCGTTCCAAATATGAGTGAAAACGATGCTTCCCCAGCTGGTAGCACAGACTGGCAAGAATCTCCCCGTGTTTTCCGGGGCTCTCCGTTGTGCTCTTGCAGTGGATGCGGGCGTGGCTTCGATCATAATGAAACATATAATGCAAATATATCGCACATAATCAAACATTTTTGTTGCGCGACGCAAAGAAATTTGTTTGATTTCGTTTAGCAGGAGGAATGCAGATGGATCCAAGACAACTGGCCGAGCAAAAGCATCCGGGACTGGCGGGCAGGCGCGCCTTCGTGACGGGGGCTGCGACCGGCATCGGCTTTGCAATCGCGAAGGCGTTGGCTGCGCAGGAGATTTCTGTCGTCGTCGCCGACCTCAATATCGAGGCGGCCCACGCTGCCGCCGCCGCGCTCGGCGCAGGTCACCATGCCGTGCAGATCGATGTGCGTGAGCGTCCGTCCGTGCAGGCGGCCTTCGATGAGGCCCTGTCGCTTGCTGGTGGCATCGATATCTGCATCGCCAATGCAGGGGTTTCGACCATGCGCCAAGCGATCAATCTGACCGATGACGACTGGGATTTCAACATGGATGTCAACGCCCGCGGCGTCTTCCTGACGAACCAGGTCGTAGCACGCCATTTTCTCAGCGAAAACAAGGGTGTTATCGTCAATACCGCGTCGCTGGCCGCCAAGATCGGTGCGCCGCTGCTGGCGCATTACTCAGCGTCGAAGTTCGCCGTCGTCGGCTGGACGCAGGGCCTTGCGCGCGAACTGGCCCCGAAAGGGATTCGCGTCAACGCCGTCTGCCCCGGTTTCGTACGCACATCGATGCAGGAGCGCGAGATCCTCTGGGAAGCCGAATTGCGCGGCATGACCCCCGCCGAAGTGCAGGAGGACTATATCCGCCAGACGCCGCTCGGCCGCATCGAAACGCCCGAGGATGTCGCCGGAGTTGTCGTCTTCCTCTGCTCCGATGCGGCGCGCTTCATGACCGGACAAGCCCTGAACGTCACCGGTGGGGTCTATACGACCTGATCCACCTGTTGTTCGATTTTGTTCGAATTGCGCCGCATCCCAACTCCAGCCCACCCATGAGGCTCCTTTGACCGCGATTACACTCGACACCATCAGCCGCGAATATGGCAGCGGGATATTCGGGGTGAGGGATGTTTCCCTCACCATCGAAGAAGGCGAATTCATGGTGCTTCTCGGGCCGTCGGGCTGCGGCAAATCCACGACGCTGCGGATGATCGCCGGCCTGGAGGAAGTCACCGCGGGCCGAATCCGTATCGGCGCGCGCGACGTGACCGAGCTGCCGCCGCGCGCGCGAAATGTCGCGGTCGTGTTCCAGAGCTATGCGCTCTATCCGCACATGTCGGTGCGCGAGAACATGCGTTTCGGCATGAAGATGCGCGGCACGCCACTGGCCGAGCAGGATGCGAGGATCAAGTTGGCTTCCGAGATTCTCGGCCTTGTGCCCTATCTCGACCGCAAACCGGGTGCGCTTTCCGGCGGCCAGCGCCAGCGCGTGGCGCTCGGCCGGGCCATGGTGCGCGAACCGGACGTGTTCCTGATGGACGAGCCGCTGTCCAACCTCGACGCCAAGTTGCGCGGCGAGATGCGGCAGGAATTGGTGAAGCTGCACCGGCGCCTCGGCAAGACCATGGTGTTCGTCACCCATGACCATGTGGAAGCCATGACCATGGGCGACCGCATCTGCATCATGCGCGACGGCTATATCGAACAGGTGGGTGCGCCGCTCGACGTCTATGCCAATCCGGTCAATACTTTCGTGGCGCAATTTCTAGCCTCGCCCGCGATGAACCTCATTCCAGCGCGGCTGACGGCGGCCGGAGGTGCGTTGTCGATCGATGCGGGACCGGTCTCGGGCGTCCTGCCTGGGGCCCAGTCCGCGCTCTACGCCCGTGCGGCGGCGGAACCGGTGATGCTCGGGCTGCGCGCCGAGGATCTCTTGACCGAGCCCACGCCGGATACTCTGCCTGTTACGGGCAAGGTGGTGATGCGCGAGGCGCTGGGCGCGGAAAACCTGATCGGCATCGAGGCTGGCGGCGTCACGGTGTCGGCGCGCACCGGACGGCATTTCCTGCCCGCCTTCGGCGATCAGGTGACGCTGCATGCTGATATGGATGCGATGCATCTGTTCAACGCCGCCTCGGGCGCGGCCTATCCGCGAAAGGCGTGAGCCATGCTGCGGCGCGTCCTTTCCCATATCGGCCTGATCGTCGCCTGCATGATCGTGCTTTTGCCGATTCTGTGGGTGTTGCGCACCTCGCTGGTGCCCGAGCGCCTGTCCTATTCGACGGCGATTTTCCCCGAACTCACCCTCGACAACTATCGAGCGCTGTTCGGTCAAAAGAATTTCGGCACGAACTACCTCAATTCGCTGATCGTGGCGGCGATGTCGGTGGTGCTGTCGATGCCGCTGGCGGCGATGACCGGCTATGCCTTCGCCCGCTTTCGCACCGGCGGCAAATTCGCCCGCTTTGCGACGCTCGCCAGCCAGATGCTGCCGCCGGTCGCCCTGGCCCTGCCGGTTTTCATGCTGTACCGGCTGGCGGGGCTGACCAATTCGCTGACCGGGCTGACGCTGGCCTATGCCGCGATCAACCTGCCTTTTCTCACCTGGATCCTGATGGGTTTCTTCGAGTCCATTCCCGAGGAACTGGAAGGGGCCGCCATGACCGACGGCGCCACCCGCTGGGGCGCATTCTGGCGCATCGTGCTGCCGGTGGCGACCCCCGGCATCATGGCCGCCGCCGTGCTGGGCTTCATCCTGTCGTGGAACGAATTTCTCTTCGCACTGATCCTTGGCGGCTCGAAAACCGCCACCGTGCCGGTGGCGCTCGCCGCGCTGCAAACATCGAACGGCGTTCAGATCGCGCAAGTCTCCGCCGGGGTCTCGCTCGCCATTCTACCGCTGCTGATCGCGGTGCGCTTCATCCAGAAATATCTGGTGCAGGGCCTGTCCTTTGGCTCAGTCAGATAAGTGCCTTCATGCCGACAGAAATGAAACCAGAGAGGAACACATGAAAACCGGATTGAAAAACAAAGCCTTCCTTGTCGCAGGCAGCCTGGCTGCCACTCTTTGGGCGGAGACCGCCCTTGCCGAAGGCGTGGTTTTGCGCGCGCTGATGGAGGATGTGCCCGAGACGAAAATCATCGAGGCGCTGCTGCCGGAATTCGAAACCGAAACCGGCATCAAGGTCGAATTCGAAAAAGTCGGCTATGGCGACATGCATGACAAGTTGGTGGCCCAGCTCGTCGGCGGCGAGAGCCAGTATAACCTCCTGTCGGTCGATTTCCTCTGGGCGGGCGAATTCCCTGCCGGCGGCTGGCTCGAGGATCTGAAGCCCTATGTGGAAAAGACCGGCTTCGACCTGGCCCCGGTCATCCCGTCGATGTTGGACCTTCTCGGCCGTACCGACGAGGCAATGCCGATCCTGCCGATGTACAACTATTCGATGGGGCTGATCTATCGTCCCGATCTTCTGGAGAATGCCGATCTTGCCGCCAAATTCGAAAAGGCGACCGGCAAGAAGCTCGCTGCTCCCGCCACGCTGGATGACTACGTCGCCATTGCGAAATTCATGAAGGCCGAGGGTGGCGTCAACGGCGCTGCCATGCAGGGCCAGCGCGGCGATCCCAACTCGATGGAGTTCTCCAACTACCTCTTCGCCGCGGGCGGCGATTATTTCGGCAAGGACCGCACCGTGGTGCTGAACTCCGAAGCGGGCAAACACGCGCTGAAGCTCTACACCGACATGATCGGCAACGCAGCCCAGACCGGCGCGCTTTCGGCCACGCTCGACGACACGTTGCGGCTGATGTGCGCGGGCGAGTCCTTCTCGATGGTGACCTACTGGTGGATGTTGCCGCAGATCGACAACGCCGAAGCCTGCCCGAAAGTCGCGGGCAAGGTGGCGATCTCGGTGATGCCGGGCGGCCATGGCGAAAGCGGCGGCTGGGGCTGGGGCATTCCCAAGAACATCCCTGACGACCAGAAGGAAGCCGCCTGGAAGTTCATCTCGTGGGTGCAGTCCAAGGATGTCTCGGTGAAGCGCGCTCTACAGGGGCATGCCCCGGTGCGCTCGGATGTGTTCACGGATCCGGCGGTGCTGGCGAAGTATCCGTTCTACGCGCTGGCCGGCGAGATCGTGGCCGCGGGCAAGAGCTTCCCGATCTTCACCTACTCGCCGCAGTACGAGGACCTGCTCGGCACCCAGATCTCGCTTGCCGCCAGCGGTGACGCAACGGTGGATGCCGCGCTGGAAGCTTCGGCCAAGGGGCTGCAAGAACTTTTGGCCAAGTAAATTCCGTGCTTGCGGGCCCCGTTGGTGGCCCGCAAGCCGCTATCCGATTTCGCCGTGTAACGGCGTGAGAATATCAAAGGGATCGTCGCATGAACGCGATCGCACGAAACAGGATCCGTGCCGGATGGAGCTTCGCAGCTCCGGGCCTGACCATGCTGACCGTGGTGATGGGGTTTCCGCTGCTCTACGCGCTGGCGATCTCGCTCTCCACGATGACCATGATCAAGCCCGCATTGAATGTCGCCGGCATGGCGAATTTCCTGAAGATCGCCAGCGAGCCGCTGTTCTGGCATTCGCTGTGGCTGACGCTGCGCTATTCGGCGGCCGCCGTGATCGGCGAGTTCGTCATCGGCCTGGCGATCGCGCTGATGCTGCGGCAGATTTTTACCGCACGCGGGCTCTATTTCGCCATCCTCACCGTGCCGATGGCCATGTCGCCGGTCGCCGTGGCGCTGATCTGGCGCATGCTGCTGCAGCCCAATCTGGGCATCGTCAACCAGACGCTTGCGGCAATGGGCCTGCCCATGGTCGACTGGCTGGGCGACAGTTCCCTCGCGCTTTCCACACTGATCTCAATCGACATCTGGCAACAGACGTCCTTCGTCGTCCTTCTGCTGTCGGCCGGGCTCGCCTCCTTGCCGAAGGAGCCCTACGAGGCCGCCGAAGTGGATGGCGCGGGCCCGCTCCAGCGGTTCTGGTACATCACCCTGCCGCTGCTTCGCCCGGTTTCGGTCATTGCGATCGTGATCCAGCTCATCAACGAATTCCGCACCTACGACCTGATCTATGTGCTGACCAAGGGCGGCCCCGGCGTCTCGACCGAGCTTCTGTCCTTCTTCGCCTACAAACGAGCCTTTCAGGGTCTGCAGGTGAACGAGGGCTCCGCCGCCGCTTTCATTCTCCTCCTGATCATCCTGCTGATCACCATCGTCTTCTTCTGGCTGATCGAACGCCGGAAAAGCTGATCGCCCTTCCCAACCCTCTCAACCCAAGACTCGCCTTACGCCTTCCGGCTGGCGGAAAACGGAGAACAACATGACGAAATTTGCCGATCTTTTCCGCGGAATCAAACCGGTCATCGCGATGGTTCACCTGAACCCGATGCCCGGCACTCCGCTTTACGACGCCGATGCCGGGGTCGAGGGCATCTACCAGAGCGCCCTGAGGGATCTCGATGCCCTGCAGGCCGCCGGGGTCGACGCCGTGATGTTCGGCAACGAAAACGACCGTCCCTATGAGCTCAAGGTCGATATCGCCACCACCTCGGCCATGGCCTTCGTCATCGGCCGCCTTGCCGAGCGGATCGAAAAGCCCTTCGGCGTCAATGTGCTGTGGGATCCCGACAGCACCGTCGCGCTGGCGGCGGCCACCGGCGCGTCTTTCGTGCGTGAGATCTTCACGGGCACCTATGCCTCGGACATGGGCCCCTGGACCCCGAATGCGGGCCGCGCCATGCGCCGCGCGCGCCAGCTCGACCGTAAGGATCTGGTGATCCTCAACAATGTTTCGGCCGAATTCGCCGCTTCGCTCGACAGCCGCCCGCTCGCGGACCGGGCGCGTTCGGCGGTGTTCTCCTCGATTCCCGATGCCGTGCTGGTCTCGGGCGCTATCACGGGGGAGTCGGCGAAGATGGTCGATCTGGAATCGGTGAAGAAAGCGCTGTCCGATACGCCTGTTCTCGCCAATACCGGGGTCAAGCATGCGACGGTCACCGATGTGCTGAAGGTCGCCGATGGATGCGTCGTGGGCTCCTCGCTCAAGATCGATGGTCATACCTGGAACGCCGTCGATCCGCAGCGGGCGAAAGAATTCATGGCCATCGTGCGCAAGACGCGCGGCTGACCGAAAGGCCGGGTGCGCGCTTGCGCGCTCCCGGTCCGCTAACGAGGCTATTGGTTTCTGCCGGACGCCGGCGCAGAGGATGAGAGACAGCAGCATCACCTGCGGTTTCTACTTCTCCGAAGGCGCGGAGGGAATGGTCGTTTTCTTCGGGTGAGCTGATGCTGACGAGAAGGAAGGTCTCGAAGCTCGGCTGGCTCCATGGTTTGACGATAATGCGGTGAGTGTGTGTGGCCAGCGCGGATCCGTGTGACGTGGGGTGACGAAGAGATATCGAAGCGCGGAGAAGATCGAAATGAAGCGCTGTAGACTTCCTGTTGATCGGAAACCTTGCATCGTCCTTTCCCGCTTTCGCAGCGGCAGATGAGAATTTTCCGCTCGATTGTTGAGACCCTTGTGGGATCGGTGCTCGACAGCCGGCATAACGTCACGCTTGGCTGCGCCATATGGGCGGAGCTTGTCCGTGATGATCCGCTTGGGCGGCATGCCTGCTTTCTTCAGTAGCCTGATGAGCAATCGCTTGGCGGCTTTCGTATCGCGTCGGCTCTGAACAATCTCGTCGAGAACCGACACCGTCCGCCTTTTCCTGCTGCCTGAACAGCCTGCGGCGACTGGTCGAACACAACGCAGTGATGGCCATTCCTGAGCAGCCGGCGCGCCGTATTGGCACCCATGCGGCCGAGTCCGATCATACCGAGCTGCTTGACACTTTCCTTGCAATGTTGAATCGAGGCTGGCCAACGGACTGCATTTTCGAGCACCCCATGCCCCTACTGGCTTCTCGATCCCTGTCGCACTGGGCACGCGCAAAACGGTCATTTGCGCACCGACGCGGTCTCGTTCCACAGCGGATCACCGGATCGGACCCATCCTGTTCGAAACCGAGGATACTGACCGATGCCGTGCTCAACTGAAAATATCTGCCCGCCGCAGGGGCGAGCCCGAGCCCGCGGGCGGTGAGGGTGCGCAGGAATTGGCCGCTGGAAAAAAGCAGCACGTCTCCATCGATGGCGCTAACGCGCGCGAGCACACGATCCGCCCTCGCGCCAACATCCGCCGGCGTCTCACCGCCGGGGCAACCATCGCGAAAAAGTTGCGGGCCTCTCCTTGTGAATGTCGACGATGCGGCGGCCTTCATAGGCGCCGTAGATCCATTCCAGAAGGTCGCGAGCGACTTCCACTGACCCGAAACCGGCGATGTCGCAGGTCTGAACGGCTCGCTGCATTGTTTTGCTTCTTGCCGGATGCGGACGGGCCCGGCTGTCATTAGTGCAAGCTATACCATCGCTAAAACTGATGGTACTCCTACCGCGACGCGTCGTAGATGAGAAAGATAGTCTCGACCGAGCGCCGCTGTCGCCTTCACTCGCAAGACGTCGCGGTTCGACTATGCTTGATTGCCGACGATTTGAAGGCAAAGGTTAAGCTGGGGAGCCTGTGTTGCGCCGATCCAAGCGAGGTAGCGGCCGACCGACGCTTGCAGATGTCGCAAGCCATGCCGGCGTGGGCACGATCACGGTATCCCGCGCGCTGCGCGAGCCCGAGCGCGTCTCGAACGCGCTGCGCGCGCGGATCGACGCCGCGATCGACGCCCTGGGCTATGTTCTCAATCCGAATGCACGGGCACTTGCCTCCGCGCGCGCAGACGTCATCGGTGTCCTCATTCCCTCGCTGACCAACAACGTGTTTGCCGAGGTTCTGCGTGGCATTCATGACGGGCTGGACGACAGCACCCTGCAGATACAGTTCGGCAACACACACTATTCGGCGGACGAGGAGGAACGGCTGCTGAAAGTCTTTATCGCGCAACACCCCTCCGCCCTCATTGTTTCCGGCATCGACCAGTTGCCCGCAACCCGCCGCCTTCTCGAAGCCGCAGGTTGCCCCATCGTTCAGATCATGGAGATTGGCCCAGACCCAATCGATATGATGGTCGGCTTTTCGCATTTCGAAGGCGGCCGCGCAGTGACCGACCACCTGCTTGGGGCGGGATGCCGACGCATCGGCTTTCTGGGCGCACGCATGGATCCGCGTACGCAACGGCGCCTCGCAGGCTACCGGGCGCTGTTGCAGGCCAGTGGTATGTTCGACGAGGCGCTGGTGACGATCACGCCCTTGCCTTCAAGCGCATCGATGGGTGTTGATCTGTTTCGTCGGGCCTTGAGCAAGGCACCGGACCTGGACGCGATCGTTTGCAACAACGATGACCTGGCGCTCGGCGTGCTGTTCGAGTGCCATCGGACAGGAATCCCAGTTCCGGAACGCATGTGTATCGCCGGGTTCAATGATCTCGAGATGATGGCCGTTGCTTATCCACCGATCACCAGCGTACGTACACCACGATACGAAATCGGGCGACGGGCGATTGCCATGGCCCGCGCAGCGCTTGACGGCGAACGCCCCGAGCCTTCCGTTGTCGACCTTGGTTTCGAACTGAAAATCCGCGAAAGCACGACCCGGGCACGAGCGAAGAAGTGACCGGAGGCGATGCATCACGCCCGCTTTACAACTCAAATTGGTAGCGCTACCATCGTTTGGTGGCGTCAAGGGAGGAGCTCGCGAGACGTCACCGGAATAGCGCATCGAGATGAACTGTCGGAATGGTTCTGGAATGCAGGCCATTGCCTGCTGCACGTGCTCGATCTTTCCGGTTTTGTTTATTTCGATTCCGCGTCCCGCACCACAACGACCGGGAGGGAATTCGATGCAAAGGCCTTTCCTCAGTGGCCTTCTCGCCACTGCTGCGATTATCCTCGCCTCCACGACCGCACGCGCCGAGCCTGAAGTTGTCAGCGGCCCCGCTGCCGAACCGGAGTGCTTCGCGCCATGGACTGCGGAAGCAAAATTCTTCAAGTTCCCGAAAAAGGAAGGTCCCTATCGGATAGCCCTTGCAAACGGCTTCATTGCCAACACCTGGCGCATTCAGATGGTCCAGACGGCGAAGGCCTATTCGGCACAACCAGACGTCGCCGCCAAGCTCAAGGAGTTCAAGGTCGTCTCGACTGGGGAAGATGTCCCCGCACAGATATCCGCCATCAACAATTTCATAGATTCCGGCTTTGACGCAATCGTTGTCAACGCACAGAACCCGACAGCCTTCGGCCCGGTGATCAAGCGCGCCAAGGAGGCCGGCGTCGTGCTCGTCGCCTTCGACAACATTCTCGACACCGAGGATGCGATCAACGTCAACGTCGACCAGAAGGGTCTCGGCATCCTCTGGGCCAACTGGCTGGCAAAGCACCTGCCCGAAGGCGGCAAGATCCTCGAGGTCCGCGGCGTCGCCGGCACCTCGGTCGACACCGATCGGCATAACGGGATCCATGAGACGCTCGGCGCTACGGGCAAGACATGGGATGTGGTGGAAGTCGTCGGCAAGTGGGACGATCCGACCGCGCAGAAAGCCACGGCGGATGCGATCGCCGTGCACAAGAAATTCGACGGCATTACCGCCCAGGGCGGCGACACCGGTGTGGTGCAGGCGATGATCGACGCGGGGCACCCCTTCGTGCCCTTCGGCGGTGAGACGGAGAACGGGTTCCGCAAGTTCTGTGCCAAACACGCAGGCGAAGGCCTGAAATGCTCATCTGCCGGCACCGGTCCCGCCCAGGTGGCGGTCGCGATCAAGACGGCGATCGCAGCCCTTGAGGGCCAGGTGGTGCCGCAATCGATCAAGCTGCCGCTCGCCATCGTCGAGGATCCGAACTTCAAGGCAGGCCAGGACTTCTATCCCGACCAGTCCGATAACTTCTTCGTCGGCAATTCCTTCCCGACCTGCGGAATCAACTTCAGCGCGCAGGAAATCATGGGGCAGACGAAGGAAAACCAGTAAGGCGGTCCAATTTTGCCCCGTCCAGGCGATGTTGCGGTCAGAGCCGCGGCATCCCACGAGAACGGCGCCGGGAGCGCGATGGAACGGTCCGATCAAAACATCCCCGCGTAACGCTGCCGGTTTGGCGGCGGGAGCACAGAACGAGGGGCCACGACGGCAATGCAGTCACAGGGCGCGACTCCGCTTTTTCGGATGGAGGGCATCTGCAAGCGCTATGGCGGAGTCCGCGCCCTGGAGAACGCATCGCTCGTGGTCGAGGCCGGCCGCATCCACGCGATCCTCGGCGAAAACGGGGCGGGAAAGTCAACCCTGATCAAGATCATGGCCGGCGTCGTTTCCCCGGACGAGGGCCGTATGCTCCTTGATGACCGCGAGGCGGCGTTCCGGTCGCCGGCGCAGGCGGCCCACGCCGGAATCGCCTGCGTGTTTCAGGAACTATCGCTGGTTCCTGACTTGAGCGTCGCCGACAATATCTCAATCTCCAACCCGCCGTGTCGATTCGGACTGATCGACCGCGCCGCGCAAAGGCGGCTAGCGGAAGAGGCGCTTGCCCGAGCCGGCGCCGAAGATATCCACCCTCGCACGCTCGTTCGCCACCTGCCCCTGTCGCGCCGCCAGATGGTGGAGATCGCCAAGGCGCTCGCTTGGAAGCCGCGCATCCTGATCCTCGACGAAGCCACGTCGGCGCTGACGGCCGGCGACGTGGCGAAGGTGTTCGCCGTGCTCAGGCGGCTGCGTTCCGAGGGCCTGGCGCTGCTCTACATCTCCCATCGCATGCAGGAGATCAGAGAGATTGCTGACGAATGCACCGTTTTCCGCAACGGCCGCAACGTGGCAAGTTATGCTGCCGGAACCCGCTCCGGTAGCGAGGTGGTCGAAATGATGATCGGTCGCGAGGTCAGCAGCGTCTTTCCGCCCAAGCCGCAGCGGCAGCGCGAGGCCCATCCCCTGCTGGCCTGCGATATGTTCAGCTGGTCCGACCGGCTGCGCGATATCACACTGAGAGTCCGCCCCGGCGAGGTCGTCGGGCTCGGCGGGCTGGACGGCCAGGGTCAGCGCGACTTGCTCCTCGGGCTTTTCGGCGTCCTCAGGGGAACGACCGGCACAGTGAGCATCGATGGCGTGGTGACATCGATCGCAAGTCCCAGGGCCGCGCGCGGGGGCCGGATCGGAATGGCGCTGATCCCGGAGGATCGCAAGTCCGAGGGGCTGATGCAGCCGATGACCGTGCGCGAGAACCTCTCCTTCGCCGCGCTCGACCAGCTGTCGGTGCGCGGCGTCATCAACCGCGACAAGGAAGCACGTGAGATCGACGAGCTGATCCGCCTGCTGGCCATCAAGTCCGCCGGTCTCGACGCTCCTGTCGGTTCGCTGTCCGGCGGCAACCAGCAGAAAGTCGTCATCGCCAAGTGGCTGATGCGCCGACCCCGGATCATCCTGCTCAACGACCCGACGCGCGGTATCGATGTCGGCACCAAGCAGGAAATGTACCAGCTGTTACGCCGGCTTGCGGACGCGGAAGCGGCCATCCTCTTCTATTCGACCGACTATGACGAACTGATCGGCTGCTGCGATCGGGTTCTGGTTCTCTACGACGGACGCATCGTGCGCGAACTCGAAGGCGAAGGCATTACCGAGCGCGCACTTGTCGCAAGTGCGCTCCACGTCGACGCGCAAGCGGAGTCCGTGGCATGAGCGAATGGCGCTACTGGCTGAATGAACAGCGCGGGACCTTGATGGGGCTTGCCATCTTTCTCCTGATGTTCGGCGTCTACATTGCCAACCACCCGGCGGGCCTGACCGTCAACGTCGCACAGACGGCAGCCAACAAGGGCGTCCTGCTCGCCTTCATCGCCATGGCCCAGGCAATGGTGGTGATCACAGCGGGCATCGACCTGTCTGTGGGTATGATCTTCGTGCTGACGAACTGCATCGCCTCATGGATCGTCGTCGGCACGCCGATGCAGACGGCGCTCGGCCTTGCTGGCGTGTTGCTCGCCGGGACGATCTGCGGCGCGATCAATGGCTTGCTCGTCATCTATGGCCGGTTACAGCCGATCGTGGCGACGATCGCGACTGGCGCCATCTATTTCGGCCTGGCGTTGCTGCTGCGACCCTTTCCCGGCGGCTCGGTGAACGAGGACCTGGCCGACGCCCTGACCGGGCGGCTGTTCGGCACGATCCCCTCCAGCCTCGTCGGGCTTCTGGGCATCGTCCTTCTCGTCTGGCTGCCCTTCAGGAGTTCGGAGATTGGACGCGCCGCCTATGCGGCAGGCTCCTCCGAGGCGGCCGCGTTCATGTCAGGCGTTCCCATCCGGCGAGCGAAGCTTGCCGCCTACACGCTCGCCGGCCTGCTTGCCGGCATGGGCGGGCTGTTCCTGACTTTCTTCACGTATACGGGCGAAGCGGCTTATGCGAGCGGTAGCGGCTACACGCTCTGGTCGATTGCTGCCGTCGTGCTGGGTGGCGTCTCGCTCTACGGCGGGCGCGGTAGCGCGGTGGGCGCGATCTTCGGCGCGTTTGCCGCACGCACCACCGGTGATATGCTGTTTGTCTTCGACGTCGATCCGCTCTGGCAACCGCTGTTGCAGGGGATCGTGCTGCTCATCGCGATCAGCATCGGTGCCATTGGGCTTTTGCGCGTGCGCAACCGGCTGGACTGGTTCCAATGACAGAGGCAACGGAAAACAAAATGTCCTTCCGCGCCCGGCTGCCCGCTCCGTTCCGCCATGTCGACCCGGCTGTGCTTATCGCCTTCGGTTGCATCCTGCTCCTGCTCCTGCTCGGCAGCCTTTATTCAAGCAATTTCCTCTCTCCTGAATATTTGCTGCAGCAACTGAAGGTCGCCTCGTTCCTCGGCGTGATTGCAGCCGGCATGATGCTGGTGATCCTGCTCGGCCAGATCGACCTTTCCGTACCCTGGGTGATGACGATGGGTGCGATGATGGCCTGCGCGGCCGCAGGGTCCGGCTCCATCGGCACGATCCTCGCCATTCCCTTCGGCATTTTCTGCGGGATGGTCTTCGGCCTGCTGAATGGCTTCGGCGTCGCCTATATGCGCATACCCTCGATGATCGTCACGCTCGCGACGAACGTCGTCGTCCAGGGGCTGATGGTCCTCTACACCGGCGGCTTCTCGCCACAGGACTCGGCGCCCAAAGCAATGCGCTGGCTCGCGACCGGCTTCATCATTCCGGGGGTGCCGAACGCCATCCTCGTCTGGGCGGCGGTCAGTGCTGCGATGGTGTTTCTGCTGATGCGCACGACTTTCGGACGCGCGGTGTATGGCATCGGCAACAGCGAGCGGGCCGCCTACCTCTCCGGGATCGACACCCGCCGCGTCATCATGATCGCCTTTGCCGTTTCCGGCACGCTGAGCGCTTTTGGCGGTGTGCTCCTGGCGGGTTACGCCTCCAAGGCCGCCCAGGCGATGGGCGACGCCTACCTGCTGCCCTCGATCGCCGCCGTGGTGCTCGGTGGCACCTCGATCCTCGGCGGCCGGGGCTCCTACCTTGGTACGGTAGCTGGCGTCATCCTGATCACGTTGCTGCAATCGATTCTGTCCGTCATGCAAATGCCGGAAGCCGGGCGCCAGATCGTCTACGGTTTTGTCATCATCGCCATGCTTCTGCTCTATGGACGGGCTCCTGCGAACCAGTGATTGCGTGGGACTTGATCGCCGTGTCGATCACGCCGCGCTCCTTCCCCCCCTGCACCTCTCCGCGATGTCGGCTGGCGCTGACCACGCGTCAGCTTCGCCGGCTGCCGGATGTATTCGAGTGGCCGGCGTTGGAGGACGCCGCCTTCGCAGACGAGCTGAACGAAATGCGCCGGCAGCCGCGCGTCTGAACGCGATGGGTGCAATAGCGGCCTGATTCGCGGCCCCATATATGAGCAGCGCAGCACTCGCATAGCTGCGTTGCACAATAAATGTTTTCCAATTGGGCAAAATTCCGACATAACGCCTACAGCTGATGCACATGGCGGTTTTCCTCCCAGTGCCGTCGCACCAGCTGTTCCCTCTGGAGGTACAAATTACCTTCACACTTTATGGGCCGCGATTTTCGCAGGCCCATTTTTTTGCCTTGCGTTCAGGACCTCAGGACCTTCCGGACAATGCGAAGAAGCTCGCGTGATCCTTGCGCTGAACGGACTTTTGCCCGGATACAGGCGGTTCCGCATGATCACACTGACACTCACCGCGAGACTGACGCGCCCGCTGACCGCTGAGGAAACTGCAGGGACTATACGCGTTTTGCGGAGAGCACCTCGAAGGTTTTGCCGATGGTGGCGACCGAGCGCTCGTAGTCGGCCAGCGCGAGGCAGGCGATCAGCGCGTCGACGATGGCGAGCTGGGCTATACGGCTCGTCATCGCCTCGGTGCGGAACTGGGTTTCGCGCGCCAACGTGTTGAGCACGATGTCGACATGGGCGAGAAGCGGCGATTTGCCGAAGTTGGTAATGGCGATGGTGGTGGCGCCCGCCGCCTTGGCCAGCCGCGTGGCCGTCAGCGTCTCGACCGTGCTGCCGGAATGGGAGATGGTGATCACCGCCACCGACGGGTCGGCCAGCGAGGCGGTAATCGCCTGAACGTGGCTGTCGACACTGGCCCGTGATTCGATGCCGATGCGCAGCAGGCGATAGTTGGTGTCCTCGGCGATGGTGGCGGCGCTGCCGATGCCGAACACTTCGACGCGTCGCGCCTTGCGGATCGCTTTCACCGCCTGCGCCATCGCCTCGACGTCCAGCGCCTTTTGCGTATCCTGCAGCGCGTGCATGTCGGAGCGGAAGACCTTCTCGATCACCGTCGCAACGGCGTCGTCCGGTGCCAGGTCCTCGTGGATGAACTGGACCGGTTGCACCAGATCCCGGGCCAGCGAGATCTTGATCTGCTGGAAACCCCGCGCCCCGAGCAGCTGGCACAGCCCAATGACACTGCCTTCGCTCGCCTCCGCCCGCTCAGCGACTTCCGTCACCGACATGTGGACGACCTCGGCGGCGTGATCGGTGATGAAATCGGCGATGCGCCCCGCCGTCGGCGGCAGATCGCGACGGATCGCCCGGATCCTGTCGAGCACTCCGGCAACGCCTTGCCCTGCGTCGAGCTTCTCGCGATCCGTAACCATGCCTGTCCTCCCCCAACTCTGCTGTGTTGCGCCACCCGGCTTCAAATTGCAACGTGCTGGAGCTGCGGTTTCGTGGCGCGGATCAATCCGCGCTCCACCCGCAGGAACCGCATGCCGATCCGCTTCGATCCCAGTCCGTCGGTCTCCGGGTTGTCGCCGATCATCAGGGCGTTCTGGGCGGCAATCCCCAGCCGGGCGCAGCCCATCTCGAATAGCGCCGGCTCCGGCTTGCCGATCACCCGGTGCGGGACCGGCCCCACACAGGCGAGGATCGCCGCCGCCAGCGCTCCGGTTTCCGGCACCGGCTTGCCGTTGGCGCCCGGGTGGTTGCGATCGGGCGCGGCCACGACGAGCTCGGCACCGTCGCTGAGCGCTTCGGCGGCGGCAGCCAGCCGCGAATAGGAAAAATGGCGATCCCGGGCCACGAGCACGATGTCCGGACGCGGCGAATCGAGGCGAAGCCCACTGCGGCGGGCATAGGTTCGCAGCGATGCGCTCCCCAGGAGCAGAACGGAAGCCCCGGGGCACTCCTCGGCGATCGTATCGATGGCCGCGGTGCCAGCGAGCAGCAACTGCTCCCTGTCGATACCCAGTCCCATGCCGCGTAGGGCGCGGGCCAACTGATCGGGCGTGTGCTCGGCGTTGTTCGACACAATGACAAATCGGCCGCGCACCTGCTCCAGAAGCCACGTTGCGTCCGGAAGCACGCTCCGGCCCGCGATCAGCGTTCCATCCAGATCAATGAGATAGCCGTCGGCATCGAGGTCAGGTTCAGACAAATCGGTATTCCTTTTTGGGCGCGAATCTAGAATTGAGACAAGCTCAATGTCAACGAATTTAATACTGAGAACATTTCATCATAGTGTCACAGACCGGCGCTACCTCTCCGGCGACCAACGCTTCCATGAGGGCCGCCATGAAAATCGCCATCGTCACCGACATCCATCACGGACCGCAGTCGCACACCAAGAAGCCGGGCTGGGACGGCCTGCCGGTGTTGGAGCGGTTCCTCGAACGGGCCAAGGCTGAGAAGGTCGATCTGGTGCTCGATCTGGGTGACCACATCTCCGACACCAGTCACGAGAACGACTATCGCGTTGCCTCGGAAGTGGCGGCGGTCTTCGCCAACTATGACGGCCCGCGCATTCATGTGATGGGAAATCACGACGTCGCCAATCTCTCGGTGGCCGACAACGAGGCCATTTTCGGCCAGCCCATGCAGAGCCGGGTCGTCGACCTGGGTGAGACACGACTGCTGGTGTGGCAGCCCGGTGTGCAGCTCAGCCGGCAGACCGGCTTTCCGGCGGCCGCCGCAGGCCTCGGCTGGCTGGTCGATACGCTGATGGAAGACAAGCGTCCCGCCATCATTGCCACCCATGTGCCGCTGTCCGGGCATTCCCAGATCGGCAATTATTATTTTCAGCGCAGCCCCCTTCATTCCACCTACCCTGATCACGCGCTGGTGCGTGAGGCGGTCGAGGCCACCGGGCGCGCGGCGCTGTGGCTTTCAGGCCATGTGCACTGGAACACAGTGACCAATGTCCGCGGCGTCCAGCACGTCACCGTGCAGTCGATGAGCGAGCGCTTCACCACCATGCCCGAACCGGCCAGCGCCTTCGCCGATCTCGAAATCGGCAACGGCCAGTTCTCGGTCACCGTTCATGGCCAGGACCCGTTCCACGCCAGGCTGCCGTTCCGCGCCTCGGGCGTGCGTCCCTGGATGCGGCCGCTGGACACTCTCGAAACCCCGTCCTCCGCTCCGGAGTTGGAGGTGGCCGGTGCTTGATTTCCTCGCCAGGCGCATCTTCGGTGCCGCGGCGACCTTGCTGGTGGTCGTGACGGCCGTGTTCTTCGCCACCCGCCTGTCTGGCAATGCGATGGACTACCTGCTGCCGCCGGGCATCGACCTCGAAACCAAGGCGGCGATGGTCGCCCGTTTCGGGCTGGACCAGCCGCTGTTGGTGCAGTTCGGCAATTTCATCGCCGGGCTCTTCCAGGGCGACATGGGGCTGAGCCTCTATGAGCGCCGCCCGGTGACCGCGATCTATGCCGAGCGCCTGCCCAATACCCTGGAGCTGTTCGCCTACGCGCTGGTGCTGTCCGTCGTCGTCGGGCTGCCGCTTGGCGTTGTCGCGGCCCTGCAGCGCAAAAACGCCATCGGCACGGCGATAATGGGCGTGGCCTTCATCGGCTATGCGACGCCCAATTTCGTGCTCGCCATCGTGATGATCCTGGTGTTCTCGTTCAACCTGCACTGGCTGCCCAGTTCGGGCTCGGCGACCCCGCTGCATCTGCTGATGCCTGCGATCGTGCTGGCGGCGCCGATGCTGGCCGAGATCATCCGCTTTTCCCGCAATGCCCTGCTGGATGTGATGAGCCAGGACTATCTGCGCACGGCACGTGCCAAGGGGCTGCCGGAACATCTGGTGATCGGCAAGCACGCGCTGCGCAACGCGGCCATCCCCGTCGTCACAGTAGTCGGCCTGCAGGTCGCAGGCATGGTGGCGCGCTGCGTGCTGGTGGAGGCCGTGTTCGCCACGAAGGGCATTGGAGACCTCGTCGTGTTCGCCGCCATCGGCCGCGACTATCCGGTTCTGCAGTTCGGCGTGATCCTGATTGCCGCGCTGGTGGTGACCGTCTCGCTGATCGTCGACCTGCTCTACGTCCTGATCGATCCCCGCGTGAAAGTGACAGTATCATGACCGATCTCGTCTCTCCCGTGATGCGCGCCGAGGGGCGCTCCCGGCCGCAACGTTCCACCGCAATCGCCCGGCTCTGGCGGAAAGCGGACAACCCGGCTCGCCTTTACCTGTTGCTCTTCGCCGTGGTGTTGCTGGTGACACTGTTCGGGCCGTTGCTGGCGCCGTTCCACCCGGACGAGCAGTCGCTGCTGGCGCGGCTGCGGCCGCCGGTCGGGTTCGACCGGGCAATGCCGGCGCATCCGCTGGGCACCGACCAACTGGGACGCGACCTGCTCTCGCGCACGCTCCATGGGCTGCAGCTGACCATGCTGATCGCACTGATCGGCAGCCTCATCAGCCTGGTGATCGGCGTCACGCTCGGCGCTATCGCCGGATACGCCCGCGGCCGGCTCGGCAGTGCCATCATGGCACTGGTCGATATCCAGATCGCTGTGCCGTTCACGCTGATCGCGCTCCTCGTCATCGCCGTCTTCGGCAATTCGCTGCCGGTGCTGATCGCGGTGATCGGCGTGTCCGGGTGGGAAGTCTACGCTCGGATCGTTCGGGCGCAGGTGCTCTCCGTGTCGCGCCAGCCCTTCGTGGAAGCGGCGATCGCGGCGGGGGCGGCGCACAGCCGCATCCTCCTCAAGCATGTGCTGCCCAACGTCGCCTCGCCGATCATCGTGGTGTGGACGATGACGTTCTCGGCGGTGATCCTGCTCGAATCCTCGCTGTCCTTCCTCGGCCTCGGGGTACAACCGCCCACCGCGACGCTTGGTTCGATGGTCGGGCTGGGGCGCGACTATCTCGCTTCGAGCCCCTGGATCGCGGTCGTGCCGTCGCTGACCATCATGTTCGTCTCGCTCCTTGTGCTGCTGATCGGCGACTGGCTGCGCGACGCGCTCGACGTCAAGCTCAAGTAATGCCCGGCGGTCCCGGCCGCCGGCTCCCCGAACTTCATCTATCCAGCGCTCGGCCGGTTCCTCCCTTCCGGCCGGACGGGATGACTCTGGAAGAAAAGGACCTCTGACATGAAATCCAAACTTCTCTTGACGCTCGCGGCAACACTCCTGGCCTCGACCTCGGCCATGGCCGCCAACTTGGTCGTCGCGACGCAGAACCTGCCTGCCTATATCGATCCGGGCAAGGATCATTCCAATTCCGGCTCGCAGGTGCAGGTCAACGCCTTCGACCCGCTGATCCAGAAGGATTACACGCAGCCAACCCCGACCTTCTCGCCGGGCCTGGCCACCAAGTGGGAGCAGACCTCTCCCACCGAGCTGGTCGTAACGCTGCGCGAGGGCGTCAAGTTCCACGACGGCGCCACCATGACCGCGGACGACGTTGTGTTCTCCTTCCTGCGCATCATCGACGAAGTCACGCCCGAGTTCGGTTCGATCAAGAAGCAGTTCTTCTCGAACTTCGAAAAGGTCGAGGCCATCGACTCCAAGACGGTCCGCTTCACCACCCTAAAGCCCGAGCCGCTGTTTGAGACCCTGCTCAACGCCCAACAAGGTTATGTCATCCCCAAGGCCTATGTGATGGGCCTGACCGGTGACCCGCAGGTGGCCGAAGTATCCGACTTTGAAGCCTTTGGCCTGAAGCCCGTCGGGACCGGGCCGTACCGCATCACCGCCTTCCAACCAGGCGAGACGGTCGTCTACGAGAAGTTCGCCGAGCACTACGGCGAGGCTGCCCCGCTCGACCGCGTCGAACTGCGCCGCATTGCCGAGATGGCGACACGCCTGACCGCGCTGGCCAATGGCGAGGTCGACATCATCACCAATGTGCCGCCCGACCAGCTGGCAACCATCGAGGCCAATCCGGCGCTGAAGGTCGAGGGCAACGTCACCCCGCTCTTCCACCTGGTGTTCTTCAACACCGAGAATCCGCGCTTGGCCGACAAGAAGCTCCGCCAGGCCCTCAGCCACGCCATCGACCGCGACCTGCTCAACGAGGCGCTGTGGCTGGGCAAGGCCGTGGTTCCCTCGACCCATACCTATCCGCAGTATGGCGCACTCTACATGCCCGAGTTGAAGACGTTCGAATACGACCTGGAAAAGGCCAAGGCCCTGCTCGCCGAGTCGAATTATGACGGCAAGCCGATCCGCTTCGACACCGACGCGGTCTACTACACCAACGGCCTGCTCGCCGCCCAGGCGATCAAGGAGATGTGGGGCGCGATCGGCGTCGAGCTGAACCTCAACGTCGATCCGAAGTGGACCGGCAACGACGCCGACATGGAAACCCGCAACTGGTCGAACCCGATGTACTTCGCCGACCCGGCCGGTTCCTACGGCACGATGTGGAGCCCGACCGGCGCCCGCATCACCAGCAGTTCGTGGAAGCCGAGCGCAGAGTACACCGCGATGTGGGAGCGCTTCCGCTATTCGACCGACGTCGCGGAACGCAAGGCGGCCTATGCCGAGATCATGGCCTATGTGAAGGAAGAGGCGCCGTTCGTGCTGCTCTATCAGCCGTACGAATCCTACGGCCTGAGCAAGAACGTCGAGTGGAAGCCGCTGCCCGGCCACATCCCCTACGTGCTCGACTTCCGCGCCGGCGCCATCGCCGTCAACGACTGATCCAGCATCGGCCGCCGGCGAGCGATCTCGCCGGCGGCTACCCTTGTCCGACCTTCCGAGGAAACTGCCATGACCGCTCCCGTGTTGCTCAGCGTCGAGAACCTGCGCATCAGCTTTGCCACCGAGCGCGGCCAGTTCATCGCCGTCGATGACCTGTCCTTCGCCGTGGCGGCGGGCGAATGCGTCGCCATCGTCGGCGAATCCGGCTCCGGCAAGTCGGTGACGGCGATGTCCATACTCGGCCTGACCGCGTTCAATGGCGGGCGCATCGACGCCGGCGCCATCCGCTTCCGACGGCGCGACGGGACCGGCAGCGATCTGACGCAACTGTCGGAAAAAGCCATGCAGCAGGTCCGCGGCGACGAGATCGCGATGATCTTCCAGGAGCCGATGACCAGCCTCAACCCGGTGTTCACGGTTGGCGAACAGATCGCCGAGGTGATCCGCCAGCACCGCCGGGTCGATGCTGCCGAGGCGGCGCGGAAGGCGGTGGATCTGCTGAAACGCGTGCGCATTCCCGAACCGGAACGACGCTTTGCGCAATATCCTCACGAGCTCTCGGGCGGCATGCGCCAGCGCGTGGTCATCGCCATGGCGTTGGCCTGCGAACCGCGCCTGCTGATCGCCGATGAGCCGACCACTGCCCTCGACGTCACCATCCAGGCGCAGATCCTCGACCTGCTGCGCGAGCTGGCCGCCGAGTCGGAAATGGCGGTGTTGTTCATCACCCATGACATGGGGGTGGTTGCCGAGATCGCCGACCGGGTGGTGGTCATGCATCACGGCGGCAAGGTCGAGGAGAACACCACAGCTGCGCTGTTCGCAGCTCCGACCAAACCCTACACCAGGAGGCTGCTGGCTGCGGTGCCGAGGCTCGGCAGCATGAGACCGTTTGCTGGTCCCCGCCGCTTCGGTGACGAGACCCCGGACTCGGAGATTCCCGGAACGCGCAAGCCGCTGCTGACCGTGCGCGACCTGGTGACGCGGTTTCCTGTACATAAGGGGGCGTTCAAGCGGCACGTGGCCAACGTTCATGCCGTCGACGGCGTCTCATTCACCCTCGGCAAGGCTGAGACCCTGTCCCTGGTGGGCGAATCGGGCTGCGGCAAATCCACCACCGGCCGTTCGATCCTCAGATTGGTCGAGCCCAATTCGGGCGCCGTCGAGCTCGACGGCGAAAACGTGCTGGCCCTGGGCAGGGACAGGCTCCGGGCCAGACGCCGCGACATGCAGATCATCTTTCAGGATCCCTATGCGGCGCTCGACCCGCGCCTGACCGCCCTCGAGCAGGTGGCCGAACCGCTGGTCATCCATGGCGTCGAGTCCGGCTCGGCGCTGCGCGATCGGGTGGTGTCGCTGATCCGGCGCGTAGGTCTTTCCGAAGAGCAGTTGGAGCGTTATCCGCACGAGTTCTCCGGCGGCCAGCGCCAGCGGCTCTGTATCGCTCGGGCGTTGACGCTTTCGCCCAAGATCATCATCGCCGACGAGCCGGTTTCGGCACTGGACGTGTCGATCCAGGCGCAGGTCGTGAATCTGATGATCGAACTGCAGGAGGAGTTGGGCCTCTCTTATCTCTTCATCTCGCACGACATGGCCGTGGTCGAGCGCATGAGCCACCGCGTGGCGGTGATGTGCCTGGGACGGATCGTCGAGATCGGTCCGAGGACTGCCGTCTTCGGCGATCCGCGCCACGACTATACCCGGACGCTGCTTTCGGCCGTTCCCAATCCGGACCCGGCCAGGCGCCGCACGGCTGCACTGGCTGAGAGTCAGCTTCCCTCACCCATCCATCCGATCGGCCACGCCTTTGAGGCCCCGGTCTACGACCAGGTCGGCCCGGACCATTTCGTCCTGATGAACTGACGCATGACAGGAGACACCATGCTCACCACCTTCGCCTCCGCGGGGAAATTCTACCGCGGCAATCTGCACACCCATTCAAATCGCTCGGACGGCGCCCTGGAGCCGCAGGAAGTCTGCCGGCGCTACAAGGATGCCGGCTATGATTTCCTCTGCATTTCCGACCATTTCCTCGAAAACTTCGATTTTCCGCTGACCGATACGCGGCTGTTCCGCGACGAGACATTCACCACGATCATCGGCGCCGAGCTGCACGCACCCAATACTCATCTTGGCGAGCTCTGGCACATCCTGGCAGTCGGCCTGCCGCTTAACTTCGCGCCCACGAGCGCCGGCGAGAGCGGCCCGCAGCTGGCCCGCCGGGCAGCCGAGGCGGGCGCCTTCGTCGGCATCGCACACCCGCAGTGGTACGGGCTCAACACCGAGGACGGGCTGTCGATCGATGCCGCCCATGCGGTGGAGATCTACAATCACACCTGCGAACTGCTGTCGGCGCGCCCGGACGGGATGGTGATGCTCGACCATCTCCTGAACGCGGGCCGCAGGCTCACCGGCTTTGCCGCCGACGACGCCCACTTCAAGGCTGACGACGCCTTTGGGGGCTGGGTGCAGGTCAAGGCCGAGGCGCTGACGCCCGAAGCCCTGCTCGCGGCGCTCAAGGCCGGCCATTACTACGCCAGCCAGGGGCCGGAAATCCTGTCGGTCAGGCGCGACGGGGACAAACTCCACGTCGAGACCACGCCCGCTCGTTCGATCTCGCTCGCCGGCCGCGCCTCCGCCTCAGACGTTGTGCACGGAGAGGCCATTACCAGCGCCACACTGGATCTGTCCAATTTCACTGGTTCCTGGTGCCGGTTGGTGGTCACTGCCGGCGACGGCAAACGCGCCTGGAGCCAGCCGGAATATCTGTGATCGACGGATTGCTTTGGAGGACGATGCGTCTGCGCAAAGGCCTGGCGAGCAGCAGGGCTCGCCGGGTCCGGCCGTCGTGACATCCTAGAAGGTCTTTGGAACCAATGCGAGCCGACTAAGCACGAAGCGAGCGGCGGTCAACGAATAACGAGAAGAATGGCTACCCCCCGCGAGGTCGAAAACTGGGGCAGGCCAAGGATTTTCGGCCATTTCCCGGCGTCAGCTGTCAAATCTAAAGCCGAAGACTGCCGCTCACCCGCTCCGATCTGGATTGCAACCCGAACCAGTCGGTCAGATCGGGGCTGGTTCTCGTGCCACATGGATCAAAGAGGGTGTGGATCTGCGAAATCAGGCATGCGCGCCGGTCACGGCCTTCCGCCGCCCCCGAAGCCCGCACCTTGTGTGGGAAGTTTCTATTAGAGACCGCAGTGGCCACCCTCAATGCCGGGGTCGATCTCTTACTTGTCGCAGGTGGGCCGTATTCTTAACGACTTGTGCTGAGCAGGACAACCGGGGCCGGTGCGCCCCGGTTATCCACTGACATGAAATCGTCCGTCGCCCGTGTTCTCGGGCGCGCTGTTGCCAGCCTCAGTGACCGGCCAGAACCAGTGTTTGCACCGGCGCCACGACCGCCTGCATGCGCAGGATCATGGCATGAACGATCGCCGTGGCGTCGACGGCGTGCAGGAACAGCCCCCGCAGGGTGCCGACGTTGCCCGAGGCGAGCTCATCGTGGTTGGACGTATAGACATTGGCAATGCAGTTGCTGCCGGGAAGAATGTTGCCATACTGACCGGGATATAGCGGCTCCAAAATGGCGGTGACCGTTCCCGGAGCGGTAAGTTGCCGCGCATCGATCAACTGGTCGCTAGCGCGCACCTGTCCGCTGGCGATTACCGCCTGGACGTCGGTCACGACCATGGGAATAATGGTGAAAGGCCTGGCGATACAGGTCACCTCGGAGATCATGCCGACCTTCAACACCATGGTTTCGATCTGCCCGAACCCGGCCACCAGACGCTCGCGCCCGGCGTCGTCGGGCACCAGCACGCCGGCCGGCCGCACCAGCGGGTTGACGATTTCGCCGACACGCAGCGTGAACTGCTGCAGTGTGCCGTCGACGCCTGCCTTCACAACGGTCTTGTCGATGGCGTTTTGAGCTTCCGCCTGCTGCGCCTCGGCGCTCGCCTTCTCCGCTGGCAGCAAAGTGGCGATGCGCGTTTCGAGAGTCTGCTTTCTCGCGACGACTGCCGCCAGTTCGCTCTGCTTGCCCTCAACGAGGCTTTCCAGCCGGTCGATCTCCCGCGGGGCGACACCGCCCGGATTGCGCCGCTGCAAATCTCGCTGCGTGTTCAGATCGTCCTTGGCCTGCGCAAAGGCCGTCTCCACCTGTTTGATCTCAGCGTCAGCTGTTACAAGTTCGGACTTCGCAACGACAATCTCGGCGCCGACTTGGGCGACTCGTTTGCGCGCGGTCTCCAGCGCTGCCTGCTGCTTGCTGCTTTCCAGACGGAAGAGCGGTTGGCCGGCCTTCACCTTCTGGAAGGGTTGGACGTAGACTTCGTCAACGCGCCCGATGGTCTCCGGAATGACCGCGACCGTGCGGTAGGCTGCCGTAACGTTCGACGTTGAGGGATGGAAATAAAAGATCATGGTGATCAGCGAGACGGTGAGCAGGATGCAGGCGGTGATGCCCCAGCGCAGCTCGAACCACACCGAATAGAGCGTGATCTCCTTGCCGATCCTCTTGCCTTGACGGTAGCGTCGGAAAAGATAATCGGGGAGGATCGTCACCAACGAACAGAGCAAGGTTTCCAGCATTATTTTGCTCCGTTGCGTGGTGTTGCAGTCGTGTTCGCTTCCGCGGTTTTACCTGGCGGATCGACAAGCTTCTCGGCCTCAACAGCCCCCGCCGGAACCGTTTCCGGGGCATCGACAAGTCGCCCGGCCATCTTGCGCAACGAGACCGCCATAGATCTCAGCGGCGAGATGATGTCGGGGAGGTCGATCATCGCCAGCAGAAGCGCCGCAATCCAGAAAATCCTGCTATGCGTGAACAGGGCGATAAGCGCCAATACGGCGACGATTTCAAACTGGACTTTCTGCGTGCGGTGCGCCAGGTGCTCCGGCAGGGCATGCAGCCTCATATAGAGCACTCCTGTCGTGAAAATGGCCGCTATCATGAACACGACGACGAAGTTGAAAAGCGCGTCTGTCTGCCCCGGAGCCGTGACGAACGGTGGCAGATGCTCGAACGCGAGCGGATGAGGAACAGCAGGCGTTTCCATCTCAAACCCCTAGAATAGATGCTGCGCGAACCAACTGGTAAAACGCGAAAGCAAAGGTGGACACTGTAGATTTGGCGATATCGATGTCAGGAGAGGAATTACGGAGGCGTCGCCTTTAGAATTTCAGGAAGTGCTGGTCAAGGCTCACTCATGTGCCCATTGCCGCCAGCCGATGGAGGCCGAAGGACATACGTTTCGAAGGAGGACGGAGGCTGACGCTTATTGAAAATGCTGTGCATTTTGTGCATGGAGCGCCAGCCCGGCGCAGCCCAAGCGGCAATTGTCCAGCCTCCGACAAAGCCAGCCCGACGGGGTAGGCAATCCGAAAACCAACACGACGACCGGCCACCTTACCCGCGGCGCGGCGTCTGGATCGGCCGCGTGATTCGGCCGATAGCGGATGTCTGCACCCGTACTGCGCGAATTAGGAGTTGAGCACGCGTCAGGTTCCTTCAGGGGTGCAGCCCTGCGGGGAGTGGAACGAAAAGCTGCGGTAACCGTTGGTTAGCGTCACCAACCAGCGGGAGGGTACCATGCAGACGCTATCTGAACTTTTTGAGAACACCCTGAAGGACATCTATTTCGCCGAGAATGCGATATCTGAAGCTCTTCCGAAGGCATCCAGAGCAGTTAAGAGCGCCGATCTCAAGAAAGCGCTTGATCACCACCTCGAGGAAACCAAGGGGCAGATCGAAACGCTGAAGAAGGTTTTCAAGACCATTAACGTCAAGCCGATGGGCGAAAAGTGCGACGCCACAGAAGGCCTGCTCAAAGAAACTGATGGCGTTATCGGAGAGAGCAAGGGTGTTGCGCTCGACGCTGGTGTACTCGCAGCCTGCCAAGCCGTCGAACACTACGAAATTGCTCGCTACGGCTCACTTCGAGAGTGGGCGAAGGTGCTCGGGAACGAAGAGGCCCATGTCCTGCTGAGCGAGATCCTTGATCAGGAGAAGGCTGCCAACAACGTTCTTACAAACTTGGCGGTGTCGAAGATCAATCATTGATAAACCCTGAATTTGGCAATGGGTCGGTGCGGTTCGCCCCGGCCTTTTTTGTTGCCAGACAACCCGCATGCAAGCAGGCGCGCAAGGCGTTTGCGCCGGTCCGCCGAAGCCCTACGAACGCCGTTTAAACGACGGCAGGAGTATCGTCTTGATGAGGATCGGATCGTGTTGCCCCTGAGAGTAGAGACGAATGATAGCACTTCCGAGTGATTCAGCCGTTTTGCTGTCGATGGAGAAGGTGCATTCGCCAAGGCAGTCGTCGAAGATATGTTGGAGGGCGTTCAGGTCGTCGGGACCGAACATCATGTGGTTGCAGCCGCACGGAGAGATCGGATAACCCGCGGCATCGTAGGTGAAGGATTTGGACACGGTACTCCCTCCCTCAGTTGCTATAATCTCCCTGTCGTTCATACAATGCATGTGGAACCGATCTGGAATTATGCGCCCCACATACCACTTCGGCTACTAAATTTGATGCGTCGCCTGGCCGCCAGTAGCGGCGAGGAGGAACATCGGCATCGCGTTGCAGTTATGCCGTTTTGATATGGAGGAATCATTATGGGCATCGAAAACGCACCCACCGAAAAAGGCAAAGAAGGCGCGCGGGGCCTTCATAAGTCCGCGCGTGCAGAGGAGCGGAAGGTCGAAGCTGAGAAGGGTTCGGACCTTGCAAAGGGCGCGGATCGGGTTGAAGAGCGCGCTAAAAGCTCCGACGGCAAAGGTGCAGGTGATAAGCAGCGGTAGGGATCTGCCACCGGGCGATCTTTTGCTCGAGATACCTGGAACAGTTCGCCACGGCGCTCGTTTACCGCGATTGAGGTTGAGCGATGCGCACAGTCGAACTCACTTTATGGATCATTACGATAGCAGCCATGGCGCTGGTTATCGTGGGGTTCATCCTGTTGGAAGGGGCGAGGCCAGCGAGCGAAACTGCCCACCAAGAGGCGCAACAGACCAGCCAAGACTACGGTCCGTGACGGCTGACCCCATTTGGGTTAGATGTCAGCAGATATTCTCTTGCACGGGGCTGTCGCGGCGGGTTCTTACTGTTGATCCGCAGCCTTTTGGACTTCACGGAAGCTTTCAATCTCTTCCGGCTCCTTCTCGTCCATGTGTGTGATCTCGTTGCTCGCCTCGCCCTGCGTGAAAAGCAGTTCGTCTAGTTTAGTGTGAATAGCCTGGGTGTCTCGGTGCTCGGCGCGCTGGATGAACAACGTCATCAACCATGTGGCGAGCATAGCAACGCCATGCCACTCCAACGTCTCAGGGCTGAAGACGAGCCATCCGATCGCATAAAGGGCCACAATCACGAAAGCCGATGGACGGGCAGTCCATGTACCTACGTGTGTCAACAAGGATTGCCATTGCATAGCGTTCTCCATCGGTTGCTGGAGACGCAACCCGCATTGAGCGTCATGGTTCCGCACGATGCCTCCTCCGGCCGGTTTTTCGTGCCAAGGATTGTGCTGGAACTTTTGTAAGCTCCAGCGATTGGCTTCTCCAGGAAGGAGAACAATCATGGGCACCAACACACCTCGAGATGGAGCACCGGGCACAACCGATCAATCCCCTCGTTGGGAAGGACCTGAGGAAACGAGGCCGCGTGGGTATCTTCCGGCGAAGGACGACCCTGATGTCGATCGCGACGCGGTGGGAGAAAACAACCAAGATCCTGAGCGCAGTCGGCCATCGGACGCCTTAAAGCATAGAGGCGCGGAAGACGATGCCAAGGGGCAGTTCGGAAAATCGCAGGCGGATCGCAGTCCACTGTAATTACCGGATCGGAGGATGCGACCCGCCATCGCACCGACCAGGGTGAAGAAGAAGACTGGGACGCATTTCGCGCTAGTGAGCAAGCGTGGTTCCAAGTGCCTGGCGGGGGATCAGGAAAGCACCAAGATGCCGTCGATCTGTCAGGGCGAAAGATGCCAGCTTTCAGTCGTCGGCGCGCCCGTGTTCGTTGCCAGCGATGGCAGCTCTTGCGCTCATCGTCGTCCGAAGTCGAGCGCGTCGACGAATGCCTGTCACACCATCACGGCCGCCAGCAGAAACACGAAAAGCAGAGCGGCAGCCAAGAGCGAAAGCTCGACAAAACCATCATGCATGGCGGCATCCTCCAGCCAGGATCGCCGATAACGCGCAGACCGCGCATTCGTTCCACGAGGACCATGGTGTCTGATCGCGCTTGGCTATCAACGTCGGTCTGGAAGCCTCTCGCCATCCAAAAGTCTCAACCCATCGTCGCTGATCCGAGTGCCAAGTGAGCCAGGCTCCTTAATCTCCGAGACTATGTCTTCTTCCACATCCGGAGCAGCCTGCTGTGCCAGGCCCGCCGATTGCAGGCTCTCTGCGATGACGGTCGGGACAACGTGAACGCGACCATCTGCCAATCGCTTCAGACACGACACCTCATCATCCGTGAGTTCGTTGAGCGTGAAACTCATCGTTATTCTCCCATTGAACATCTAATTCCAATACTCCCAACGGGCAGACCTTTTCTCGGTTCCGAAAAATCAAGGGATAGGAAAGCTTCCCAAAGAGCCTGGCGCAGGGGTTAACGCCGGGCAAGGCAGAGTTGGGTCTGCGGGTGGCGGGGGGCCGCCACAACCGATCATACGCCCTTGCTGCCATCATCGCGATAGCCAGAAATGTCTGCTCCCGCAGATCGAAGGTGAGAACGGGAGAGAGGCTACATCCAGCACTTGCGCACGCTCTGATGCAGGATCAATACGATGCATTGACGGTGCGCGCGGCGAGCCGCTCTTAGAAGCCCGCAACTGGGTCACGGGTGGCGTAAAGGGATGCGCGCTGATCGCCAGCAACGCCTTCAGATGGGGCGTCCACTGCAATGCAGGCGGGTTGCGAATGGCGCCATCGCCACCTGAGAAGGCGGGGGCATTGACAGGGTCCTATCGATGTGGAGCGCATGACCGATGGAAATGTGCAGCTCCCGATAGGGCGTTTGCCCGTCCAGGCATTGCCGCGCAGCTTCCTGCACCGTCGCCGCAGGCGAATATGCCCCAGCCGTGTTGCTCAAGCAGCAGCATCAGATATGGCGATCAGGAACTCGTCCTCCACGATTAGTACGGTGTTGCGCATGAGACCAGTCTCGGGGCTATGAGACCGATCCTAGTGGGGCAACGATCTCAACGATCAAACCCGCTGGCGCATAGTTCAGTTCCACCCGTCCGCCCAGTTCGTGAGTTGCAATAAACTCAATCAGCTTCGTCCCAAATCCTTTGACGGCCGGCGGCGCAACGGGAGGGCCACCGCTCTCTTGCCAGACCAGCCGTAGTTTTGGAGCGCTGGCTTCCTCAATCTCCCAGTGGATGCGAACCTGCCCCGTGGGGTTCGAAAGCGCGCCGTATTTGATCGCATTGGTCGCGAGTTCATGCAGAACCAGGCTCAGCGATACAGCTTGCTGCGGCGGAAGCCGTACGGATGGTCCGGATTCGACAAGGATCCCTACAGAAGCTTCCGAATAAGGTTCAAGTGTCTGCTCAACCATCTCCTTAAGCTCGGTCTCAGTCTCTCTGCTGTTTGAGAAGGCCGCATCGTGCGCCACTATGAGCGCATTGAGCCGGCCGAGGAGGTCCTCCCGGTACTCCTCCCCAGAGCGACCGGCGGCGGTCGTCTGGCGCGTCATCGCTTGGACGACAGCGAGCAGATTCTTCGTTCGATGCCGGAGTTCGTCTAAGAGCACATCTTTCTCGGCTTCGCGCTGGCGTCGCTTTGTGGCATCCACGATTGACAGCAACAGCGTGCGGCTGTTGTTGTCGGGATGGAACAGCCGTTGCGCGCTGACAAGCATCGTCCTCCGACCAATGCTCGGAAAGTCGTGCTCGACCTCATAGTCCACCACCGCCATGCTTTTCGGGATCACGTCTTCAAGCAGGAGGCGCAACTCGGGGATGTCCCACTGCCGATTGCCGAGTTCGTAGAGGTGCTGTCCGATTGTTTCGGCGCGGTCGACTTGGAAGGTGGTAAAAAAAGCCCGGCTGGCCGTCTGGATACACAGGTTCCGGTCGAGGACAAGCAAAGGATCAGGCACCGTGTCAATGATGCTTTGCGCCTGGACATGAGAGTTCCGCATCAGGCGATAGAGATCCTCCAGATTCATCTCCACTCCCCTCCGCTCAACCTTTGGCGCATTTTACTACATACCGTATGGGGTGCAACGAGCAGACATTGTGCGCCCGCTTCGTCTGGTGCTTCCGTCTCCCGGCGGGAATACGCCTTAGTAATGTATGACAGCAATGCCAGCTTCGCGCGCTGCGGACAGAAAACGCGACTCGGCATCCTCTGGGCTCACATCGCCCCGTAAGGCAGCGGATGATTGCGCAAGTGCGTCGCGCGATGAAGTCGAGCTGTCCTGTGCGGCGCTGCTTCGAAAGCAGTGAGCGTGCCCGATAGTTTCAGGAAGGGGCATTCTGGAGGACGTGCAATTGATCGATTTCGCGGTGGCTTCGCGTATCACCTAGCCTTCTGGAACATCACCATCACAGACGGCGACCTGCGGGAACAAGATGGCATTGAACGCAATCGAGAGGCGCGTAGGTGACTTATCGTGAAGGCGCAACTCTGCGATTTTCCTGTCGGCTCTCGCGCGTTCTGCGGCGTAGGCATTTAGCTTTTCCGCTTGCTTACTCGGGGCCCGCAGATAAGGCGGATTGTCCGTACCGTATCCTCCCGCACGAGCATAAATCCGCATCAGCATCTTCGTGTCCATGGTGGTCGCGCTCCTTTATGCGCGATGAAACCGGAACGGCGAGATGGAAGCAAAGTTCCTCGCGATAAGAGCGTTCGTCCATGTCGAAGCGGCTGCTGGGCTTTGTAACCGAGGTTTGAAGCTATCAGGAGATTCACACCCGGTACGATGCCGCCAAATTCGTTGCGTGCGCCCCATGCCGACGGTAGTTTGAGCGATGCTAATCCGGCCCGCAGACAAAGCCGATCGAAGCGCCATCTGGAGGATTATTGGTCCGACCATACGCGCGGGCGAAACCTACACCCTCGATCCCAATCTTAGCGAAAGCGATGGGCTGGCTTACTGGATGGGTCCGGACCGCGAAACGTTTGTCGCCGAAGAGAATGGCCAGATTTTAGGCACATACTATATCAGAGCGAATCAGGGTGGCGGCGGGCAGCATGTTTGTAACTGCGGTTACATGACAGACGCGGCGGCAAGTGGCCGCGGTGTGGCTCGCCAGATGCACGAGCACTCTCTCGCTCATGCCCGCGCCAAGGGCTTCCGGGCCATGCAGTTCAACTTCGTCATCAGCAGCAACGAGCGCGCGTTGCGGTTGTGGCAGTCGCTCGGATTTGAGATCGTCGGTCGCCTGCCGGAAGTGTTCCTTCACCCCTCGCTCGGTTACGTCGACGCCTTCGTGATGTTTCGCAAACTTTAGCGACGTGATGTCGGCGGCTGCCTGGTGGCTTTCGGGTGAACTTCATCTAATCCGGCCACGGATCGTTGTGGCACTCGGAGCCACCGCGCTGTACACGCTGCTAGGGCGCTCCCTCAGTGTCACCAAGGCGCGCGGGCGGGTTATTCAAAGTACAGCAGGATATCCGATCCTCGTTACGATCCATCCGTCGTACCTGTTACGGATCCGCTCGAGAACTGACGCCGAGATCGAACATAGGCGCTTTGTCGCGGATCTACATCAGGTTCTCGAGCTTCTTGAAGCCACCTAGTATTCCAGAAGTTCGCTTGGGAACCGTTCGACGGGCAGGTCGTTATCGTTCTTCTCAGTCTATGGAGGAGGGATGCACCATGTCATCGAAAACCGTTGACAAACAGCGAAACATCCAAAGAGAGGTTGCCGCCGCGGAGAAGCAAGAAACGCAGGAATCGACCGGCCCAATGCAGGCGGGTGCGCGTCGTTATCCCGAGCCGCCGTATCCCAAGGTTCACCAAGACAAGCCAGGGTCCGAGGCCGCACTTCCTCTCGCACCCATGTTCGACGCTCCATTCTACAAGGGCTCTGACAAGCTCAAGGGTAAGGTGGCACTGATAACTGGCGGAGATTCCGGAATTGGTAGGTCGGTCGCGATCCTCTTTGCTCGTGAAGGCGCTAACGTGGCGATCGCTCACCTAGCCGAAGATCGGGACGCTGAGGACACAAAAGAGGCGGTGGAGAGGGAAGGGCGGCGCTGCCTAATCATCCGCGGCGACGTCAAGGATGCTGCCTTTTGCCGCAAGGCCGTGGAGATGACAGTGACTGAGTTCAACTGCCTGGATATCCTGGTCAACAATGCCGCTTTTCAGGTTCACGCCAAGAACATAGAAGACCTGAGCGACAATCACTTCGACGAGACCTTGAAGACAAACCTCTATGGCTATTTCTACATGGCCAAAGCGGCAATTCCTCACCTCAAGAACGGCTCTGCGATTGTGAACACTGGATCGGTTACCGGACTGGATGGGTCCAAAGAACTGCTGGACTACTCGATGACGAAGGGCGGGATACACGCATTCACACGAGCGCTGGCAGCCCAGCTTATACCCAAGGGCATAAGGGTCAATGCCGTTGCCCCTGGCCCGGTATGGACACCGCTCAATCCTTCGGACAAGCAGCCCATAGACGTGGAGGAATTCGGCTCGAAGACACCCATGAAGCGAGCCGCGCAGCCAGAAGAGATTGCCCCAGCTTACGTCTTTCTGGCTTCGCCCCAGATGTCGAGCTACATCACCGGTGAAATCCTGCCAATTGTGGGCGGATACTGAACCGTTATCGCTTGATTGAGACCCCGGCTACCGAACGGACCAGCGCTCAATATCGCAACCGACCTCCTGTGCTCGCTTCCGCGCAGTCAGGCGAAATCCGCTACATCGTCGTCTCAGCTACACCTTGTAGCGTTCTGCCTCTCGAAGAAGCGAAATGAGTTCTGGTTCATCCACGAGCAGCGCGGCCTCCTTTGGATGGAGCCACTGTCTCAGGCGCTGGTGCCGCTCTTTCCAACGCGAATGTGTTTTCTTTGCCTTTAGCGGATAGACGATCACCCGGACCGGGATAAAGAAGCGATCCGTCCTCTTCCAGTAGAAGTAACTGCCAATAGCTTTGCTGGCGATCTTTCCGTTAACGCCCGCCTCTTCCCATGCCTCAACGCGCGTGCCGCCTCACGATCGCTTTTGCCATTGATTCCCCAGCCTTTGGGGAGCGTAAATCGCCGTGTCTGGCGGGTCGTGATAAGCATAACTTCCATGTTGCCCGCTTTGTCGATGCGGTAGGGCAGCGCTCCAACCTGCTTTAGAACTACGCCATTTTCAGCGGCACGCTCCCTCCGCCGGTTCTTGCTCTCGCCCATGTTCATGCTCCTCGGATCCGCATGGCCACAGAAACGCTCAAGGTCGGACGTCTCCATATTCGCCGATAACAACAGCGTCCTTTTTGGTTCCGGCGACACCGCCGATCCAGGCGGCAATCGCTCCTATTGCGAGGGAGATGAATGCGAAGATCGAAGCCGTTGCAAGCGCAGTAGTTGCAATCGCTGCGGTCTCGATAGCCTTCTGTTTGGCCAGGTCTACGGCAGACCGATAGTCTTGCTCGTACCGCTGCACCTGGCTGCGCGCCTGATCGATCGGGATGTTCTGCGCGCGGGCGAGTGCATCTGCGGCGCGGTTGCGTGCGTCTGCAGCGGTCGCTTCGTCGCCAGTCACAGTCGCTCTTACGGCCGCAACGGCTGCAGAACGAAGTGCTTCAGGATCTGTTCCACCGCTTGCTTCCCGTATCTGTCGCTCAATGGCAGAAAATGGATCCGCTGCAGTTGCCAAGGCCGGCGCGGCGGATGTCGCGACGGCAGTGACAGTCTGACCCGCACGCTCACGACGCTGGAAAGGCTACTAAACGCTCCACTGAGCCGGCCGCCGGCCGATGTTGTCAGAAGGTACACGATGAAGAGCGTTGTCACGGCCCAAGTTGTGAGGCCATGGAATCCACCAGTCGATGAACTGGGACGGCCCGACATGCGGCTTGCGACGTAGCCACCGCAGAACGAGGCGAGCAGTCCGGAAACGACGAACCAAACGCCGCCTACGACCGAAAATGTGCTGGCGTCCGGATTATCCGCTCTTGCAGGATCCAAGACCGCCATGCCAATTCCGACCCCCAGCAGATTGAGAAGAAATTGCGTTGAGAGCGCGATTGGGACACCGGCAAAGATCGCACCCCATGAAACTTGATTCAGGCCGGAAGAGGCGAGTGGGTCAACATACACCTCGCGTTCGCTACCCATTGTGAGAGTTTCTGTCATTTGATGAGCCTCCGAAAACTGTAGCACCTGATGCCAAAGCAATGCCGCGCGCCACGAATTTAGCGCGCGCTTTGGTTCGTTGCCCGAGGTTACTTACCTCAGGCCCTACCACCCTTCTTGCCGGCCTCGGCGGCGCGCTCTGGGTCGTTCTTAAAATTGCCCCCAGACTCCTTTCCGCCTTTTGAGGCGACGTCACGCCGCTTGTCTTGAGCCGCGCTTCGAAGCGTCGCCCCGCCCGTCCTTCCGGGTGTTGCGGTCACCTTTGTTCTGTTCCGGCATTTTCATTCTCCATTGAGTGAGGTTGCCTGAGCAGGTTTGCTTCTAACGGCTCGATAGGAACACTGTTCCATGTATCTGTGAGTTATTGGGTCGATGGCTTTTTCAGGTTCTCGGTAACATTCCATGCCGCTGGCAATTTCCGATGCTTGGGACTCGGCAAGGCACGGGCTAGGTGTCCCTACTCCAAGCCGGGCTTGTCGGATCATGGTGCGACAAGCTCGGCCGTGACGGGGAGGGTGGCCCGGTTTTGGAGGTGGAATGATGAAGTCGCAGTCGATTTGGCGCGCCTATCGTTATGGGTGGGGGGACTCTTGCCTTCTTCCTCATTACTTTGGGTGGGCACTGGGGTATTTGGCTGGTTTGCATACGTGTAAGAGCAGCGGGCGCAGACGTTACTGGCTATCTACCTGAGATGTCGCGCGACATACTGGAAAACTGGCAATCAGAGTTCCTGCAACTGCTGTGCAGGTCGGCGGTCTGGCCCTGTTGCTCTACGTCGGCTCGCCGCAATCTAAAGAAGGATCCGATCGGCTGGAAGCAAAGGTCGATCAGCTACTAAGGTTGGCCAGTCCCGAAAACGCAGTTCCAATCATCCGTGAGCTGGATACACGCTATGGCGGTTGGCATGCGGACGATCCGGGTGTTTAAAGGCAGAGATCGCAGCAGCCGGATCAATCGCGATCGTAGGGGGGGACACTATTGCATCGGCGATTATCCAAAAAAATGCGGCGGGAAATTCCGAATTTCCCGCCGCCATTGCTTGTTCAAATCGCTGGCCGTGCCACGCCGTAATAGTGGTCGATACTGCGACTGTACTCGGGACTTGACCAGTCAGGACTGGTCCTCTCGTCAAAGGAGGGCGCGCCCTCTAGTTGCTCCTTGTTGAGATCAACAACATAGCCCTCTTCGCTCTCGTCATATTCCAGCATGTCCCATGGCACCGGATGATAACTTTCGCCCATCCCGAGGAAGCCACCAAACGACATTACGGCATAGGCGACCTCGCCGGACCTTTTGTCGAGCATGACGTCGTAGACCGTTCCAAGGGACTCCCCTTGACGGTTGTAGACATTCGTCCCCTCGACCTTACTGGCGGCTATGAGGTTGCTGGTTTCGTTCGTTGCGACGTCGCCCGTGCGCGAGGCATCATAGTCAGTCATTGAAATTCTCCTTATCGCTCTGCACCCTTTTCAATCAGGGTCTGCTACTAACAGGCACATGCTGGGTTGGTTCCCATCGACCTTCCGTGAAATCGCCAGCGGCGATTGTCGCGTCGAAAACTCTCTCCAGTCATGGCGGGGATCCTTCTGGACGGAACTTCTGGTAATCAGGAGGGTTTCTCCGCAAAGGGAGGAACGGCAATGACGAGAATGATCGCTCTACTCGCGCTGCTCGGGGCAACCGGCTCTGGATGTACCGCAACTGAACAGGGGGCGGGCATTGGCGCTGCGAGTGGTGCCGTAATCGGCGGTGCCATTACCAATGATGTCAGAGGCGCGGCGGTTGGTGCCGCTATTGGTGGCGTATCGGGCGCTGCGATTGGTAGCGTCGCTGGCCAGTCTGGGAGCTGCTACTATCGAGATGCATACGGTCGCCGCTTTGTCGCCGCCTGCTGAACGCGGGAGGCAGAAATGACATTCCCCGATGATATAATATCGATGCGGCCATAGCGGAGTTCGCTGCAGAACGTCAGATCAGCCGAGAAAGGCCTCGTCCTTCGTGATTAGTTTGAAGAAAATGGCTATCTCGCGGTGGAACCAACCGAGGTTAGAGCTGGACACGACTGACCAGGGCGCTGAGGACCGAAGCGCGATCATGGATCAGGGGCGGTGATACGCTGCACAGACCCGCATCTAACCTTCAGAGCTGGCCGCTTTCGTCAGCCTTCCAACGCGTGCATCTCGCCCAAACGGCCTGGGCTCCAGAGCTCACATCGGTAGTCCTCGAGGGCGCAACGATCTATCTCGATCACGTGCACAGACCAGGAATCAGCGGAACAGCCGTGGTCGATGGTCGGCGGCTTCCTGGCATCGGCGCCACGATCGTAGATTCGTGAAGTTTACGATGCCGTCCACCTTCATCGCGTTATGATGATATCGATGTTTCCGGCGGCCGCTTCGATCGCCTGTCCTATATTGGCAGGAGGGGGAGTATTCGATACGAGCCGACTCACACGATCCCAGCCTGAAACCTCAAAGATCCCGCGCTTATTGAATTTGGAGGCGTCGGCAAGAACCGTGACTGTTTCAACCCGCTCAATCATAGCTCGCGCAATCTGCGTTTCAGCTTCGTCAAAATCAAGCAGTCCGGTGTTGTCGATTGCGCCGACAGTCAGGAAAGCGTGCCGAGCGCGAAACCGTGAGATTTGCTCCACGGCCAACGCGCCAATCGTCTCAGATGCATCGGGACTGAAGGCGCCGCCGATGAGAAAAACTTTGTTTTCGCCGCCCGCAGTAATCGTTGCAGCAATGCGGGTGCTGTTGGTGATGACTGTCAACCCTGATAGGCTGGCGATCGCCTCGGAAAACAGCAACGTGGTCGTTCCGGTATCTATGAAAAGGCTGTCGCCCGGCGAAAGCAGGCTTGCCGCTGCATGAGCAATCTGTCGTTTTGCCGCAAGGTTTTCAGCCATTCGTGTAGCGAATGGTCCTTCTCCGGCGGCTTCGGCAGCTGCCGCTGAGCGCAGCTTGGCGCCTCCGTGGAACTTTTGCAGTCGCCCTTGATCGCCGAGCGCGACCAGATCGCGCCTGATCGTTTCCCGGGAGACCTTAAGTTCATCCGCCAATTGTTCGACGCTGACCTCACCGCGCCGCGCGACGAGGTGGATGATTTCTTCGTGACGTTCGTGGGGACGCACTGATGACCCTTTCGGTTCCGGCTCATGGAATGTGTAGGATTCTGACCGATCGGGCAATATTTCACGAGGTGGTTCCACAAAATTTGGGCCCAACGGTCGCCATCTAGACAGGATCCGCATGAAAAATCGCGAAATTACAGCAACCACAGCGCGGCTATTTTTACCGATGTGCAAAAACCGTCTTTACTTTCTGTAAATAAAATTGTTACCGTTCAGTCATAAAACGACCGAATGGTAGGAAAAATTGTTGTGATCACACAGCGATGCCCCCCTCAATCCGAAACTTTTGATGTCGCCGTCATCGGCGCGGGTGTCGTCGGTTGTGCGGTGGCGCGCAGATTCGCTCTCGCTGGTGCGAGGGTGATCGTGATCGAGAAGGGAGCCGACATCCTGTCGGGCGCGTCGAAGGCCAATAGTGCTATTCTGCACACAGGTTTCGATGCCCCTAAAAACAGTCTCGAACTCGAGCTGGTCCAGGCCGGGCGACGGGAATATCTCGAAATTTGCGCGAGCATGAACCTTCCTCTGGTCGAAACCGGAGCGCTCGTATGCGCCTGGACAAAGGACGAAGCGGCAAAGCTCGAGGGTATCGCCGAGCAAGGCCTGGCCAACGGTGTCAGCACGGTTCGATTGCTGACTGCCCTTGAAGCCCGCGCTATCGAACCGGGTTTGTCCGAAAGCATCGTCGCTGCGCTCCATGTGCCCGATGAACATGTCGTCGACCCATGGTCAGCTCCCCTGGGTTATGTCAGCCAGGCCATGGCATTGGGCGCGCTTGTGTTGCGGCAGTGTGAGTTGCTCGGTGGCTCGTTCGACGGCGAATGGCGTCTCGATACCAGCAAGGGCGATGTGCGAGCAAAATTCGTCATCAATGCGGCTGGCCTCTACGGTGACCACGTCGACGCGTGCCTCGGCTTCACGCCGGAATTCCAGATCAAGCCGCGTAAGGGCCAGTTCGTGGTCTTGGATAAGGCCGCTTCCCGGCAACTCAAGACAATCATCCTCCCTGTGCCGAACGAGATCACGAAAGGCGTTGTGGTCTGTCCAACAGCCTTCGGAAACATTCTCGTAGGGCCTACCGCCGAGGAGCAGGAGGATCGTGTCAGGGCGACCGTCGAACATGACACGCTCGCTGGGCTTGTTACGCACGGTGTGAAGCTTGTGCCGGGACTTGCCAATATTCCCGTCACGGCGGTTTACGCAGGGCTTCGTCCTGCTTCTGAGAAGAAGGAATACCGTGTCATCGACCGCCCCGAATCCCGAGCGATTACCTTGGGTGGCATTCGGTCTACGGGTTTGAGTGCAGCGCTCGGTCTCGCGCAGCACGCCCTCAAGCTTCACGGTGGGAGCGCACGCGGCGAGTTCGTCGAGAAAGTGGCTCCAACAATTCACATGCCAAACCTCGCAGAAACGCGAGCCAGGGATTGGCAGGCCGAAGGTCACGGCGAGATCATCTGTCATTGCGAAATGGTGACGCGTCGGGAAATCGAAGCCGCGCTCAATAGCGCACTCCCTCCGGGCGATTTCGGTGGACTGCGCCGACGCACTCGCGCTGGCATGGGCCGCTGCCAGGGTTTTTATTGCAATGCGCGGTTGGCCGAAATGAGTAAGGGATGCCTCGCCACGCCCTTGGCCGTTGATCAGGAAAACGGGCGATGAGCCAGTCCCAGTCCGACATCGTCATCATTGGCGGCGGGCCGTCCGGCGTCGCTGCCGCGATCGCGATGCGAAAGGCGGGCGTCGGCAAGATTACGCTGCTCGAACGTGAACAGTACCTTGGTGGAGCAACGCGTCACTGCAGTCATTCGCCGTTCGGAATGCTGGAATTCGGACGTGTCTACTTCGGCTCGGCGTACGGAAGGCGCCTCGAGAAGGAAGTCGCAAAATACGACATCGATCTGCGTTACGGCCACTCGGTCGTCCGCCTCGGTGAAGACGGTGGGTTGCTTGTGTCCAACCATGCCGGACTGGAAACGTTCATTGCCAAGCGCGTGCTGGTTACCACGGGCGTCCGTGAAACGACACGGGCGGCTCGTTTGGTGACCGGTGATCGGCCGGTTGGCATTCTCACGACCGGTACGCTTCAGGCGTATGTGGCGTTCCACAATTTGATGCCATTCAAGCGCCCTGTCATCGTTGGCTCTGAACTGGTGACATTGTCGGCCATCTGGACCTGCTTCAGCCACGGCGCGCGTCCTGTCGCCGTCCTCGAACCTCGCTCTCATTCTCTGGTCGGTGCACCGCTGGACTGGTTCCCAGCAATGATGGGCATTCCGTTTCACCGTAGTGCGGAAATCGTCGATATCGTCGGGCGAGGGCGCGTGGAAGCCGTGAAAATCAGGCGCGGCAACGTCGTCGAAACGCTCGAATGCGATGGAGTTCTCTTTACGGGACAGTTCACTCCGGAGGCGTCCCTGTTCCAGACCTCTGGTCTCACGGTCAATTGGGGAAGCGCCGGCCCGGCCGTCGATCAAGACGGACGCTGCGAGAACCCGCTCTACTTCGCCGCCGGAAACGTGCTGCGCGCGGTCGAAACAGGCGGGTGGGCTTTCAGGGAAGGCAGGGCGGTCGGGGAGGCTCTGGCAGAGGACATCTTGCGGAACCCATCTGCAGCAACCCCGGTCAAGGTCACGTATGACGAACCGATCAAGTTGGTCGTCCCCAACCTCATCCGCAACGGCGCGACGCTTCCCGGCGGTTTGAAGGACTTCCAATTGCGGTTTGCTCGCCGCACCCAGGGAACACTCACACTGAAAATCGACGGCCGCGAGGTCTGGCATCGTCGTGCGACGTGGCGACCTGAGAACCGGATAACGGTCCGCAGGCCGGACAGTGTGACAAGCGCTCAGAACGTTCATTTCAGCTTTAGAGGGGAAGACTGAATGCGTATCGCATCGATTGACCAGGGCACGACGTCGACCCGATGCCTGGTGGTGGAGGACGGTGGCGAGTGGCGGGTCGTCGCCAGCCGCAAGCATGGGCAACACCATCCGTTCGCCGGCTGGGTCGAGCATGATCCGGACGAACTGCTCAAAAATATCATAACTGTACTCGATGCCGCCGGAGAGGTGGATGCGATCGCCATCGCAAACCAGGGCGAAAGCTGCATCGCGTGGGATTCCGAAACCGGGGCCGCTCTGTCGCCCGTCATTGTCTGGCAGGACGCCCGCACCGCCAAGCAGCTTTCCGAGCTTGGCCCCGAAGCGGAAGAACTCTCCAAGCGCATCAGCGGGCTTCCGCTTGATCCCTACTTTTCCGCAAGCAAGCTCGCCTGGCTGCTTCGTCACATACCCAGTATTTCGGATGCCCACAAAGCTGGCCGCCTTCGTCTCGGTACGACCGATGCATTTTTCCTGGATTCTCTGGCGGGGGTGTTTGCGACGGATCTCGCGACGGCCTCGCGTACGGGCTTGCTGGACCTTGCGACTGGCCAGTGGAGTGACGAGCTCTGCGAACTGCATGGCGTTCCGAAGGAGTGCCTGCCGAGGATCGCGGCGGTCGACGAGGAATTCGGTCAGATCAACGGAATCCCCGTTCGCGCGTCCATCGTGGACCAGCAAGCGGCCCTGTACGGCCACGGTTGCCGTAAACCGGGCGATTGCAAGATCACTTTCGGCACAGGTGCGTTTCTCCTAGCGGTCGCTGGCGCGGAACGTCCGCCGCAGGCAGAACTTCTGCCCACGGTGGCATGGGCGCGGCGCGACCACGGTGTAACCTTTGCCATCGAGGGCGGGGTGTACGATGCGGGCGCCGCGTTGGAATGGGCCCGGAATATCGGTCTGTATTCGGCGCTCGAGGAACTCGGAGTATTCGAGGGACCCTCGGCGCTGAGCCGAGGTATCATTTTCGTGCCCGCGCTCTCGGGTCTTGCGGCACCGTACTGGGATCGAACTGCCGCGCCATTGTTCATCGGTATGGATCATGCCACCGACCGCCGCGACCTCGTTCGAGCGGTTCTCGAAGGTATCGCGATGCTGACCGTCGGTTTGATCGACGCTGCGTCCGAGGTCACGGAACTTGGCCCAAGCATCTCGATCGACGGTGGCCTCTCCCAGAGCGCTTACTTCGCCCAGTTCCTGGCGTCGGCAAGCAATCGGACCATCACTGTCCCATCAATGCACGAGCTTACGGCGCTGGGACTTGCTGAATTCTGTGGTCTCGATGTCACCAACGCACGCGCGAAGCATGCTCGTTTCGAGCCGGACGGCTCGGTCACCGATGAACATCATGCAAGATTCGCCAAGGCCGTCGAGCGCGCTCGCGGTTGGCGTAACTGAGCGACCGAACTAGCCCCATTATTCCTGGAGAAGAACATGCGGAAAATTTTCCTTGCTGGCCCGTACGGCCACGCGGATCGCGAGGTAGTGGAACGACGCTTCCATGAGGCCAACAAGGTCGCGGCAAAGATCGCCAGGAGCGGCTCGGCTGTTTTCAGCCAGATTTCCATGTCCCATCCGATCAACGCGCACATGGCCGACCTGGACAAAGGCGGGATCGGCAAGCTGTGGGCCCCGATCGACCAGGTGTTCATGGATGCAATGGAAGAAATCATCGTGATCGACGGGCCCGGCTGGCAGGAAAGCGCCGGGGTGAAGCGAGAAATGGAATTTTTCCAATCCAAAGGCCTCCGCGTCAGCCTTTGGAGCGAAGTCGAAGGCGAGTTCGCGAACTGACGTTCGACGCACACAAGAGGGGAATATCTATGTCAACAGTTACCAAAGTAGGCTCCACGCCGGGGCATACTGACCATGACCATCTGAAGCGCGATGTCACTCCGTTTCAGTCCTTCGCCGTAGCTTTCGGCTTCGTGTCGATCGCGACGGGCATCTTCACCGCCTATGGCGCGATGTTGTCTTCGTCTGGCCCGATGGGCATTTGGACGTGGCCTGTGGTTGTGATCGGGCAGTTGATGGTCGCTCTTATCATCGGCTCTCTCGCGGCCCGCATCCCTGTTACGGGCTACATCTATCAGTGGGCCTCTCGGCTTACCAACCCGGTGTTCGGCTGGATCATGGGCTGGATTGGATTCACGTTCCTTGCAGTCGTTCTTGTCGCCGTGGACTACACTATTGCGTCAACGGTTCTGCCCGTGATGTTGAGTTATGAGGGGACCGCCGAAAACGCCTGGTGGATCACCAGCCTGGTCATCGTCGTTCAGGCGCTCATGATCGCGTTTTCGACCAAGTTCACGCAGAAGTTCAACGCGGTCGCGGTTACGATCCAGCTCATTGGCATGATCGGCCTTGTCGTGTTGCTGTTCGCTGCAGGCGCGCTCAACAACGAACTCAACTTTTCGAACCTCTTCAGCACGGGCAGTGTTGCTCAGGAGGCGTATTATTCTTTCGGAACACTGACGAGCGCCGGCCCCTGGATCATGGGCACGCTTCTTGGCGCGTTCACCATCGTGGGCTTTGAGTCCGCGGCGAACCTGGCTGAAGAGACACGTGATCCGGCGCGGGTGGTCCCCAAGGCCATGTGGCAAGCGGTGCTCAGCCTTGGAATCATTGGGATGCTGTTCCTGATTGCCGTGACCGCGCTTCTGGGCGATCCCGCTACACTGCAAGGCTCAGCGACCCCGATCGCAGACGTGATCAATCGTGTTCTCGGACCGATCCTAGGCAACCTGCTGCTCGTGCTGGTCGTCATCTCGATCTTCAGCTGTGGCCTCGTGATCCTTCTTAGCGGCACACGTCTCGTCTGGGCGATGTCGCGTGACGAACGCTTCCCCGGCTGGCAGCTGTGGCACCGCATCCATCCGACACTGAAGACCCCGGTCAACTCCACGATCTTCGTGGCAGTGGTCGGCCAGGTGATCTTGGCGCTGTTTTCGCAGCAGACCGACGCGCTATTCGCGCTCTTCTCTGCTGCGACACTGCTGCCCGCGATCATCTATGCGGTAACGGTTGTCATCTATGCGCTGAAGCGTAACAACCTGCCGCCGAGCCAAGGCTTCCGCCTCGGCGCTTGGGAGACACCAGTCCTGCTCGTTGCTATCCTGTGGCTCGCGTTCGAACTGGCCATTTTCCGCGACGCCTCGTTTGCCAAACCGTGGTTCTACGTGGCCGTCATGTTTGCGATCGGTGCCGTCTATCTGGTATTCCTGCTCGCGACGCGCGGCGGGGCCAAGGCGCTCAAGATGCCCGATCTGATCGCGATCGACGCAATCCTGGATGCTGACAAGGGTGACGAAGTCTCCCGCTAAGCAACACACTTCTTGAAAGCCGGCGTGTCGAACGCCGGCTTTTTCGTTCCGTCTTCAAAACCTACGGATTGCCTCAATGACGCTACTCTCGCTGCGCCAAATCCTGGGCCCTGCGGCCGAGCACAGCACGAAAGTCATCCCGAGCGATTACTGATCAGGCTACTCAAGAAGCACGGCGCATCAAAGCACGCACGATGCAGCGCTCCGTTGGTAACATCAAGGTGACTGTCGATAACGCAGCGCTGCGATCTACGTCTTGTCGTACGAGAAGATTCCCCAATACCAAGCCGCGTCAATCAGGTATGGACCGCGGCTACAAGTCGGCGGCAGGCGTCCACCAGGTTGGATTCCTGAAGCAATGCCCCTCCGATGAGGTACATAATGTCGTTGCCGTAGGCCTCGCGCATTTCAGGTACGCGGTCGAAGGTCATGCCGCCGCCGGGGGCCGCGACGATCGCCTTGGGGCCGCCCATGTCCGTTGCGCAGGCGCGCGCGATCGACAGGCACTCCGCGCGGGTGAAGCCGAAGCGCCCACCGAAATTGGGATAGATGACGGCGTCGGCGCCCATCAACCGATGCAGCGTGCCAAAGAAGGCGCGGTGCGAGAAGCCGCAATCAGGCGAGACCACATTGGCGCCGGAAAAGGCCGGGTGCGAGACGATCGGCAGGGTGAAATCGGGGTCGGCGGCAAGCGTGCGCACCACGTCGTAGCCGGCCAGCGCCGGGGCGACCATCACCGCGCCCGCGCCCGCTTCCTGCGCCTGCTTTGCCCGCTCGATGACCGCCGTCGCGGGGCCGGTGACGTTCGGCACGAAGCTCGCCTTGCCGCCACTACGCGCATTCGCCTCGCCCACGGCCTCCACGCAGGCCTTCAGCCGGTCGATAAAGGGTGCAGTCTTCTGGTCGACGAGGCCGTGGTCGTCCTTGACGTAATGCATTCCCCCGAGCGCGAAATCATGCGCAAGGCGCGCAAGAGCTACCGTCGAGAGGCCAACGGGCTTGATCGCGGACATCAGCAGTGGGCGTTCCCCGATGCCGGCGCGGGTGCGCAGCCCCGCAATGCCGTGTCGCGGACCCTTGCAGAGGCCGAGGATTCCAGGCGAAACGCCAATATCCTCTACCCTGAGGCCCGGCTTGATCGAGCTGTTGCCGAAGACGATGTTGAGGAATTGCGGAAAATCGCCGCCTACATCGTCCTCGGAGTAGGAGATCACTGCAAGAAAGCCGGGCCTGCCACCGGGGTCCTTCTCCAGGCTCTCCAGCCGGCCGAGAATTTCATCCTCGACATAGCCTTTCGGCACGGTGCTGCGCGGGACCTCAACGGTCTGCTCAAGCGCAATGTCGAGAGCGCGCGCCTTCGCCTCCGCTTCGTTGGCGGATTGCACGAAGTAGGTGACGGTGAAGCGCGGCGCCATCAGAGGGCCTCGGCCTTCTGCGCCGAATGGACGTGGTCGAGGCGCACTTCCGCCAGTTCCTCCTCGCCGATGGCAAGCGTCTTGCCGATAAGGGTTTCGATGGCCGCGACAAGCGCGCCGGCATCGAGCCCGTATTTCTTCATGAGATAGGGTTTCGAGGCGCCGTGGGCGAAGGTGTCGCTGAGACCGAGCCGCTTGAGGCGGATGCCCAGCCCTTCTTCGGCGAGGATTTCCGCGATCAGCGAGCCGAGACCGCCGACGATGGTGTGGTTCTCCAGCGTGACGATGCCCTTCTTGCCGCGTGCGGCTTTCAGCAAGCCGTCCCGGTCGAAGGGTTTGAGCGTCGAGGCGTGCAGATGGTGGATGCCGATGCCGCGCGCCGCGATCGGCCCGGTGGCGCGTAGGGCTTCTTCCGTGCAGACGCCGGAGGAGACGACGAGGATGTCGTCACCTTCCGAGAGGGTGCGCAGCCTGTTGAATTCGAAGGGCGTCGAGAATAGGCGGGGCACCTCGCCGCGCAGGATGCGCACATAGACCGGGCCGTCGATGCAGTCGGCGACTTCCAGAACGGTCTCGACTTCCGTCGCGTCACCGGTTTCGAGAATCGTCATGTTCGGCACGGCGCGCAGCACTGCGATATCCTCGATGGCCTGATGCGTGATGCCGCCGGGCGTGGTGATGCCGGGCAGAAAACCCATCAGCCGGACCTTGCGGTTGGAATAGGCGATCGAGTTGATCAGCTGGTCGTAGGGCCGGCGATAGAGGAAGACCGAGAAGGTATGGATGAACGGCCGGAACCCCTGCAGGGCAAGGCCACCGGCAAAGGACAGCATGTTCTGCTCGGCCATGCCGAGCGACAGGAACTGTTCGGGATGCCGGTCCCGAAAACCGTCGACCTCGCAGGAAGAGGTGAGGTCGGCGGACAGGCAGAGGACTTCAGGGCGCGCGGTGGCGAAGGCCTCGAAGGCCTTGGCATAGGGACGGTTGACGATTTCGACCATGGTCAGGCCCCTTCCATCGCGTTCAAATCGACGCCGAGTTCGGCGGCGAGCGCGGCCTGCATTTCCAGCCGCTCCTCCACGCTCTTGAAGCGAACATAGTGAAGGCGCGGAAAGCGCTTCTTCAGGAACTTCATGCCTTGATAGGGCGACGTGTTGGCGAGGATGACCAGCGGCTTGCCATTTTCCGCGCTTTCCGCTGCGGCGCGCAACGCGCCAAGATCATGGCCATCCACCGAGCGGCAGGTGACGCCGAAGGCGGAAACACGCGCGGCGAGATCGCCGAGATCGAGCACGGCTGACATGGCGCCATCGCATTGCTGGCGATTCACATCGACAATGACGCGGATATTGGCGATCTTGTGGTAGCTCATGGCCGCAAGGCATTCCCAGGTCTGGCCTTCTTGGAACTCACCGTCGGACATGTAGACCCAGACCTTGCCGGGCTCATTTTTCCGTAATCTCGCCCAGGCGACGCCGGAGGCCATGGAGAGGCCCTGCGCTAGCGAGCCGGTCGTCACTTCCATGCCGGGACTGTGCTCGGCCCCGATCATTTCGACCGAGCCGCCGTCCTCATTGAAATGGTCGAGTGCATGTTCGTCCATGCGGCCGGTTTCGATCAGTGCGGAATAGATGACAAGCGCATAGTGGGCTGGCGAGATGAAGAAGCGATCGAACTCCGGTCCGACCGGGCCGTGATAGCCCGCGCCGGTGAAGGCGTCGGGGTTGTGCGCGGAAGGCACGCCGCGAAAGGGCAGCGGCACCTTCGGCAGCGTCGGTTCGCCGAGGTTCAGGACCTCGTTATAGAGCAGCGCCAGGCTCTCGGCCGCCGAGCAAGCCTGGCTGAGATAGCCGCCATTGTGCTTCATCGTGTGCAAGAACACGCGCCTGCGGATGCCAAACGCGATGTCCTCGGTGGATTTTTCGTTCAAGAGGCTCATCGTCTCAGCTCCGTTCGGGAAAGAGCGCCTTCAGGCCTTCAGGCGAAGGCGTGGCGATGCCGCGCTCCGTAATGAGGCCGGTGATGAGACGCGCGGGCGTGACGTCGAATGCAGGGTTGGCTGCGGGGCTTCCCTCCGGCGCGATACGGACGCTCGCAATCGAGCCATCTGCGGCGCGGCCCTGGACGAAGCTCACTTCGTCGCCGGTCCGCTCCTCGATCGGGATTTCTTTGACGCCGTCATGCACCGTCCAGTCGATGGTGGGTGAGGGGAGCGCAACGTAGAAGGGCACGCCATTGTCACGCGCGGCGAGCGCTTTCAGATAGGTTCCGATCTTGTTGCAGACGTCGCCATTGGCCGTGGTGCGGTCGGTGCCGACGATCACCATGTCGATTTGGCCATGCTGCATGAGATGGCCGCCGGCATTGTCGACGATCAAAGTGTGCGGCACGCCATGGCCGTTCATTTCCCAGGCGGTGAGATAGGCCCCCTGGTTGCGCGGCCGCGTCTCATCGACATAGACATGGACAGGGATGCCTTCCTCCACGGCCATGTAGATCGGGGCCGTCGCGGTGCCGTAATCGACGGTAGCAAGCCAGCCGGCGTTGCAATGGGTGAGGATGCGCACCGGCTCGCCCGGCTTTTTCTTTGAAGCGATCTTGCGGATGACATCGAGGCCGTTTGCGCCGATGGCGCGGTTGAGTTCGACATCCTCCTCGGCGATCTCGGCGGCGCGGTTGTAGGCAGCGCCCGCGCGCTCACCTTCGGACAGCGGGCGCAGATGCTCGCGCATCGCATTCAGCGCCCAGCGCAGGTTGATGGCTGTCGGGCGTGTTTCGTTGAGTTCGTCCCAGACGGCATCGAGATGCGCATCCGACGGATCGTTTGCCATGGCGATCGCGACGCCATAGGCGGCGGTGACGCCGATCAGTGGCGCACCACGTACCCACATGTCTCTGATAGCGACGGCGACGCCAGCGACCGTCTTCAACGTCACGACACGAAACTCATGCGGTAGCCAGCGCTGGTCGATGATGTCGACGGAGCGACCGTCCTCGTTCAACCAGATCGTATGGTAGTGGCGTTCTCCGACTTTCACGCGAGAATCTCCTTTTCAAGCCGCTCCACGGTCTCGCGGATATCCCTGAGGCTGTGGATGCGTTGCCGGTTGACGGCGAGGTGACGCCCGAGCTCCAGCGCCTTCGTTTCGCAGGGCGCGCGGCGGTCGGGGTCGGCGATGGTTTCGAAATCGGCGTTATGGGCGAGGCCCAGGATGCGGCGGTGTATCTCGACGCCGGCAAAGCCGAGCATCTCGTGCCAGATCTCGTCGATGACGATGTTGAGCGCTTGCTCGGCGGCGAGCGGGTCATGACGAGTCTCGAACAGGCTCGCCTGATAAAGAATGCCCTTGCGCTCGGTGCGCCAGAGGCTGGCGAACTCGGCGCGGAAGGTTTCCCACAGCGTCTCGATCGTATCGAGCAGATAGGTGCGCATGCTGTCGCGCGCACCGGGTTTGGCCTCATGGCCGCTCTGCGAAAAATAGCTCATCCAGAAATTGGCGATCAGCATGCCGACGTCGAAGCTGATCGGGCCGTAGAAGGCGAACTCCGGGTCGATGACGCGCGTTTCATCGTCCGTGACCATGATGGAGCCGGTGTGCAGGTCGCCGTGGCAGAGTGTCTCGGCCTTGGCGGAGAACAGGTGCTTCAGCCGCTGCGCTTCCACCTTGAGGTCGCGGTCGGCGCGCAGTTCGCTCACGAGCGGATCGAGCTGCGGCGTGGTGTGGCGGTTGAGCGTCGCCTCGAAATAGGGATCGGAAAAGACGAGGTTTTCCGTGATGTCACAGAGTTCCACATTGTCGGAGAACAGCGCGACATCCGCCTTCTTCTCGCGCGTCACCATGGAGAGGTCGGAGCCACGGAACAGCGTGCGGGCGACGAAGAGGCCGAGGTCGCGGCCGATATTCGGCAGTTCGCGCCCATCGATCAGCGCGCGCCGCAAGATGACATGCGGCGTCAGGAACTCCATGACGATGATGGCCTGCGCCTCATCGAAGAACAGGATGTCAGGCACCATACCGGGATCGCGCGCGCCCTGGCGTTTGAGTGCGTGATACTCGAAGAACGAGCGCTTGAGCGGCAGTGGCCAGCTCTCGCCGACGAGGCGGACATAAGGCAGCGCCTGCTTGACGATCGCGGCCCCCGTTTCGCCCGTCACGATGAAGACCAAATTGAGATTGCCGTCGCCGACTTCTTTGACACTCCAGCGGGACGAATCGTTCCCGATCTTCTCCTTGAGAGCGGCGTTGCCGCCCAATCGAACTGGCAAGGTCTCGGCGCTCAGCGCCTCGAAGACGTGGCTGTCCATGATGTCCTCCTCCTGCGCATGGGGCTGCCTCCACCGCTCGCCGCCATGTCGTGTGTAGCCACAGCTAAGGCATCATTCTGTCAAATGTCAACGATATTGACATTTGATTAGAGCCTATCCTAACCTGCATTCATCGGGAGGAGAGAATGAGCGAACAGGCAGTGTTTCGCATTGAGGGCGTGCGCAAATGCTTTGGGCCGGTACCGGTGCTCCAAGGGGTGGACCTCGACCTCAAGGCCGGCGCCGTGACGGTTTTGATGGGTGCCAATGGTGCCGGCAAATCCACGCTCGTACGTATCCTCTCCGGAGTCTATACGCGAGATGCTGGCACGATCACGCTTGCAGGTGCTGCTTTCGAGCCGGCAACGCCGGCCGAGGCGATCCGCGCCGGCGTCGTCACCGTGCACCAGAACATCAATGACGGCGTCGTCGCCGATCTCGATGTCGCGACCAATCTCACGCTCGACCGGCTGAACGGCCGCGATGCCAGGCTGTTATTCAACCCGCGCCGGGTGCGGCGCGAGGCGGCGGCCGTTGCATCCCGCATGGGCCTTGCTATCGATCTTTCGGCCAGCATCAACGACCTGACGCTCGCCGACCGCCAGATGGTGGCGATTGCGCGCGCCATGGCACATGAGCCGAAGGTGCTGGTCCTCGACGAGCCGACTTCCTCGCTGTCGAGCGCCGAGGCCGATCGCCTCTTCGATCTCGTCGACCGCCTGAAGGCGCGCGGAGTCGCCATTCTCTATATCTCGCACCGCATGTCGGATATCCGTCGCCTTGCCGACAGCATCGTCTCGCTGCGCGACGGCCGCATCACCGGTCGTTTCGAGGGGCCGGAGCTTGACTATGAGGGTGCGGTCAATGCCATGCTCGGCCGCAAGGTTTCTGCCGGTGCGGTCGCCGTGCGCGAGGCGGGCCGTCCGGTCTTCAGCGTGCGCGGCCTCAAGCTTTCCGAACAGTCGCGGCCCTTTGATTTCGATCTCGGCGATGGCGAGATCGTCGCGGTCACCGGTCTCGTCGGTGTGGGCAAGACGGCGCTTGCCGAAACGCTTTTTGGCGCCCGCGTGCCCGCGGCGGGTGAAATGACGCTGGACGGTGCGCGCTATGCGCCCAAGACGACGGGCCAGGCGATTGCCCACGGTGTCTTCCTCGTTGCCAAGGACCGCGCAATCAGCGGTATCGTGCCCGATTTCAATATCTACGAGAATATCAGCCTGCCGTTCCTCCGGCGGCTCTCGGCCTTCGGCATCGCAAGCCGCCGTGCGGAAAAAGTGAAAGCCCGCCAGCAGATCACCTCGCTCGGTGTCGTCTGCCGCAGCGAGCGTGACGAGATGCAGACGCTTTCGGGCGGCAACCAGCAGAAGGTCATGGTCGGCCGCTGGCTTTCCGAGCCCTCGCGCCTTCTCATCCTTGATGAGCCCTTCCAGGGCGTCGACATCGCCGCCCGCCGCGACATCGGCGAGAAGCTGCGCGCGTCTGCCGCCGGACGAACCACCATCCTTTTCCTGACGGAACTCGATGAGGCCTTCGAGGTCGCCGACCGCATCCTCGTGATGTCGGAACAGACCATCGTGGGTGAGCACCGCAATGCCGGCATCGATGTCGAGCGGCTGCTCTCCGAGATCGCCGGGCAATTCTATGAACGGGTCAGTGCATGATGATGAGTGAACAGAGCAAATCCGCGGCCGCCGGTGCCGTCCCGCCGGCCAGTCTCAACATCAGGGAAACCGCGATCAAATACGGCTTTCTCGTGCTGCTCGCCGGCATGGTGCTCTATTTCTCGCTCGTCACCGGCGGCTTTGCCTCGCCGCAAAGCGCGGTCTTCATCCTGCAATCCGTGTCGATTACGGGCATCCTGGCGCTCGGCGTGACGGCCACCCTTGTCGTCGGCGGTTTTGACCTCTCCATCGGTTCCGTCGCCACAACGGCCATGATGGCCTCGTCCTATGTGATGGTGGTGATGGGTGGAGATGCGGCGACGGCGACGCTCGTCTGCCTTGCCGTCGGTGTGCTCGTCGGCCTCATCAACGGGATCATCATAGTCTACATGCGCGTGCCGGATCTTCTGGCGACGCTCGGCATGATGTTCCTGCTGCTCGGCCTACAGCGCATCCCGACGGAGGGGCGTTCTATTGCCACGGGCATGACGCTGCCGGATGGCTCGACGGCAACGGGCGCCTTCAGCCCGGCCTTTCTGGCGCTGGGTCGCCATCGTTTCGATCTGATCCTGCCCAATCTCGTGCCGGTCTCGGTGGTCGTGTTGATCGTGCTTGCCATCATCATCTGGTTCTTCCTCGAATACACCCGCTTCGGCCGCATGATGTATGCAGTCGGCTCCAACGAGCGGGCCGCGAGCCTCGCCGGTGCGCCGGTCAACGCCTACAAGATCTCCGCCTACATCATCTCCGGCGTCTTCGCCTCGATCGGCGGCATCCTGCTCGCTGCCCGCCTCGGGCGCGGCGACATTGCCTCGGGCAACAACCTGCTTCTTGATGCTGTCGCAGCCGCGCTGATCGGCTTTGCCGTGCTCGGTGCCGCCAAGCCGAATGCCTTCGGTACAGCCATCGGTGCGCTTTTCGTCGGTATCCTGCTGCAGGGGCTGACGATGATGAACGCGCCTTACTACACACAGGATTTCGTAAAGGGCGCGGTGCTCGTCATCGCCCTGATCTTCACCTTTGCGCTCTCGAAAAGAGGCAAACGCTGAGTGCGGGGCCCTCGGCGGATAACCAAAGTTCACCAGTGGAGGAGACTGACATGAACCTTACTCGCAGAACCCTGGGCAAGATAACGTTCGGGCTGATGAGCGCGGCGGCATTCGCCGTGCCGTCCTTTGCAGCCGACATGCCGAAGCCGTTCGACAAGCCTGGCGACGTGAAGATCGCGCTCGTGCGCTACCTTTCGACCGGCGATTTCTTCCAGTCCTACCTCGCTGGTGTCGAGGCGCAGGCAAAAGCGCTGGGCGTTCAGCTTCAGGTCTTCGACAGTCGCCAGGATGCCGCACTCCAGGCCGACATGGTCGACCAGGCCATCGCGCTTGGCGTGCAGGGCATTATCATCCAGCACGGCCTGACGGAATCCATGAAGGAAGCGGCCCAGCGCGCGGTCGACGCGGGCATCAAGGTCGTCGCCTTCGACGTGAACGTCGAGAATGAAAAGATCCCGCAGGTCGAGCAGTCGGACCGCGACCTTGCCCGTCTCGCGCTCGAGCAGGCGATCAAGGACAACGGCGAAAGCTTTAAGGCAGGTTATGTTTATGTCGCCGGCATCGCGCCGCTCGATCGTCGCGACGAAACTTGGAAGGAATTCAAGGCGAAGTATTCGGGTATCAACGAAGCCGCCCAGTTCGGCACGATGGACAACCCGATCGCCAACTCGGTCGCCAACCAGGCGCGCTCGGTGATCTCCGCCAATCCTGATATCACCGTGATGTTCGCCCCCTATGACGAATTCGCCAAGGGCGTGAAGATCGCTGTCGACGAAGCCGGCCTGTCCTCCGGCGTGAAGATCTACTCGGCCGACATCTCGACCTCCGATATCGCCGCCATGCGCGAATCCGAATCGGCCTGGGCGGCAACGGCTGCGACGAACCCGGCCGTGGTCGGCCAGGTCTCGGTGCGTTCGCTCGCCATGCTGCTTGCCGGCGAAGACCCGGGCAGGCAGGTCATCGTGCCGCCGACGCTGATCACGCAGAAGGATCTCAACGATCAGGACATCAAGAACATGGAAGAGCTCGGCGTGAAGCTGCCGCAGTTCGCCCATGCCGAGGTCGCGATGCCGGCATGGATGCCGAAGCCCTGATTTCGGGCGAGGGGAATGAAGAAGGGGCGGTCCATCGGGCCGCCCCTTTTGCTTCGCTTGGCTCAGTGAAATGAGGCAGCCGGTCTGCCCCGCCCAAAAGCTCAGCGCATCGCCGCGGCGATGTTGCCACCATCGACGGTGGTCACGTCGGCGGTCGTGCGTTCGGCAAGCGCATGGTGCACGAAGGCGCGGGCGACGTCTTCTGCCGTCACTTCGAGGCCGAGTAGGTTGCCGCCCATGTATTCCTTGACGGAGAGGCCGCGGGCCGCCGCGCGGTTGGCGATCATCTCGTCGTTGAGCAGGCCGGAGCGGATACGGTCCGCATTGACGGCGTTGACGCGGATATGGTCGGCGCCGTGTTCCAGCGCGTACTGGCGCGACAGGAAGAGCGTTGCTGCCTTCGGTAGGCCGTAGGCGCCGAATTTCGCGCCCGGATTGACCGCCTGCTTAGAGGCGTTGAAGAGCAATACTCCGCCGGTCTTCTGCGCCTTCATGATGCGAACGGCGTTCTGTGCGACGGTCTGGTGGGCGAAGAAGTTCAGCTCGAAGCTCTTGCGCAGTAGTGCGTCGTCCATGGTAGCAATCGGGCTTTCCCAGGCCGCGCCGGCATTGGAGACGACGATGTCGATACCACCAAATGTGGCGACCGCCTTGTCGAAGGCGGCGCGCACGGAGACAGGATCGGTGATATCGCAGGCGATGCCGATCGAATTGTTGCCGGCGGCCTTGGCGACCGCTGCCGCCTTTTCGCCGTCGAGGTCGAGCGCCATCACATGCGCGCCCTCCGCAGCGAAGGCCTTGACGACAGCTGCGCCAATTGCACCTGCGCCGCCGGTGACGACCGCGACCTGTCCGGTGAACGGCTTTGGCTTAGCGCCCGCCAGTTTTGCCTGTTCCAGCGACCAGTATTCGAGGTCGAAGAGATCAGGCCGGCTCACCGGCTCGAAACGGCCGACGGACTCCGCATCCCGCGCGGCTTCGATCCACATCTCGCCGACATCGACGGCGATGCTCGCATCCTTGAAGGTCCGCCCGTGACCGAACATGCCAAGGCCCGGCACCAAGGTCAGGCGCGGCATGGGATCGAGCATAACGCGCTTGACGTCGTCGCGCGCATCATTGCTGCGGAAGTACTCGGTATAGTTGGCGGCAAAGGCGGCGACGTGCTCGTCAATGAGGGCGCGATAGCCGGCGAGATCGTCTTTTGCCGGCGACGGAAGCACCATCGGGCCGGTCTTGATGCGAATGGAAAGGTCCGGCGTGGAAACGCCGCGGGCCGCCATGTCGGCGACTTCAGCTGCGTTGACGAAGTCGAGAATTGCAGGCGAGGAGCGGAAGACGCTGACCATGCGGTCATAGCGGCCCTCGCCCTTGTCGACGGCGACGGCGCCGCGCAGCATGGGGGCGATATCGGCGGGGCATGCCAGTGAAGCGGGCAGGGCGGCCGGTGTGAAGGGGTTTCGGCTGTTAGTCTTCACATGGTCTTCGGCGACCGTGACGTAATGGATCATGCGGTCATAGGCTTCCTTCGCCGTCTCGCCGAAGGTGAAGATACCGTGCTTGTCGAGGATCAGGCCCTCGACCGTCGGGTCCTGATCGAACACCTCGGCCGCCGCCTTGGCGAGCGCGAAACCGGGCATGATATAGGGCACGAAGCCCATCTTCCTCCCGAAGAGTTCGATGCTCATTTCCCGGCTCTTGGCCTGGTCGGCGATGGCAAGGATGGCGGTCGAATGGGTGTGGTCGACGAATTTGTGCGGCAGGAAGGCATGCAGCAGCGCTTCCACCGAAGGATTCGGTGCCGCGGGATCGACCAGGTTGGCGCGCAGCAGCGTCACCATATCCTCGTCCGAGAGTTTTTCGAGCTTGCGGCTCTTCAGGAGAGGGCTGACCTTGACGGCGGGCAGGCCCGGCGGCTCGATCGTACACATGTCCCAGCCGCTACCTTTGACGCACAGCACAGCATGGGTATCGCCGACGAGGTCGGTCATTTCGGTCTTTACGGAGGTATTACCGCCACCGTGCAGTACCAGCCGCGGCTCGCCGCCCAGAAGCCGTGTCGTATAGGTGCGCAACGCCAGATCGCGATTGACGCCCTTCGCTGTATAGGAGGCAACAACCTTTTCCGCTTCGTCGTCGCGCCAGAGATTTTCCATTGTGTTCAGCCTCCCGATAAACCGGCCCGGCCGGCATCGGCGGGCCCAAACATCTGACTCAAGCCTTACCCGAGCCGCCCTTGCCAACCCCTTGACGGGTCCAGCGATCCAAGACCCGTCGCGCCATCGAGGTGGTGATGACGAGATGTGAGGCAAAACCGCCCTTCAGCGCCGCCATTAGCGGATCGAACTTGCTTTCCTCCTGCACGACGAGCATCCGCTTGCGGATCGCACGGATGGAATTGAGATCGGCCGAAATGCAACGTCGGTTGTGCGGACAGTCCATCCATTGGCCGTCGTGGTCGATGAGCTGGCCGGCGATGACGCCGGCAGCGCCCTTCTCGCCCATGGCATGCATGTCCGCGGCCGAAAGCGCGCCGCACTTGACGAGATGGCTATCGTCCTCGATGCCTCCGACGGAGTAGAGCGCGAGCTCGCAGTCGGAAATAGTGGCAAGCTGCTCCTTGATAACCGGCTCGCCACGCAGTTCTTCGGCGAGCCGCTCGGAGGATAGAACGAGAGGCGCATAAATATTGATGCCTTCTGCATTGAGCCGGCGCGCGATTTCCGTGGTGCATTGGTCCGGCCGGTAAGAGTAGGGGGCACCAAGATTGCCGCAGAGTTGCACGACGGTGACGCTCCTGAGGTCGGCAAAGGGCATCACGTCAGCGATGTGGTAGACGGTGCGGCCCCAGGCGACGCCGATCCGGTCGCCCTTGTTGATGAGTTCGAGGAAAACGGAAGCCGCGACCACCGGCATCTCGGCGGCCGGGTCCATGGCCTGCCGGTCTTCAGGCACGAGCCAGGCTGTCGTCAGTCCGGTGGCGTCCTCCAACTCGCGCGCGAGAACGTCATCGGAAAAGAGTTCAGAGGATGTCGTTATGGTGACGATCCCCATCTCGCGCGCCTTGCGCAGATACATGGCGATGGAAGCGCGCGAGATTTCTAGCCGTTGGGCGACTTCGTCCTGGCGCAGCCCGTGGTTGTAGTAGAGCCAGGCGGCCTTGTGGATGATCTGATCGTTGGCACGGATGGGCATATGAGTCTTTCTCGGATCGTTTTGACATTATTCATCCATGCTGACAAAAGTCAACAAATCCTTGGTGCAGTCGCGGCGTCGCCGCTCTGCCGCGCTCTGACACCCTGCGGAGGTGGGAAAGGGTTGTCTGAGCGATGTAGTTGGTTTCGACCCGATGATCCGTCGGCGTCAACAGGTCGCCGTCGCTTTAGACAGCGGCAGCCGACGTTACATCCGTAACCAACTGAAGCGATCCTGCTGGAATGATGATGGCTGCAAAGCGCTTGTCGTACGAGAATTCCTCAAAGGTCTGCTATGGCTTCATCACCGCCCGAAGCGCACTCGCCAATTTCTTGACAGCAACCTCGATTTCCAGAGGTGTGTAAGCGGCAAAGCCCATGAGGAAGCCCGCCTTGCCATCGCTGGCAGCGTGCAGCGCTGATAGCCCAAGAAGCTCGATCCCGACACGTTGCGCCGCATCGATGGCGGTGCGCTCCGAGAGGTCGCAGGTCAACACGCAGGGCATTTGCAGCCCACCGATGGGAACGCGCGGCTCGACGAAATTCGACAGATGCGTGCTGACGAGGCCAGCCAGCACGTCGAGCCGTTCGGCATAGACGCCGCGCATGGTGCGTACATGCGCGCCGAAATGTCCGCCCTCCATGAACCGGGCCAGCGTCAGTTGCGCCATGGGGGCGGTATGGCCATCCAGCAGCGTGCGCGCGACCGTCATCGGCTTTACGAGTTGGGGCGGCAACACGACGTAGCCAATCCGCAAGCCCGGAAAGAGCGATTTGGTGAAGGTGCCGATGTAGATGGTCCGATCGTGCGGGTCGAGGCCTTGCACGCAGGCCGTAGGCTTGCCCGCGTAGTGAAACTCGCTGTCATAGTCGTCTTCGATAATCCACGCCTGGTTCCGCGCGGCCCATTCGATCAGTGCCAGGCGGCGGTCCAATGTCAGAGTCGCACCGGTCGGGAACTGGTGGGAAGGCGTCAGGAAGACTGCCTTGGCCCGGCGCGGCTCCGCCGTGATCTGATCCACGACGATACCCTGCCGATCCACTCGAATGGGGACGCATTCCAGCCCAGCCGCGTCGAACGCCTTGCGCGCACCGTAATAGGCAGGATCTTCGATGAAGAGCCGATCACCGGGATCGAGCAGCATATTCGCGCATAGCGACATGGCCTGCTGCGAACTGGTCAGCACCAGCACGCGGTCGGCTGTGGCGCGCGCACCGCGTTCAAGGTTCACATAGTCTGCGATGGCGCAGCGAAGCGGCTCGGTGCCCTGCGGATCGCCGTGAAGCAGACCCTGCGCGCCAACTTCTTTGCGCACCTGCCGCTCCAGGCGCTCCCAGAGCTGAAGCGGAAAGGTGCGCGTTTCCGGCACACCATGCGCGAAGGGCCGCGGCGAAAGCAGTTCGCGCACGCCGCCGCTGCGAAACATGCTAGCACCGCGTTTGCTGAGGTTTGGGGCCGCCCGGTTGCGCAAGAGTGCATCTCGCTGCGAGAGGCGATGACCAGGCGTGAATTCCGTCATCTCCGCGACGAAGCTGCCGCTGCCCACGCGCCGGTCGATGAAACCTTCGGCGTGAAGCTGAGCATAGGACGCCTCGATCGTATCGCGCGAAACGCCGAGCGATTTGGCGAGCGCGCGAGAGGCCGGCAGCGGTTTACCCGGTCCCAGCGCACCGTCGACGATCAGTTGGCGGATTGACCGCTGTATCCGCGCGTGAAGCGGCATCGTCGCATGGGCGGGGTGGGCAACCCACGCTTTTACGGATTCGAGTTGTGAATGCTTGAACAAATGGTCTGGGTCGCTCGAATGAAGTGGATGGGTATATCAGGCCATTGGTGGGCTAAGTGTCAATGCCCTGTCGGCCTTGTGCCCCAAACTTCAGGAGACTCTCCAGGAATATGTCGTCCCGTTCCTCGCCTTCACCCATCCGCCTCAACGATCTTACCCACCCAATCGTCGCGGGCTTGATCTCCGTTATCGTCAATTATGGCGGCACATTCATTCTGGTCTTTCAGGCGGCTAAGGTCGCGGGCTTGAACCCGGCGCTTACGGCCTCCTGGGTCTGGTCGGTGTCCATCGGCGTGGGGTTGACAGGCCTGTTTCTGAGTTGGCGCTATCGCGAACCGATCATCACCGCCTGGTCGACGCCGGCTGCGGCGTTTCTCGTCACTGCGCTTTCGACGACGCCCTATGCGGAGGCGATCGGCGGCTACATGATCTCGGCGGCCGCCTTCGTCGCGCTCGGCATGTCGGGCTATTTCGAGAAGGTTATCCGTCTGATCCCGCCCGGTATAGCCTCGGGCCTGCTGGCCGGCATCCTGCTCCAGTTCGGCGTCGGGGCTTTCGGCGGCGCGAGTGTCGATCCGCTGTTGGTCGGCCTGCTGATCTTTGCCTATGTCGCCTTGAAGCGCTTCTCCGCACGCTACGCCGTGGTCGGCATTCTGGTTCTCGGGCTTGCCTTCCTGCTCGCGCAGGGCCGTGTCGATCTGTCCGGCCTGAAACTGGAATTCGCAGCTCCGGCCTTCACCATGCCGGAGTTCTCGTTGAACGCGCTGCTTTCGGTCGCGCTGCCGCTGTTCCTGATTACGCTGACCGGCCAATACATGCCGGGAATGCTGGTCTTGCGGAACGATGGGTTCAAGACGAGCGCCAATCCCATTGTGACGGTGACGGGTTTTGGCTCGCTCATCATGGCTCCGTTCGGCTCCCATGCCTTCAACATCGCAGCCATCACCGCAGCAATCGCCACGGGCAAGGAAGCGCATGAAGACCCGTCCAAGCGCTGGATCGCCGGCATCGCGGCCGGCTGCTTCTATGTGCTGGTCGGTGTGTTCGGCGTGACACTGGCCGCCGCCTTCATGGCGTTTCCCGCGACCTTCATCACCACGCTCGCTGGTCTCGCGCTCCTTGGCACCATCGGCGGCAGCCTCGCGGGGGCGATGGCCGACCCGGCTTCCCGCGAGGCGGCGCTGATCACCTTCCTCGCGTCTGCCGCCAATATCACGCTACTCGGCATCGGTGGGGCGTTCTGGGGACTGCTGATCGGCCTCGTCGCCTACCTCGTTCTCAACGGTCGTTTGCCGCGCCGTAAACGTGCCGACCTATCCGTGAGCAAGGGAGCCGTGAAGTGACGGCACAAGCGCTGGAGGCCGGCCTTGAGGCCAGAGTATCGGACCAGCCTATCTCCGATAGGCAAGAAGAGCACAGCGGCGATCCGCCCCCGAGCCTCCCGGTGGCGACGTCGGCGTGTGGCAGGGTGGGCGATCGACGGCAATACACTCTGGGACGCGATTTGTAGATTTTGGGGTGGTTAGCGCGCCAGCTTGTGTGCAATGTCCTATAGACAAGATCAGAGCCGCGAGATCCCTACTGTAGGGCATCGGTCTACCGTCAACCAGCAATCGCGGCCCATCTTACCGTTTTGCTGATCCGCCATATAATGCGATTTATGGATATTCGGCGGAAATTGGCGCGGCATTCGAGGCTCTCGTTGAGGTTCGTACGGGAGTTCACCTTGCTGTTTGTGCTGATACTGTCATTCCACCATCCAACCGCTTCGCAGGACCGTATAGCCACAGTTCTGCAGTTGAATGGCGCCATCGGTCCGGCAGCGGCTGAGTACGTGAGAAAGGGCATTCAGCATGCCTCCGGCCGCGAAGCGGCGCTGATCGTTCTGCAGATGGATACACCGGGCGGTCTCGACAAGTCGATGCGCGACATCATTCGCGCAATTCTCGCTTCGCCGGTACCGGTCGCGGGTTTTGTCGCGCCAAGCGGCGCGCGCGCCGCCAGCGCCGGAACTTACATCCTCTATGCAAGCCACGTTGCGGCTATGGCGCCGGGCACCAATCTTGGTGCCGCAACGCCGATTGCACTCGGACGGCCGCCGGAACGCGACACGGGAGGCGACCAGAACAAGCCGGACGGCGACCGGCAGCAAACATCGCGGAGTCCAGAAGAGGCCAAGGCGGTCAACGACGCCGTGGCTTATATCAGCGGCTTAGCCGAGCTGCGCGGCCGCAACGCCGATTGGGCGGAGCGCGCGGTGCGTGAGGCCGCCAGCCTCTCGGCGACCGCCGCACTGCGCGAACACGTGATAGATTTCATCGCCGCCGACCGCGCCGACCTTTTGGCCCAGGCGCAGGGGCGCTTAGTTCGGATCGGCCAAGTGGACGTGCGGCTTGAAACGTCAGGCCTTGCCATGGAGGATTTCGAGCCGGACTGGCGGATCCGCCTGCTCTCAGTGATTACCGATCCAAACATCGCACTCATCCTGATGATGATCGGAATCTACGGACTGATCTTTGAATTTTTGACTCCGGGAACCTTTGTACCCGGGACGATCGGGGCCATCTGCCTGTTGCTGAGCCTCTATGCGCTCGCCCTTCTGCCCGTCGACTATGCCGGCGTGGCCCTGATCGCCCTTGGTGTTGGATTGACCGTCGCAGAAGTGCATTCGCCGTCCTTCGGCGCACTCGGCCTAAGCGGCGGATTGTCGCTGGTGCTTGGTGCGGCCATTCTGTTTGACACTGACCTGTCGGGTTTCAGCGTCTCATGGCCGATGCTCGTCGCAATTGCCACGGTTGTGTTGGCGCTCAGCCTTGCGACAGCGTTCCTGGCCTTCATCTCGCGCGGGCGCCGAGTGACGACAGGAGCCGAGCAGATGATCGGTATTACCGGCAAGGTCGAGAGCTGGGAAGGCAGGGCTGGCTTTGTGATCGCACATGGCGAACGCTGGAGAGCGGTCGCCGGCGAACCGCTGTCCAGCGGCGACGAAATCAGGGTTGTTGGCCGCAAGGGGCTGACGCTCGAAGTCGCCCAACGACTGCAAGACACCTAGATCGGCGATATCCAGAAGCAGGAGGAAATCATGGACGTGTTTGTGGATCTCGCGTTTTACGGCGTTATCATCCTTATTTTGCTGCTCGCTATTGCATCGGCGATCAAGATCCTACGCGAGTACGAGCGCGGCGTCGTTTTTACGTTAGGCCGCTTCACGGGTGTCAAAGGGCCGGGTCTGATTCTGCTTATTCCCTATGTGCAACAGATGATACGGGTCGACCTACGCACCCGTGTGCTCGACGTGCCCAGCCAGGATGTCATTTCCCATGACAACGTTTCGGTGCGTGTCAATGCGGTAATCTATTTCAGGGTCATCGATCCCGAGAAGTCTACCATTCAGGTTGAGGACTTTATGGCTGCAACCAGTCAACTCGCGCAGACGACGCTTCGCTCGGTGCTAGGCAAGCATGATCTCGATGAAATGCTGGCGGAGCGCGACAAACTCAACAGTGACATCCAGGAGATCCTCGATGCGCAGACCGATGCGTGGGGCATCAAGGTTGCAAATGTCGAGATCAAGCATGTCGACATCAACGAATCGATGATCCGCGCCATCGCCCGTCAGGCGGAGGCTGAACGGGAGCGGCGGGCAAAGGTGATCAACGCCGAGGGAGAGCAGCAGGCGGCAGCCAAACTTCTCGAGGCCGCCGAAATCCTGGCTCGCCAACCGCAAGCCATGCAGCTTCGATATTTGAACACCCTCAACGTTCTCGCGAGCGAAAAGAGCTCGACAGTCGTTTTCCCCTTCCCGATGGAACTCGGCAATTTGTTATTGCCTCAGGCGAAAGGCACTAAAGCCTGACACTGATGCTGCTCCGAGCGGCCTTTCGTCCTGCTGACCTTCGTCGTTGTCTCGCACGACATCGCGCGGGTGGCTTTCTTGGGCGAAAGGTTGGTGGTTCTTGAAAAGGCAGTAGGCGAGTCGGCCGTTGGAAAAACAATTTGAGCGCCTCGTTTTTCTCCCACCAATAAGGAAGAAAGATATCTACGTTGCCCTCACAAGGGCATCGCTGTGCATCGATATTTTGCAGTGAACCTCGACTTTGAGCCTTCCGATCCAGACCATTGGCGCGGAACGCTGCTGGACAGCGCAAACTAGTCTGGATTAGTGACAAAGCCGGTCGAGCGCATCGCGAAGGGCAGCGGCGGCTTTCTCGCGCTCGCCCGTCGACATGAGTTCCGGCTCCAGATCGAGCTTCAGATGCGGCATATCCTTGTGAATTGCGGCTTCTGCTGAAAGATCTACTTTAGAAGCTATGACCCGGTAGGTCGCGGTCGGATAAGCTATGCCCTTGACCTGGATGGGCCCGACTTCCTCGCAATAGATCACATCCTTCACCTGCGCGAAGGTCTCGTAGGAGATAAGGACGGATCCGGGGGCCGCCTCCTGCTCTAGCCGTGCGGCCAGATTCACGGCACCACCGATGATCGTGTAGTCCATCCGGTCTTCGCTGCCGAAATTTCCGACGGTGCAATAATCCGTATGAATACCGATCCGGCAGCGGAGCGGCGTTTCTATTCCGACGCTGCGCCAGATCTCGCCGAGCTCACCCACTCGCTTCTGCATCGCAAGCGCCATCGAGACACAGGCGATGGCGTCTTCCTTGATACCGCGCGTCTCGGGATCGCCGAAGAACATCACTATGGCATCGCCGACATATTTGTCGATCGTAGCGCCGAACTCCAGGGCGATCTTAGACATTTCGGACAGGTACTGGTTGAGGATCTGCGTGAGTTCTTCCGACTCCATTTTGTCGGTGGTTTCAGTGAAGCCGGCAATATCGGTAAAGCAAATCGTCAGCTTCTTGCGCTGGCTCACAATTCTCACGTCCTGTCGGCCGCTGAAGATCGAATTGTAAACCTGTGGGGCGAGATACTTGGCCAGCTTGCTCGAGAGCGCTTCGAGCGCGATCGACTTTTCGGACAGATCCTGCTCCCGGCGCTTCAGCTCCGTAATGTCGGAATAAACCGCGACCGTCCCCCCGCCCGAGATCCGGCGCTCACTGATCTGAATCCAGCGATCCGGACTGCGGCGCTGGACATGCGTTTCGGTTGGACTACGGTGCGCCAGCAGCCGCTCGGCGATCCACTCTTCCTCCCGACCGATCGCATCCTCTATGAGGCCGCGCTCCGCTGCCGCCCTGATGATTGCCTCGAACCGGGCGCCGGAAATGACGGTATCATCCATGTCCGGATAGAGAATTTCGCGGTAGCGGTTGTTGCAGAGGATGAGCCGGTCATCCGGATCATAAAGTGCGAAACCCTCGGAAATGCTTTCGATTGCATCGACAAGGTGCTGGCGGGCTTCGGCCACTTCGCGCAGGTTCTTCTCCTCCACTTCGATCGCCGTGTCGCGAAAGAGGCGCAGCGCCTCGGCCATGCGGCCGATCTCGTCGTTGGCTGGCTTGGGCAGTTGCACCCGCAGATTGCCGGCGGCGATGGCCAGCATGCTCTGGCTGACGGCCGCGAGCCGGGCGAGAAGGTTGCGGTCCACGTAGAGCCAGACGACCAGGATCGAGCTGACGAGGGTCAGCAGGGCGGAGCCGAGAACGACCCCAGTTCCGAAACTCTGCACGGCCGCCGTTTCCCGCCCAGCGTCGGCAATCTCGCGGTGAGCGGCCGTTACGAGACGATCGACCGCAGCGGTGAGGTCCCGGGAAAGCCTCTCATTCTCGGCCACGAGCTTCTCGCCCTCTGCCAAAATGGCGAGCTCGCGCCCGCGGACGGCGGGAATTCCGGCCTCGCCTTGGGCCAGTTCCCTGAACTCGCCCACTCGATCCCGAAAGCGAGCCTGCAATTTTGTTTCAATCTGCTGGACGATCGCCTCGAGGCTGTTCAAGGCGCGCTGCAGGGGAAAGATGCTCAGTGCAAGTTCAGGGCGCTCTCCATCGCTGCGGCGCGATTCTCGGGTGATGCGCCGGAACCGTCGACCACTTTTCGCCACGCGGCCATTTTCGAGTTCGCAACCAGCGTACCGGCGGTGACCAGACGCAAGCACGCCGTCGTCGTCGTCCCAAGCCGTCGCAACAGCTCTTGCTTGCGCTCGACGGCCGTCAGCCTCGTCGCAACCAGATCGTCAAGCGTCCGCAGGTTTCGCTCCAGACCGAGGACCGCGCCTTCAATTTCTACAGACTCGGTTCCAAGTGTGCTGCCCTTGAGTGACCCGAGCAGCGTCTCGAGCCGCGCCATCTCGACCGAGATGGCGGCTGAAACATCGGCCCGCTTCATCTTGCTGGTCGCGGCGAGCATGGATGGTGCGGCGGCCGCTACTCGTTCGGCCTGGCGGGACAACTGAAGTGCAGCGAGTGCCGAGGGCACCCGGCTTTGCGTGATGTGCGCGACAACGGAACCGACTTCCCGATGAGCATAGATCGCAGCCGCGCTCGACAGCATGCTGATGGCGCTGAGAGCGAAGAACGCAAGCAACAAGCGGCCACGTATGCCGAGACGGTTATGCATCGTCTCCATTCCGGCTGATGCGGCTCACCTCTGTCGTGCCGGTGTCGACGAAATCGCCGGCCCGCCAGCAGTCCGAAGTTTAGTCTACGGGCACATATTCCCCATTCTTCCAAACGTACCACGCCCAGGTTTGCCGCATCAGATCGCCCTTGTCGTCGAAGGCGATCGGTCCGAGCACCGTCGAAAATTCACCTTTGTGGAGCGCGTCGATCACCCCGCCAACGTCCAGCGAACCAGCCTTGGCTACGGCCTGTGCCCAGACCTGGATGGCGCCATAGGTGAGCAGGGTATAGGCATAAGGCTCGTAGTTCTCTGCGCGATAGCGGGCAACGACCGCAGCGGCCTCAGGGTTTCGGCGCGCGTCCGGAGTAAAGGTGAAAAGAAGGCCTTCGGCGGCGGGTCCCGCGATCAGCGCCAACTCCTCGGTCGCCATGGCATCGCCGGACACGAACTGAACTGAGTAATCGCGATCGCGAGCGGCGCTTGCCATGAGCGCTACCTCGGTGTGGTACCCGCCCACATAGATCACGTCGATGCCTGCTTCCTCGAGCCTGGCAATCTCCGCTGCATAGTCGCTCTTACCAGGTTCATACAGAAGGTAGCTCGCTTCGGTCACGTTGCGACTGTTCAGTCGCTTCTTGGTCTGCTCCGCCAAGCCTCTGCCGTAAGTGGTACCGTCATGAAGTATAGCGATCTTTCTCCTGCCCCATTGATCGGCGAGAAGGTTCCCCGCAGCCGTACCTTGCGCATCGTCCCGTGGAATTACGCGAAAGACATTGGCGCGCCCCTGGTCCGTCAGGAGCGGATTTGTCGAGCCCGGAGATATCTGCAGCACGCCTGCCGCCTCGTAGACCCCAGCTGCCGGGATTGAGGCGCCCGAACAATAGTGCCCGACGACGAAGACGACTTTGTCTGCCACGAGCTTTTTGGCCGCTGCGATGGCTTGTTCCGTGTCGCAGAAATCATCGGCAATGATAAGCCGCACTGGCTGGCCAAGCACGCCGCCTTGCGCATTGACGTCGTGAACGGCAAGCTCCGCGCCGCGCTGCAATTGCTCGCCAATCCAGGTCAGTTTGCCCGTCATCGGTCCAGCAGCCCCGATCAGAATTTCCGCCTGGGCGTGGAAGCTGATCAGGCATGCCAAAGCGACTGCTATTGGAAAAGGTCGGCGCATGATGCACCTCCTCGGCTCAATATACTCTGGATCAAAAAGTGCGGCTACGGCGCTGCCACGTCGACTTCGTGCTGGTGACTGGCGCGGGTAATCTCAATAGGGTTCTTCATAACGATTTCGCGATGCGGGAACGGGATTGAAATGCCGGCTGCCTTGAACGCGTCCCACAGGGCCATGAGTACTTCGCCGCGAACGTTTGTCAGTCCGTTACTCGGGTCGGAAATCCAGAATCTCAGCTTGAAATCGAGCGATGACGCTCCAAAGCCTGCCATCCAGCAGACCGGTTGCGCGTATGTGCTCGCAACCCGAGGAATGGCTTTGGCGGCCTCGATCGCGATGCGAGCAACCTCGTGTGGATCGCTGTCATACGAGGTTCCGAAGCTCACCTCGATGCGGACATAGTCACTGGAAAATGACCAGTTCACGACCTGCTGCGAGATGAAGTCCTCGTTTGGTATGAGGTACTCCTTGCCATCTCTCGTGATGACGGAGACGAAGCGGGAGCGCAAATCGCGGATCGAGCCGAACGTCTCTCCCAGTGTGATCGTGTCGCCCGGTTTTATGGATTTATCGAGAAGGATAATGATTCCGGAAATGAAGTTGGAGACGACCTTTTGCAGGCCAAACCCGACACCGACCCCGACAGCCCCTGAAAAGACAGTTAGTGCCGTCAGGTCGATGCCTGTTGCAGACAAGGCAATTGTACCCGCAAACACCATCAGTCCAATCTTGACCAGTTTGCTGATGAGGACCTTCAAGGATGGGTTGAGATCGGCCGATTTTTGTATCCAGTTCGACGACATGTTGCCGACCAAAACAGCCAGCCAGATCAACGCACCGGAAAGGACGACGGTTTTTAGGACGACCAGCATCGAAAGGCGAGCGGTGCCAAGATTGACGGCAATGCCATCGAGTGCCGTCAGTAGGACTTGGTCCAGCCCCAGCGCATAGAGGGAAAAGTAGAGCCACCCAGCCACGGCAACGATACGGGCCAGCATATGATTTCTGATTATGCGCGTCAGCACGGCGATGACGAACCACGCCGCCACGAGGGTCAAGGCCGTGGCTACCAGCCATCGGTTCGAGGGCCATCCAAATTGCAGCAAGACGGCGTCCACAACCCATAGCCATACGATCAAGAAGAGCCACCGCAGCCGCCGCATGAAAGCGATGACGACACGAAGGAGATCTGGATTTCCCTTGATGGTGCGCGCACGCGATTCCAATGCCGGTTCGATCCGCTTTGCCAGGAATCCGGAGAGCAGATAACCAACAACGATCAGGGCGGACTGATAGAGTGTCCACTCATTCAGGAAGAAAGCCTGCAGCCAATATTCGACAGCGTTGACCGCCTCTGCGAACTCCATCGTCTTTCTCTCGTGGTTCTCCAAGATTAACCGTTAGAGGTCGGGTTTTGTTCAGTCCCGATGACGAGGCAATTTGATGCGCGATAATCAAATCGCACTCGGATTATTGAGGCGGGTCGGTTGTGATAGAACTGGTCGGTGTCACCAAGCACCTGCAGCAAGGGATTGAGCGACCGCTTCCGGGTGAAGACGGATCCGCGGCTTCCAGTCGTTTAACAGCACGCTGGACGTATTTCACCCTCTCATTCAGGGTCAGCAGCGACGCCTTTGATCCAAAAGCTTTCCTCAGTGCCGGATCGGCGGGAATGGGAAGGTCGCGCCTGGAGCGCACTGGCTGTAGCCGGTGGAAGTGCACGTCAATCAGCCGCTCATACGCTGGGCGACCAGCTTCGTTCCGCGTGCTCTTTGCCAGCGTGGCAATAAGCTCGCGCTCCAGTCCGCCAGTCGCAAAAAGCCGCGGGCGGGCGTCGAGCTGTGCCGCGCTGCCTGGTTCAATATAGAGGTTGAGGGCCGTGCGGGCGCTGTGTGCGCTGAGCGCATGGAGCAGCGGGCGCTTGCGGGTGCGTTTCTCCTGCTCGCCGTCTTCCGTGCGCTCGTGCCACGGCTTATTCTCGGGGCGACGCTACTATTCATCTTCGCCGCTTCCATTCATCAGCTCGCTGCGAGCCGCGGCATGGGGACGCTACGGTGGACTTACCTGTCCGGTTTTCTTGCCGCACTCTGCGGTGGCTATTTCGGGGCGGGGCTGGGCCTCGTCCTGATGTCGTTGATCGTGCTGGATAGTGAGAAGAATTTTCGCGCGGCGCTTGTGCTGACAAACTGCGCCTCGGCAAGACCGGAAGCCAAATCCATCTCGGAGATGGAGTGACAAGCGTTAGCCGCATGTGGACGAGTTCGCTGCCGATCACGGACTGACAAAGGCCCAAAGCAAAGCCATCGTAGAGACGGTCTTCTCTCAAATCACCGCTGCTGCACTTGCAGTGAGCGAGACGTCAATTCCCGGCTTTGACAAGTTGAAGGTGAAGGATGACGGGCGCGACGATCAAGGTTGCCGCTGCAAGGAAAGTAACCTTCACGCCGGCAAAGGCGCTCAAGGATGCGCTGAACAAGTAAGCGACCAGCCGGTAAGCCTGGGCAGGGTCTGTCGAGAACGCACAATACATGTTGCGAAAAGCGGGTATCTAAACTGGCTCCGGCAAGTTGCGCTGTGCGTTCTGTATGAAAAAGCCGGCGCTTCCAGGGGACAGCGCCGGCGATCGGGCAAGCACTTGGCAACTGTCTATGCAGCGCTAAGCTTCTTTTCGCAGCGGAGCAGCATGCCGTAGAGATCGCGAGGGTCGTCTGGATCGGCGAGGAGATCCAATTCGGTGAACATTCCAAGTTCGCTAATCTTGTCTCGGACGTAGCGGAGTGCGGAGAAGTCCTCGATGGCAAAGCCCACGCTGTCGAAGAGCGTGATCTGGTCCGCGCTTCGGCGGCCTTCCGTCTCGCCGGTCATGACCTGCCAGAGTTCGATGACGGGATGTTCGGCCGGCAGCTGCTGGATTTCGCCTTCGATGCGCGTCTGCGGCGGATATTCGACGAAGATGTCCGAGCGCAGAAGGATGTCCTTGCTGAGTTCGGTCTTGCCTGGGCAGTCACCGCCGACCGCGTTGATGTGGGCACCAGGGCCGACATGATTGTCGGAAAGGATCGTCGCGTACTGCTTGTCTGCGGTGACGGTGGTGATGATGTCGGCGCCCGTGACGGCTTCCTCGACGGAGGAGCACTCCTCGATGGTGAAGCCGAGGCCAGCGAGGTTGCGGGCACATTTCCGGGTGGCTGCCGTGTCGATATCGTAAAGACGAAGCTTGTCGATGCCGAGCAGCGACTTGAAGGCGCGGGCCTGGAATTCGCTCTGTGCGCCATTGCCGATGATGGCCATGGTGCGGGCGTTCGGGCGGGCCAGGTACTTCGCCGCCACGGCCGAGGTCGCCGCGGTGCGCAGCGCGGTCAGGATCGTCATCTCGGTCAGCAGCATCGGGTAGCCGTTGCCGACATCTGACAGGACACCGAAGGCGGTCACGGTTTGCCGGCCGTCGCGTGTGTTCTTCGGGTGGCCGTTCACATATTTGAAGCCGTAGAGCGTGCCGTCGCTGGTCGGCATCAGTTCGATGACGCCTTCCTCGGAATGGGAGGCGACGCGCGGGGTCTTGTCGAAGACCGGCCAGCGGCGGAAATCTTCCTCGATGACGGCAGCGAGTTCCGTCAGGAACCGGTCGATGCCAACCTTCAGGACGAGCTTCATCATGTGGTCCACGCTGACGAATGGAACCACGTTCAGTTTCGGATCAGTGTTCATTTTCCCTCCAAACCAAAGAACAATCGAAATCAGCCCGAGATAGTCGGGCGATCCATCACCCGCTTGCCCATCAGGCTGGCGACGAGATCGACGAGGAGTCTTGCGGTCTTGCCGCGCTCGTCGAGGAACGGATTGAGCTCGACGATGTCGAGGCTGGTCACAAGGTCGCTGTCATGGAGCATCTCCATGATCAGGTGTGCCTCGCGGAATGTCGCCCCGCCCGGCACCGTGGTGCCCACGGCCGGCGCGATGTCGGGCTCCAGAAAGTCGACGTCGAAGCTCACATGCAGCAGCCCGTTTGCGGCGCTGACCCGTTCCAGAAAACTCCGGACAAGCACGGCCACGCCGTGCTCGTCGATCACGCGCATGTCGTGGACGGTAATGCCGGTCTTCCGGATGGCGGCCCGTTCGGCGGGATCGACGCTGCGGATGCCGATCATGCAGACGTTTTCTGCAGGAACGCGATGGGTGAGCGCGGGGAAATAGCCGGTAAAGCCGGGCTGGCCGATATAATAGGCGACCGGCGTGCCGTGAAGGTTGCCGCTGACGGTCGTCTCAAGACTATGAAAGTCGGTGTGGGCATCCAGCCAGAGGACGAACAGCGGCCGGCCGAGCTCGGCGGCGCGCCGTGCAAGACCTGGAACGGTGCCGGCGGATATCGCGTGATCGCCTCCCAGGAAGATGGGCATGCCTGTCTTGCTGTGCTCGTAGGCCGCGGCTGACAGCGCCTCCACCCATGCGACCGTTTCACCGAGGTGATGTACCGCCGCGTTCGGGTGCGGCATCTCTTCGAAGGCACGAGGTGTGAGATTGCCAATGTCCTTGACCGTATGGCCCAGTTCCTCCAGCGCCGTGCGAAGGCCGGCGATGCGAAGGGCGCTCGGCCCCATCTCACATCCAAGCAGCCCCGCACCAATTTGCAGGGGCGCACCGATCAACGTGCATTCCATGACTTACTCCTATTGACGTTGTCTAACTGTAGGATTCCTCTATGGCAGATTGAATATTGAATTTTGGCATCGCGGAATGCCAAACTGTCCATAACGGCAAACCCGGAGATCAAATTGGAATGGATGAGCTTGATCGGAAGATCGTAACACTTCTTCGGGGGAACGGTCGCAGGAGTGTTTCGGACCTCGCCCTGGAGAGCGGGGCGTCCCGCGCAACCGTGAGGGCGCGCATTGAGCGGATGGAGCAGGACGGGACGATCCTCGGCTATACCGTGATGCTGCGCGCCGACGCCCTTGAAGATGTCGTTCGCGGCGTCATGATGGTCGAGATTGAAGGCCACGTCACTGATCGCGTGATAAAGACCCTTGGCGGCTTTCCGGAGATTTCGCAGATCCATACGACGAACGGTCGGTGGGACCTTCTGGTCGAACTCAGCGCTTCAAATCTCACCGACTTTGACGCTGTCTTACGCAAAGTCCGACTAGTGCCGGGAATCACTGGGAGTGAAACGAGCCTACTATTATCCACGCCCCGTTCCACACGAGCGAAGCTATAGGCGATTCGATCGAATTGGGTGCTTTCGCACGAATAATATTCAGGAGCCAAGGTCGATCCGTGTTGTAACCGGCGGCCATCTTTGTCCAGGATACGGCCTCGCCATCGAAGTTGGCGATTTGGATCCCCGGTTTGCAGGCGGGCCGGCGATGTCTGGAAAATGGTGCGTCCAATCGTGGCTGCAGCGGGAATTATCCGCAAGACATTCGGCTCGATGGGGGCGCCAGGCGATATCCACCCCACTTCACCTCAGCGCCCAATTCGGCCCCTTCGGCGGGCGGACTTCAACAGTGCGAGGTGCGGCTCGATCCCGTCAGGCATCGGGTCAAGCGGAAGGGTTGTACCGGATCGCGCGGCCGGCGGTGCGGTGCGGCGCCTGGCCCAGGATAAGTCGTGCGGATGATGGAGTTGTAGCGCAAGCTAATAAAGGAGTATAATTTGAAGATGAAACAATAGATTGTGAGCGCGATGCCGGCGGGAGACCGCGCCACCTTTTCTTATCCCGCTCGCCAATGGGTGAAAAGCCCATGTTTCGGGAGGAAGAGATGAAGCGAAGGACCCAGATTGAGGGAACAACCTCGCGTCGCAGATTTCTGAGCGGCGCGGTCACCGCGGGTGCGGCGGTAATCGCCGCACCGAGTGTCGTCAAGGCTCAAGGGCCGATCAACATGCGCTGGCAGAGCACATGGCCCTCCAAGGATATCTTTCACGAGTTCGCGCTTGATTTCGCCCAAAAGGTCAACGACATGACCGGCGGTGACCTGAAGATCGAGGTGTTGCCGGCGGGCGCCGTCGTGCCCGCCTTCGGCCTGCTCGACGCGGTCTCGCAAGGAACGCTCGACGGCGGCCACGGCGTGCTCGTCTACCACTACGGCAAGCAGACAGCATTGGCGCTCTGGGGCTCCGGACCGGGCTTCGCAATGGACGCCAACATGCTTCTGGCGTGGCATAAATATGGGGGAGGCAAAGAACTTCTCGCCAAGCTCTATGAGTCCATCGGCGCCAATGTCGTTTCGTTCCCATATGGGCCAATGCCGACACAACCGCTCGGCTGGTTCAAGAAACCGGTCGCCAAGGCCGAGGATCTCCAGGGACTGAAATTCCGCACTGTCGGTATTTCGATCGATGTCTTTACGGGTCTCGGGGCCGCCGTCAACGCGCTGCCGGGCGGTGAAATCGTCGCGGCATTGGATCGTGGCCTGCTCGACGCGGCCGAGTTCAACAACTCCTCGTCCGACCGGGTGCTTGGTTTCCCGGACGTCTCGAAAATCTGCATGCTGCAAAGCTATCACCAGAATGCGGAGCAGTTCGAAATCATGTTCAACAAGACAAAATTCGACTCGTTGCCTGAACAGATGAAGGCAATCATCTCCAACGCCGTCGAGGCCGCTTCGCAGGACATGGCGTGGAAGGCGATCGATCGCTATTCGAAAGATTATGTGGAGATGCAGACGACCGACAAGGTCAAGTTCTACAAGACGCCGGAAGCGATCCTCAAGCGGCAATTGGAAGTCTACGACGAGGTTGTAAAGAAGAAGGCGGCGGAAAACCCGCTGTTCAAGGAGATCCTCGAGTCCCAGCTTGCCTTTGCGGAGCGGGCGACGCGATGGGAACAGGACAACGTCGTCGGCCGGAGATTGGTGTTCGATCACTATTTCGGCAAGGATGGAGTGGCGAAGGAGTTCTGACGCGTGGTTCGGCATCATCGGGCGGAGATCCCGGTGATGCTTCGGACCAAGATATGCGCCATCTGGGGGCACGCGCGTGAACGTTCAGCATTTTCTGCTCAGGGTCGATGCAATCAGCGTGTGGGTCGGAAAGGCCGCGGCCTGGCTGATCATCGGACTGATGACGCTCGTCTGCGTCGAGGTCTTCAAGCGTTACATCATGAACGCGCCGACTGCGTGGATATTCGACGCCAGCAACATGTTCTACGGCACCTTATTTATGCTTGCCGGTGCCTATGCACTGGCGCAGAACGCCCATGTCCGCGGTGACTTTCTCTACAGCTCGTTCAGGCCGCGGCTACAGGCCGGGCTCGATCTGGTCCTCTACATCTTCTTCTTCCTGCCAGGCGTCGCCGCTCTCGTTTACGCGGGCTACGACTATGCCGCGCTTTCGTGGCGGATCGGCGAGCATTCGACCGTGACGGCGGAGGGACCGCCGATCTACTATTTCAAGACCGTCATTCCGATAGCAGGTGTCCTCGTGATGCTTCAGGGACTGGCCGAGATCATGCGCTGCATCGTCTGTCTGAGGACCGGAGAATGGCCGAGCCGCCTCAAGGATGTCGAGGAGATCGACGTCGTCGCCGAGCAGCTTGCGCATAGCGACTACATAGACGCGGAGACGCGCGAAGCCGCGATCGGGCGCGCCCAGGATATCGACAGGGCGGCGCGGCAACGCGGCCTGGGGGGAGACATCGAGACGTGAGCGATCCGTTCCTCGGGCTGACGATGCTGTTCCTCATCGTGATCGTCATCATGATGGGGTTTCCGACCGCCTTCACTCTGATGGGGCTGGGCATGCTGTTCGGCTTTTATGCTTTCTACAATCCGGCCGAGCACTGGATCGACAATCGCGTCTTCGACCTGATGGTTCAGCGCACCTATGGCGCGATGACCAATGACGTTCTGATCTCCATCCCACTCTTCGTGCTGATGGGTTACGTGATGGAGCGTGGCGCGCTGGTCGACAAGATGTTCTACAGCATTCAGCTTTCTTTCCGGCGGGTGCCCGCGTCGCTTGCCGTTGCGACGCTCATCGTCTGCACGTTTTGGGGCATTGCGAGCGGCCTCGTCGGCGCGGTGGTGGTGCTGATGGGGGTTATTGCGATGAACCCGATGATGCGTGCTGGCTATGACGTGAAACTCGCGTCGGGCGTCATCACAGCCGGAGGAACGCTGGGCATTCTGATCCCGCCATCGGTGATGATCATCGTCTACGCGGCAGTGGCGGGGCAGTCGGTCGTCAAGCTCTATGCCGCTGCGATGTTTCCCGGCTTTTTCCTAGCACTCCTTTACCTCGCCTACATTCTCGGGTGGGCGATGATCAATCCGAAGATCGCACCCGCCTTGCCGGAGGAGCAGACAAGAGTTCCGGTACCCGCCTGGATGAGGAGCTTTGAGGCGCTCTATTCGCGCAACATGCCAGCCGGGCTGCTTTCCGCGCTGTTCTCGCCATCGCGGGCGATGGCGATCGAGACCGAAGAGGGCCGCCTCAGCTATTGGAAGCTGACCAAGAATGCCTGCGCCGCCTTGGTACCGTTCTCGCTGACCGCGTTCACGCTGGCGCTCGTATGGTGGTATGTCGTCATCCATCCGCGGGCCTCCGCCGAGGCAGAAGCGCCGGAAGGGCTGGAGGAACTCGGCGCGCCGGCGCTCGATGCGGGACCGGCGGCCGTCGATGGGCCGGCAACGAGTTTCTACGTGACGTTCGGCATCATCGCGGCCATCGCTACGGTCGTGCTCGTCCGCTACTACCGCAACATGACCGCCGATCGCCTGCAGGTCGTGAAGCTTCTGGTCTCCTCGGTCATGCCGCTCGGGATCCTCACTGTCGTCGTGCTCGCCGTGATCCTGTTCGGGATCACGACAGCGACGGAGTCCGCGGCCGTCGGCGCCGCCGGGGCCTTCCTATTGGCGTTCCAGGCCCGGACGCTCAACTGGAAGCGCACCAAGGAAGCGGTGTTCCTGACCGCGAAGACGACGGCGATGGTCTGCTGGCTGTTCGTCGGATCGGCGCTCTTTTCGGCCGTCTTCGCCATCCTCGGCGGCCAGGCACTCGTCGAACAATGGGTGCTGGCGCTCGACCTGACACCGTTGCAGTTCATGATTCTGTCGCAGGCGATCATCTTCCTTCTTGGCTGGCCGCTCGAATGGACGGAGATCATCATCATCTTCGTGCCGATTTTCCTGCCGTTGCTGAGGCACTTCGATATCGATCCGGTTCTCTGGGGCGTCCTCGTCTTCGTCAACCTGCAGGCGGCGTTCCTGTCGCCGCCAGTCGCGATGTCGGCCTATTATCTCAAGGGCGTCTCGCCACCGCAGGTTACCCTCAACCAGATCTTCGCCGGCATGATGCCCTATATGCTGATCGTCATCCTTTGCATGGTCATCATGTATGTCTGGCCGGGCATGACACTCTGGCTTCCGACCTATCTCTACGGCTAGAGACATTGCCGTCCGCGGCGACGAAAACCGGTGCGCGATGTCTCGCAAGCTTCTCGAGCTCTTGGCGAGACATCACTCTTTCCGGATGGTGATGGTTGGTGATGTGACGATAGCGGAACTCGTCCGTATGCGGCATCTTCAGCGCTTGCTGAAGTGTCATGATGCCAAGCGGTATTCGCCCGCCGACGCGTGCCGCGGCGACTTCGATGATCTCATGCATTTTGTGTTTCTCTCCCTTTTGCGGAAGGAAGCATGCCGATGTTTAGGGGCAAATTGATGGCGTCGTGCCAGACCGGACGCTCGGATGCGTCGATTGCCGTTGATCGCGCCATCGGTCAACCCGCACGCATGGCGACGCCAAGGGCGACATCTATTCCCTCCCTTGAGAACCTCACTGGCTCCTCCCGTGCCGATAAACTTGCGGGCGAGGCAAAGGCCAATACGCTCGACGGCGGCGCCGGCAACGACGTGCTGTCGGGTGGGGCGGGAAATGACCGCCTCATCGGCGGGCTCGGTTTCGACGATCTCTACGGCGGAGCTGGCAGCGGCCGCTTTGTCTTCAGATCAGTTAAGGGGCACGGCGCATCGGCCACAGCGACGGACACGATTTTCGCCTTCTCGCAGAAGGACAAGGAGGTGATCGACCTTGCTGCGATTAACGCGAACCTGAAGATGCGGTTTGAGGCGTGAGTGCTCCTCTGTTTCGACAGGGGATGAGCCGCCGTCCATCCAAATGACTCAGTGCCACGCCGGTGAAGGCCCGCCTCGAATTCAAGGTTGTGCGCAGTAGAAGCGCTCCGCGCGGCAGATCACCGACGAGAGGCCACGCACTGTTCCGATGGCGATCCGGACAGTGCGTGGCGAAACGGCTTCAACTATGAACGATACTGTGCCGCAAGGGTCCTCAAGGCCTTGGTGAACAGGCTGACATCGATGCCGACGCCGACGAAGTTGGCGCCGGCGTTCTTGCAATCCTCGATGAGTGCGCTGTCGGCCGACAACACGCCTGCGATGCGGCCGGCGGCCCGTATACGGCGGAGCGCATCCAGCACCGCCTCACGCACCGGTGGCGCCGAAACGTTGCCGAGATAGCCCATGTCGGCGGCCAGATCCGACGGTCCGATGAAGACACCATCGACGCCCTCAATGGCCAGGATGTCGTCGAGGGCATCCAGACCACGCCTGCTTTCGACCTGCAGGAGGACGAGTATCTCGTCATTGGCCGTCGCAAGATAGTCGGGGATGCCACCGAACTTCGAGGCCCGCGCCAGGGCCGATCCG